>JBBQMH010000060.1:0-13602 GCA_038328755.1 Candidatus Limnocylindrales bacterium
CCCACGTTCGGGCGGCCCACGATGGCAACGACCGGCACGGCCCCGCCCAAACCTGCCACGGTCAGCCCTGTGCCACTGAAGCGGGCAGCGACGTCGTCCGGCCGGCCGGGTGTGCCGCGGCCGCAAAGGCGGCGTCAGCAAGCGAGTTGGCGTCCGCCTGGGTCTCGGGGGTCCCGGCGATCTCGAGGATTCGCCGCGCCACGGCATGGAGATCCTCGATCGGGGTAGACGTACCACCCGTGACACCGACCACGCGACGACCCTCGAACGGCTCCGGGTCCGACAGGTCGCGAACGGATTCGACCTGGAGGGCCGGGGTCCCGGCGATCCCGCACAGCCGGGTCAGTTCCTTGGTGTTGGCCGATGACCGGCCCCCGACGACGACCATGAGATCCACGTCCCGGGCGGTCTCGAGCGTGTCCTGCTGGCGCCGGATCGTGACCGGGCAGACGGTATTGACGATCTTGAGCTCGTGGCTGCGGCCAACCATGAAGGCCGCGAGCTTCTCGAACTTCCAGGGCGGCTGGGTGCTCTGCGAAATCAGCGCCATACGCTTGCGAGCGGGGATCTTGACCCAATCCTCTTCCTCGTCGACGACGATCGCGTCGGGGGCGAACCCCAGCAGCCCGACCACCTCGGGGTGCTTCGGCGTCCCGAGGAGAACGATGGTGTATCCCTCCTCCACCAGCCGACTGAGTTCGCGCTGCTCCTGGATCACCCAGGTGCACGTGCCGTCGATGACCTCGAGCCCGCGCTCGGTCGCCCGGTCCATCACCTCGGGGCGAACGCCATGGGCCCGGATGACCACCGCCGCTCCGTGCTCGACATCGTCGAGTGCATCGACGGTGCGAATCCCGAGCGACTGGAGATCGCGAACGACACCCTCGTTGTGGACGACCTGCCCGAGGGTATGGGTGAGCTTGCCCGCGGCGCTCGATTCCTTGGCCTTGTCGATCGCCTCGCGAACGCCGTAGCAGAAGCCCGTACGCTTGGCGATGCGGATCTCGGTGACGGTTCCCATATCAGCCGGAGTATCTCACGCGACCAGCAGATGTCCGCCCAAGGCGGGTCAGGAAGGGTCGGCCGCCCCGTACGCTCCACGCTGCCGCTCCGGCAGCAGGTCCGCGATCCGCCGCATGATCAGGTCGGTGCCAGCCGTGTTCGCCTGGCGTCGCGAGGCCGACGTGCCTCCATTCTTGGGCACGGACTCCGCGTCCGGAGTCCCTCCCGCGGTGGTCGCCAACGCCTCGGCCAGGTTGAACGGCTCGCCGATTCGGACCGTGACCCGTGACGTGTGGACCGGGAACTTGTGGCCACGAGGCCAGAGGCGATCGCTGTCCGCCAGACCAATCGGGACCACCACCGCATTCGAGCGCATCGCCAGGACCGCCACCCCGTCCTTCGCGCGCTGCAATCGGCCATCCGGACTCCGTGTGCCCTCCGGAAAGACGGCCAGGATGTGCCCGCCATCGAGGATTCGCAGGGCGGTCTTGAATGCCTCGATATCAGCCGCGCCACGCTCCACCGGGTGGATTCCGCCGTGGCGAGCGAGCCACGAGATGAACGGCATCTCGAAGACCTCGCGCTTGCCCATCCAGTTGATGGGCCGACCGATCCGCGCGTTGAGAAACCCGCCGATCAGGACCGGATCGGCATTCGACACGTGGTTCGCGACGATCAGCACCGGCCCATGGCGAGGGATCAAGGCCATGTCACCTTCGATTGCAACGTGCGTGAAGAACTCGGCGACGCGCCGCATCACGAACGAGGCGATCGCGATGATGGCGGTCACTCGTGTCGCGATGGGGGTCGGGCCGACGGACGGATGGCGGGCGCGACGCGGCCCCTTCGCTTTTGGCTCCGGTGCCGGTTTCGCATGGTCAGCTCCCCCGAGTCCCTCGACCGACGCACGGACGAGCGCCACGGTCTGCTCGAAGCTGTTGCCGTCCGTCTCGATCACGACGGCCCCGGGGGCTTGCCGGAGGGGCGCCACGGGGCGCGTCGCATCGAGCTCGTCGCGCTCGCGGAGCTGAGCCAGCGTCACCTCGACGTCAGGTCCGCCGGCGGCGTCGCCACGTTCGCCGGCCCGTCGCCGGGCGCGCTCCTGGACGGAAGCATTGAGATAGACCTTGAGGTCGGCATCGGGCAGGACGACGGTTCCGATGTCCCGGCCGGCCATGATGATGCCGCCCTCGGCCGCGAGCGCCCGCTGCCGCACCAGCAATGCGTCCCGCACTGCCGGGACCCCGGCGTACGACGACACCGCTTCGTCAACGGCCGACGAATGGATCGACGCCGTCACGTCAGTCCCGCCGACAGTCACGGTGTCATAGCGGCCCGCGCCGTCGGCCACTACCCGGATCTCGTCGACGAGGCCCGCCAGTCGATCCGGCTCGGACGGACTGATCCCGCGGCGGCCTGCCTCGAACGCAACCGCACGGTAGAACAGGCCCGTGTCACAGAATCGCAGCCCGAGACCAGCGGCAACGGCGGCGCCGACGCTCGATTTACCCGACGATCCCGGGCCGTCGAGGGCAACGATCGGCCGACCGATCTGCGCTGGACCGTCGTGAGGCGACATCCCCGGGAGCATACCGGGGCCAGCCGGCCGGCGCGCGTCAGGCGACCTCGCGCTTGATCGTGGCACCCGCGAGGACGACGAACATCGCAGCGATCCCGGTCAGGACCAGCAGATCGAACCGTACGGTCGCATCGGCCAGGTCGGCGCCGCGCAGCATCACGAGCCGCGCGGTCTCGAGGTCGGTCGTTCCGGCCTGCGCCCTGACCTCGGCCGAGGACCCTCGGATGAGGACCTTGCCCGACCGGATGAAGACCAGCTCGTCGCAGCGATCCGCCTCGTCCATCACGTGGCTGGCCACGAGAATCGTCACGCCAGTCGCAGCGAGGGCGCGGAAGTGGGACCAGAACTGGGCTCGCAGGGCCGGGTCCACACCGACGGTCGGCTCGTCGAGCAACAGCAGCTGCGGCTAGATCGCCTCAGCCTGCGGCATGTAGCCGATCTGACCGAGCAGCATTCGATCCGGGACCAGCGTCCCGAGAACACGCGCCGTGCCCGATGTCGGCCGGGCGAGACCCGCCAGCATCCGGATGAAGGTGGTCTTGCCGGATCCGTTTGGTCCCAGGAGGCCGTAGATGCGTCCGGGCGCCAGGCTCAGGTCGATCCCGTCCACCGCTCGGACGGACCCGAGTGTCTTGCGCAGATCGACGGTCTCGACCGCCGGGCCATTCGCAGCCATAGGCCCGGATGTTAGCCCTCTCGATTGCCCTTTGCGCGACCACCATGGCGGAATGGAGCGCTCGGACCCGAGGACGGCCTGGTCCGTCGACGGTCCGATCGATCACTCGGCGACGGTGGCCGCGGGCCATCGCTCGGGGTCGTCTCGTCCGCCTTTGCCGGCTTCGGCATGGGCCGGCGCGGGCCGGTAGATCCCGGCGCTCCCTTGACCTTCGGGGCGGAAACTGGCTTCGGAGCACCGCGCGGCGCCGTTGGATCGAGGCCACCCCCTCGCTTTGGGGCGGGGGCTTTCGGGCGAGCGACGGTTCCGAGCTGACGAATCTCGGGAGTGCGCAGGAGGCGCGCCCGTCCCGTTGGGATTCGGTCCAGGCGAACGGTCCCGATCCGGACTCGGACGAGCCTGACGATCGGGGCGCCGGTCGCGGCAAACATGCGGCGCAACTGCCGCTTCCACCCCTGGGCCAGCACCGCTCGATACCAGACGAGGTCGACGTCCGGTGCGGGGTGGAGCAGATCCGTCAGGGTCCTGGTCTCGATCGCCGTGGCCGGCCGCAACGGCGCCGCGAGGGTCGCGAGGCCCTCGTCGAGTTGAATGCCGGCCCTGATCCGGGATGCCTGGTCCTGGTCGAGTGACCGTTCAAGACCGACGGCATATTCACGCTGGACCTCGAACCGTGGGTGGAGGATGTGGTCCGCCCAGGCGCCGTCGTTCGTGAGGAGGAGCAGGCCCTCGGAATCGAGGTCCAGGCGACCGACGGGATAAATGCGCGTGCCATCGGGCACGAGGGCGGTCGGGATGAGATCGAGCACGGTCGTCTCGGCGTGTCGATCGCGTGTCGTCGAGGTCACACCGGCTGGCTTGTGCAGGACCACGTAGGTTCGCGCCGATCCGACGCCCACGGGCGTTCCGTCCACCTCGATCCGGGCGGTCATGGGATCAGCCTGCTCTCCGATGCTCGCGACGCGGCCGTTGATCGTGACGCGGCCGGCGGCGACGAGGGCTTCGCTTCCCCGTCGCGACGCAACCCCAGCCGCAGCCAGGATCTTCTGGATCCGTTCCTCAGACATCGGGCCCTCCCAGGGGTTCCGCTTCGGGGTCCTCGAGCCGCCCCGCGACATCCGCATCGAGCGGCGGAAGTTCATCGAGGGAGGTGAGCCCGAAGCGTTCGAGAAAATCGAAGCTCGTGCCGTACAGGATGGGCCTCCCTGGGGCGTCCGCGCGCCCGAGCTCGACCACCAGCCTCCGGTGCAGCAGGCTCCGGATCGTGTAATCGGAATCGACTCCTCGAATGCGCTCGATGGCCGACTTCGTGACGGGCTGCCGATAGGCGACGATGGCGACAGTCTCCAGTGATGCCGGCGAGAGGTTGACGGCGTCCGCTCCGACATAGCGTGCGACGAGTGCGCCGGCCTCAGCTGCCGTGGCCAGCTCGACACGATCGCCGGACAGCAGGAGCCGGATGCCGCGCGTGCGGAGCGACACCTCGAGATCGCCGAGTCGTTGGTCCACCGTCGCGCGATCCACGCCGGCCAGGGTGGCGATCTCGCGACGCGAGAGCGGGCGCTCCGCCACGAAGAGCAGCGCCTCGAGGCCACCCTCGCTCAATTCGCCCGGGGTGGGATCGGCTGATGCCTCGGCCGGCGCGGGCGCGGCCGGCGCGGGCTCGGCCGGCGCCGCCGGCGCCAGCTCGTCGGTGCCCAGGCCCGGGTCGTCGGTCACCGGAACCCCTCCATGGTTTCGTCAAGGGGGACGTCGGCCGGTGGCGAGGCTACGCCGGCCGCGCCCCGCTCGACGGAGGTCGGCCGGCGGGCGATGATCGGGCCGAACGGCGAGTCTTGCCGGACCACGATCTCGCGACGCTTGATGAGCTCGAGCAACGCCAGGAACGTGACCGCCATGACGACGCGATCGCGGACATCGCGGAGAAGCTCCTGCAGCACCACCGTCGGGGCTCGATCGAGCGCGGCCCGGATGATGGCCGCCCGCTGATTCAGGGTCACCGAGCGGCGAAACACCTCGGGCGGCCGTTCCGGCGGCTCCGCGATCTCGGCAAGTCGGGACAATGCTCCACGCAGGATCTCCGGGTCGAGCGGCGGCATATCGGGCGGACGGGCTCCCGCCACCGCCGCGGCCAGGGCTGTGGCTGGCTCGCGCCGGAAGAGCCCGACCCGAACGGACGCCGTCGCGCGCAGTTCCGCCCCTGCGTCCCGGTAGGCCCGGTACAGGAGCAGCCGGCGGCGCAGTTCAGCCTCAGGGTCAGGGCCATCGTCGGGCATCCCTCCGGGCTCGCCGGGTTCGCCTCGGCGCGGCAGGATCGCGCGGCTCTTGATCAGGATCAGCTGGCTGGCCACGGCCACAAAGGAGCTGATATTCGTGATGCGATCGCCGTCGAGGGTCGCCAGCGCCTCGAGGTACGCACCCGCCAGTGCGCCGAGCGGAACGGACAGGACATCGAGCCGGCGGGCCTCGATCAGCGTGAGGAGGAGCCCGAGCGGGCCAGCCCAGTCCTCGAGCACGACTTCAGTCGCCTCCTCCGGCCGGCCAGCCGATCCGAAACGGACGGACGTGCCCGCTGTCGGACCAAGCGGCGCTGCGGTTGCTCCCGTCACGTCAGTTCGCCTCGTCGGCAAGGCGAAGTCGCTCGCCGAACTCGGCGTCACGGGGCGCCTCCTGCCAGCGGATGAGGTCAGCGGTCCGGGCCGTGCAGCCAGCGGCCAGCGCGATCTGCGCCGATCGCTCCGGGTGGGTCGCGAGGCGCTCGAGGGGAGCCGCCATACCCGGCACCAGGCGTGCCATCCCCGGGATCCAGGATCCATAGGCCCCGCCGAGGGAGTGAATGACGCGTGGGACGACGCCCGTCTGACCCTTCCCGGCGTCGTGGAGCAGTCCCGCGATGAGCACCTCCGGCTGGTCCACGCCGTCGATCCGCAGCGAGGCCATGACGTCAAGCCCGTGACGCCGATCGGCGACGGCCATTGCATCAAAGGCCAGGAGCTGTGCCGGCGTCAGCCAGCCGGCCAACGTTGCTCGCTCGCCCGGGCTGACCGTGGCGCCGAGGTGGGCCTGGAACTGTCGGATCCTGCCGGCCCACCAGGCCGGTCCACCCGATGTCATTGGCCCGTCAACAGGGTGATGATCGGCCCGGCGATGACCTCGAAGATGATGCCGAGTGGCGACGGCAGGCCGGTCAGCGATGGCAGGAGGATGAGCGCCAGGAGCAGGATCGGTCCGTACTGCTGCAGGACGTTGCGCAGCCGCCAACTCGTCCGGGGATCGACCAGCGCCAGGAGCACATGAGAGCCGTCGAGGGGCGGCAACGGGATCAGGTTGAAGATCATCAGCGCGACATTGATCCTGATGAAGAGATCCATGCCGACGAGCACGATGACCGGCACGTCCACGCCGGTCGCGAGCATGACACGGAACGGGATCGCCACCGCCGTGGCCATGATCAGGTTGGACAGGGGCCCGGCCAGCGCGACCCACGCGTCGCTGCCGCGGCCCCCGCGAAGGTTCGCCGGATTCACCGGCGTCGGCTTCGCCCAGCCGAAGACGAAGAGCCCGCCGGGCGCAAGGAGCGTCAGGACCAGCAGTGTCCCGCCGACGGGATCGAAGTGAACGATCGGGTTGAGCGTCAACCTCCCGAGCAGCTTCGCCGTTCCGTCGCCGAACTTGTAGGCCGTCAGGGCGTGCGCGAATTCGTGGATCGGGAGGGCAACGAGCAGGATGATCCCGATCAGGAGCAGTTTGACGATGAATAGCTCGTCGAGCATTACTGGGTCCATGACCTCGTTGGGGGGTCGGCGTCCGCCGTCCGGGAATCCTAGCCGCTCAGCGCTGGTCGGGGCGGGAGGCTCAGATCCGGCCGAGCAACTCCTGCTTCTTGGCCTCGAAATCGGCTGCGGAGATGGCTCCCCGGTCGCGGAGGGCGGCCAGATCGTCGATTGCCTTGGTCACCTCATCCGTGGTCATGACGCGCGGGCCGGGAGCACTCGAGCGGGCCGGCGGGCTGGGCAACCGGACCATGTCCGCCTCGAGCTGGTGCTTCTGGTCGAGCATCACCTTCTTGAACCGCGGGGCCCGGTCGAGCATCCGGTAGCGGTCCACCGACTCCTCGGACGCCGTCATGATGTCGAGGTCCCCGTACCCGAAGATCCGGCCGACGAGGTTCTGCTCCAGCACGGCGTCGTTGATCTTCTCCAGCGAGCTGTCGGCCGAGCGCTTGTTGAGGATCCCCTCGACCTTGAGCACCCGTCGGTTGGTCACGAGGTAGTCCTGCGCGTACCAGCTCCAATATCGATGCCCGAGCATGACGAGCGAGACGACGAGGGCTGCCAGGACGAGGTACCCGAGCACCTGTTCGAGCACGCCGCCGCCGCTCATCTGGAGCCGCAGGACGAGCAGGACCAGCGACGCCAGGAACAACGCCCAGGCGACCCGACCGTCGACGAACGTGGCCAGCCAATGCTGGCGAGCCCGGAGGGCGATTCGCTCACCATCCGAGAGGAGTGTTTCTGAATAGCGGGCCACGATGTCCTTCCTGCGGGGTCAGGCTCGCGGATGAGCGCGAGCGTAGACCTCGCGAATCCGTTCACCAGTCAGGTGGGTATAGAGCTGGGTCGTGCTGATACTCGCATGCCCGAGCAACTCCTGGACGATCCGGAGGTCGGCTCCTCCCTCCAGCAGGTGTGTGGCAAACGAGTGGCGGAGCGTGTGCGGGCTCACCCGGTCGGATAGTCCCGCCCCGGCGGCCGCCCGCTTCACGGCCAGCCAGGCCTGCTGTCGAGCCCAGCGTCCACCCCGATCGCCAAGAAAGAGTGGGCCGCCACGAGCCTGGCTCGCTCTCGCCAGGTCGACCAGCCCGGACCGTGGACCGGCGATCCACTGACCGAGAACGGAGAGCGCAATGTCCCCGACCGGGACGAGGCGCTCCTTGTCTCCCTTGCCGATGACTCGGACGAACCCACCGTCGAGCGAAAGATCCTCGAGGTCGAGCCCGAGCGCCTCGGAGATGCGCAGACCGGCCGCGTAGAGCAGTTCCAGCAGGGCTCGATCGCGAAGGATCGCCGTCGGTACCTCGTCCGCCAGGCCCTCAGCCACCCCGGCGCCTCCCACAGTCTCGAGCAGGCGCTCAACCTCTGCGACGGTCAGGGTCTCGGGCAGCAGCCGGGACATCTTTGGCAGATCCAGGCGCGCCGCGACGTCGACGCGAATCACACCCTCGCCAAACACGAAACGGTAGAAGCCACGAATTGCAGCCGCACGCCGCCGGAGCGATGTCGGCGCCAGCCCCGGGTCGGACGGACGCCCGCGACGGGTGCGCGCCGCCAGGTATCTTGTCGCCGCGTCAGGTCCGCCGCCCCAGTCCCGCGACGTCCCGCGGGATGCAGCGAAGTCCTCGAGATCGGCGCGATAGGCCCGGATCGTTGCCGGGGAGACCCCGCGCTCCACGTGCAGGTGGGTCAGGAAGTCGCTGATCGCGGCGGCAAGATCAGGTTGGGTGGTCATGGGTCGATCCGCTCGGGTCAGGTTTCCTGCTGGACCGTTGCCTGCCAGGCCGCGGCGGACTCGAGGAGCTCGCGTGCACCGGCGAGCGCCGTTGCGCCAGGGCCCGCCTCCCCTGCCCCACCAAGCATGGCGGCCAACTCCTCGACCCGGGCGTCCCCCGTCAGATGCGCCACATCCGTGACCGTCCGGCCCGCGCGCTCCCGCTTGGCGATGCGGAGATGCGCGTCAGCATGGGCCGCGATCTGGGGCAGATGCGTCACCACGAGTACCTGGTGTGAGCGAGCCAGCGCCCAGAGGCTTCGACCAACGGGGTCGGCGCTCCGTCCACCGATCCCCGTATCGACCTCATCGAAGACCAGGGTCGGGGTGGCGTCAGCTTCAGCCAGCACCTGCTTGATCGCAAGGGCAACGCGCGAGAGCTCACCGCCCGAGGCGATCCGAGCCAGCGCCCGGGCCGGTTCCCCGGGGTTCGGTGCGAGGCGGAAAACCACGTCATCCGCTCCGGACGCATCGAATGCGACATCGTCGCCCTCCAGCTCGATGGCCGGTTCATCCTGGCCGGCTGGTCGCCGTCCAACGGCGACCCCGAACGCACCTTCGGGAAAGCCGAGCCGACGAAGGATCGCGTCCACCTCACCGGCCAGCCGACCGGCCGCTTCACGGCGCATGGAACCAAGGTCGGCTGCGGCGGCGGCCACCGACGCCAGCAGCCGGATGTCGTCGGTCGCGCGCCGTTCACGCTCCCCGCCGAGGCCGCGCAAGCGATCCATCTCCTCCTCGACCCGCGCTCCATGGGCGATGACGGCCTCCTCGTCGTCGCCGTAGCGTCGCTCGAGGCTGAAGATCGTCGACAGACGTTCCTCGAGCGTCGCCAGCGACGTGGCATCGTGATCGATCGAATCCATCAGGGCTCGAACCTCCGACGCGACGTCCTGCGCCTCGGCATCGAGTCCACCGATGCGAGCGGCAATCGATTCGAACCTGGGGTCCAGGCGCGCCATCGCCCGGGACTCACGCAGACCCGCGCCGAGAGCCGCGCGGGCTGACTGGTCGTCCCCGTCAAGTGCCTCGTGGAGCATCGTCCCTGCGGACGCAAGAGACGCCGACTGACGTGCCGCCGCGAGGCGAGCGCTGATCTCCGCGGCCTCGCCCGGGATCAGGTGGGCGGCGGCAACCTCAGCTGCCTCGTGCTCAAGGAGCTCAAGACGACGCGCGAGTTCCCGCGGCTCGATGGCCACCGTCGCAAGAGCCGCCCGGTTATCCCGCCAGCGAGCCACCGCCGTTGCCATCTCCGAGCGCGCCACGCCGTGGCCACCATACGCATCCAGCAGCTCCCGCTGCCAGCGCTCGTCGAGCAGTCGTCCCTGGTCGTGCTGTCCATGCATCTCGACGAGCGGCCCACTCACCTCGGCCAGTCGCGCAGCGGTGACCGCGCCATCGTCAAGACGGGCAATCGACCGGCCGGTGGCTGAGACCTCGCGCACGACGATGAGGGGCTCGGGTAGGCGATCGAAGAGTGCCTCGACCCGGGCGACGTCCGCGCCGTGGCGGACGAGCGTCGTGTCAGCACGGGCGCCAAGCGCCAGCCCCAGGGCATCGATCAGCAGGCTCTTGCCCGCCCCGGTTTCCCCGGTCAGCACGTTGAGCCCCGGATGGAGCGACAGGCGGAGACTCTCGATCAGTCCGAGGTCGGTCACCGACAGCTCGAGCAGCCGGCCGGGTCGGTCCTGCGGAGGATCCGCGGGTCCCCATTCTGACGACGCCGCGGCCTCCCGCGTCGACGGCGAGGTCATCCGCGCCTCACGAGGGCAGCAGCTCCACCTTCTTGCGCAGGAGATCCCAGAACGGAAGGGCTCCGTCCGGCTGCACCAGGCGGATCGGCTGCTCCAGGGCTCGGACCTCGACCACGTCGCCGACCGCGACCGGAACGTCGCTATGGCCATCGATCGAGACCATGGCCTCGTGCGCATCCTTGATCGTGCACCGCACGACGACCGAGTCGCCAACCACGACCGAACGGATCGTGGTCAGATAGCCCGCGATGGGCGTGACGATGAGGTTCCGCGCCGTCGGATCGAGAATCGGCCCCCCCGCCGAGAACGAGTAGCCGGTCGACCCGGTCGGGCTGGCAACGACGAGCCCATCCGCGACATAGGTCGCGAGATGGCTGCCGTCGATCGAGACATCCAGCCGGACCACGCGGGCGAGCGACCCGCGGGCCACGACGACGTCGTTGAGCGCCACGTGACGCTTGGCACCGTCCGGGTTCGACGCACGAAGGATCCGTCCCTCGAGGGCCATCCGATGTTCGAGGCGAAAGGCGCCCGCCTGGACTCGCTCGAGCACGGGGATTGCGTCCGTCGCCTCGACCTTGCTCAGGAACCCGACCTTGCCGACGTTGATGCCAAGGAGCGGAACATCCACTTCGACCACGGCACTGGCCGCCCGGAGAAAGGTGCCGTCTCCGCCCAGCACCACGAGGAGGCCCGTTCCTGGCAACTCCCTGATCAGCCGATCGTGGTCCGCCGCAGGGGCATCCCAGTGATCGAGTCCGAGCCCGGCCGACCAGTTCACAACCTGCTCCCGAAGCTCGAGGGCGGCCGTGCTGGTCGGGTTGAAGGCGAACCCGATCCGGTCAATCCGCGGCCCGCTCACGACGGGTCTCCGCTCGTTACCGTGGCGATCTGGGCAGCCAGCTCGGATTCGATGATCGGTGGGGTCAACCCGGGCGCGGCATCCGCCTCCCGGCCCGGGATGACCAGATGGACGAGGAACTCCCGATTACCCTCTGGTCCCAGGAGCGGCGAGGCGATCACCTCCCTCGGCACCAGCCCGTGTGCGGTCGCGTGGAGGACCACCGCCTCGACCACGGATCGATGAACCGATGGATCCCGGACGACGCCGCCCGGTACCTGGCCGCGACCGGCCTCGAACTGGGGCTTGATGAGCGCGACGATCGATCCGCCACCTGGCCCGAACGTCGATGCCACCGGTTCGAGGACGAGCTCGAGCGAGATGAAGGCCACGTCGATCACGGCGAGAGCCATGGCCTCGGGCAAGCTGCCTGAATTGAGAGATCGGGCATTCGTCCGCTCCATCGACACGACGCGGGGATTCTGACGCAGCGACTCAGCCAGCTGCCCGCGGCCGACATCGAGCGCATAGACGATCCGCGCGCCACGCTGCAACAGGACGTCGGTGAAGCCGCCGGTCGAGGAACCAACGTCCAGGCACACGAGACCATGCGGATTGATCTGAAACGCATCGAGCGCCGCCGCCAGCTTGTGCCCGCCACGACTCACGTACGGCTGTGCCGCATCGACGGCGACGGGCACGGTCGGATCCACGAGATCTCCGGCCTTGCGGTCCGACCGGGCGGCGTCACCGGTCCCGACGTGCACATGGCCGCCCAGGATCAGTGCCTGCGCACGTGCTCGAGACGCAGCCAGACCCCGGTCCACCACCAGTTGGTCCAGCCGGATGCGCGACGACCTCGAGGTCACCGGGCGAGGGGCGGACGACGTGGACCCGTTCACGTGACTATCGTGGCACAGCCGGCTCATCACGGACTCGCCTCGTGATCAGCCCGCCTCGGCAGTTGCCTCGGCGTGGCCCGGCGTCAGCCCAAGCGTCGCGAGAACCTCGCGTACCTGCTGCTCCAGTCCGGCCGCGTCGAGTCGCAGGACGCGTCGCAGGTCCGTCACCGACCCATGATCGACGAAGCGATCTCCCGGGATTCCGAGGATCCGGACCCGAAGGTCACGGTAGGCCGGGTCGACCAGGCGGGCCTCTTCGATCGTGCTGAGAACCGAGCTTCCGAAACCGCCACTGACGACGCTCTCCTCGAAGGTCACCACGAGGCGCTTGCCGCGCGCCTGGTCCAGGATGAGCTGGCGGTCGAGCGGCTTCGCAAACCGCGCGTTGATGACGCCGATGGACCAGCCGTCACGCTCCAGCGCCGCGGCTGCCTCCGTCGCCCGCATGACGATCGGCCCGAAGCCGACGAACAGGACGTCGCGACCCTCGCGCAGGACCTCGGCTTCTCCGACCCGGATCACCGGTGGTTCGACGACCGGGAGTCCGAACCCTGCATCGCGCGGATAGTGCAGGGCATACGGATGATCCTGGGCAAGGCCGGTCCGAAGGAGGGCCCGGAGCTCCTGCTCGTCCTTCGGGCTGGCGACGACCAGGTACGGGAGCTGTAGCTGGACCGGGAGCGTGAACATCCCCTGGTGGGATGTTCCGTCCTCGCCGACGAGGCCCGCCCGGTCGACCCCGATCAGGACCGGAAGGTCGTTCTGGCAGACGTCGTGGACGGTCTGGTCGAAGGCGCGTTGGAGGAACGTCGAGTACAACGCCACGACCGGGCGCATGCCGCCCATCGCCAGGCCCGTGGCCAGGGCGACGGCGTGCTGCTCAGCGATACCGACATCGAACACGCGATCCGGGTAGACCGCGCCGAACTTGGCCATGCCGGTCCCCGTCGGCATGCCGGCGGTGATGCCGACGATGCGTCGGTCCGTGCGCCCGAGCTCGATCAACTCGTCGGCGAAGACGGCCGTGTAGTTGGGATGCTTCTTCGGAGCTGCCGGCGGCGCCGTCGGGGCGGCGGCATCGTCGGTCATCGATTCGGTGGGGAGGGCCCCGGCCTTGTGCTTGACGCCATCGTAGGCATCAGCGCCGGGCGCGAGCCGGTCGGCCGGCGCCGGCATCGGCGGCAACGCTGCGCCGTGGAACCCGACCTGATCCGTCTCGGCGGGCCGGAAACCGCGGCCCTTCTGCGTGCGCACGTGCACGATGACGGGACCGGGCAGTTCCAGGGCCGCGCCCAATGTCT
>JBBQMH010000061.1:0-12946 GCA_038328755.1 Candidatus Limnocylindrales bacterium
GAGCTCCGCGGCACGCCGAGGGCCTCGGCCACCAACCGGATCACGGCATCGTTGGCTCCGCCGTCCACGGGAGCCGCTGCGACGCGGATGCGGAGCGTCCCGTCTCGTACTCCCTCGATCACGTCGCGGCCCCCGCGGGGCGTGACACGCAGGGCCAGCCTGACCTCGTCAGCCCGCCGGGTCATCACAGATAGCGGACGACCATGCCGATGACCACGATCACGACGAACGGCGAGAAATCGAGGCCCCCGCTCGACGGCAGCAGCCGTCGGATCGGACCAAGCACCGGCTCGGTGATCATTGCCAGGAACGCATGGAGCGACGAGTCGCCGCGCGGCTGGACCCACGACAGCAGGACACGACCGAGAACCGCGAATTCCAGCGCATAGAGCAGGAACTTGAGGAAGTTGACGGCGAACTCAGCTGCCATGCGTCGAGTTTAGACGGCCGGACCGCCCCGCGCCCCGAAGATCGCCTGACCGACCCGGACGATCGTTGCGCCTTCCTCGACCGCGACCTCGAAGTCGGCCGACATGCCCATGGAGAGCTCAGGTCCCAGGCCGGGCGCCGTGTGCCGGATGTGCTCAGAGAGCCGACGCAGCCGGACGAAGGTGGGCCGCGCGGCCTCCGGATCGGTCACGAATCGGCCGACCGTCATGAGGCCCCTGATCTCGAGCCCGGGTAGCGCGATGAGCCCTGGCAGCGCTGCTTCCAGGCCAGCGGCCGTGAAGCCGGCCTTGGCCGGGTCCTCGTCCACGTTGACCTGGAGCAGGATCGGGAGCGGTCGGCCCGGGCGCATCTCGAGCGCCATGCGATCGAGGCGGGTGGCCAGTTCGTCGGAATCGACGGTCTGGATCTGGTCAAAGATCTCCACGGCACGCCGCGCCTTGTTCGACTGGAGCGGCCCGATCAGGTGCCAGCGCGCGCCCGGAGCCCCCGACTGCTTGTCCAAGGCCTCCTGGACGCGGTTCTCACCCAGATCCCGCAGCCCAGCTGCCGTGGCAGCGCGGAGCCGGTCGGCCGGAACCGTCTTCGAGACGGCGACCAGCTGGATCGTCGCGGGGTCGCGGCCGGCGCGTCTGGCAGCCAGACTGATCCGCTCGAGCACGGAACTGCGCGCCCGCGTCAGGAACACGAGGTCGTCCGGGTTCACCGGATCTGTCTCGCGCGCGTGGTCTCCCCGGAGGTCAGGGATGCCGGTACGCTCCGGCCGCCGCTACTTCTGGCGGCGGAGGAAGCTTGGGATCTCCAGGTCCTCGGCATCGTAGGCGGCGCGACGGACCGGAGCGGGCTCGCCAACCGACCGCGATGACTTGGTTGCCGCGGCCTCATCCGGTCGAGACTTGGGCGCATCGGGGACCCCGGCATCGTTCAGCTGGGTCCGCTGGCGCTCGAGCTCCTCGAGGAAGTCACGTGGCACGCGGGCGGCGCCGTCGGCCGAGGACGTCGCGCCGGTCTGGCCGGATGCGCGGGCCCCCGGGCGGCGGCCGTCGAAGCCAGTCGCGATGACCGTGATCATGACCTCTTCGCCGAGTCGCTCGTTGAAGCTGGTGCCGAAGATGATGTTGGCCTCGGGGTCCGCAGCGGCACGGATCTCCTCGGCGGCCTCGGTCACCTCGAACAGCGACAGGTTCGAGCCGCCGGTGACATTGAAGAGGATGCCCTGGGCGCCCGCGATGTTGACCTCGAGGAGCGGGCTGGCGATCGCCTGGCGCGCGGCCTCGACGGCGCGGTTCTCGCCGGTCGCCCGGCCAATGCCCATCAGCGCGGAACCGGCGTCCTTCATGATCGCCCGCACATCGGCGAAGTCGAGGTTGATGAGACCCGGCATCGTGATGATGTCGCTGATGCCCTGGACGCCCTGGCGGAGGACGTCATCCACGACCCTGAAGGCGTCGAGGATCGAAGTGTTCTTCTGGACGACGTCACGCAGGCGATCGTTCGGGATCGTGATGAGCGTATCGACCTTGCCCTTGAGGTCCTCGGCGGCTCGCTCGGAGACGAGTTTTCGCTTGGCACCCTCGAAAGAGAATGGCTTGGTGACCACGCCAATGGTCAGCGCGCCGGCAGCCTTTGCGATCTCGGCCACGATGGGCGCGGCTCCCGAGCCGGTCCCGCCACCAAGACCGGCCGTGATGAAGACCATGTCCGAGCCTTCGAGGGCGGCCGTGATCTTGTCCGCATCCTCCTCGGCCGCTCGCTGGCCGATGTCGCTGTCACCGCCGGCACCGAGGCCGCGGGTGATCTTGTCCCCGATGCGGATCTTGTGGGGAGCATCCGACTGGAGGAGCGCCTGCGCGTCCGTGTTGAGGGCAATGAATTCGACGCCCATCATCTCGGCCCGGATCATCCGGTTGACCGCGTTGCTGCCGCCGCCGCCAACTCCGATAACACGGATCAGCGCGAAGTTCTCCGAATCAGAACGCAGGGCCACCGTACTCCTCCATGGCCTCCCGGGGCCGGGGCTGAACCTTCTGGATTGGTGACCAGGAGCCGGAGCGAGTCGGGCTCGGCGGAGACTCAGGGTCGTCGGGCGAGTCTACCATCGCAGACAAGGACTGTGACTCCCCGAAATATGACGTCGGGCAGTGGATAACTTGCCCGGTCAGATCTACGGGAAGACGCTCCGGAGCGCGTCCCTCAGCCGCCCGAGCAACCCGAACGCTGGTGCCGATTCGTAGCGCATCGGCTCGCCGTCGGTCAGCGATCGGGCGCCCCACATCAGGAGCCCGATGGCCGTCGAGTAGGCGGGGGTCATGATCGAATCGGTCAGGCCGGTGACGGCCGTGGGCGCAACGACCCGGACCGGCATCTGCAGGACATCACGGCCCAGCTCCGCCAGCCCCGAAAGTTGCGCCGCACCGCCGGTCAGGATCAGACCGGCCGGCAGCATCCCGGCCCCGGCGGCTCGCATCTCGGCGCCCATCAGCTCGAAGGTTTCACGCATCCGGGCTTCGATGATCTGGCACAGCTCGAGCCGGCTGATCGTGCGCCCGGCGTCGTCGCCCAGGACGGAGACGGTGATCTCCTCGTCCTCCCCGACGCCGCGCAGGTCGCACGTCCCGTGCTCGACCTTGAGCTGCTCGGCGACCGGCAGCGAGGTCTTGACTCCGATGGCGACGTCGTTCGTCACGAAATTGCCGCCGACCGGCAGGACGCTGGTATGAAACGGCGATCCTTCGTTGAACATCGCCAGGTCGATCGTGCCCGCGCCGATATCGGCGACGGCAACGCCGAGCTCCTTCTCGGTATCGGTCGCGACCGCCTCGGCCGCGGCCAGGGCATTGGCGACGCGCTCATCGATCTTCACGCCCGCCGCAGCGACACACTTGGTCAGGTTCTGGACCGCGGTCTGCGGGGCGGTGACGATATGGGTCTCGACCTCGAGGCGGAGCGCGCTCATCCCGAGCGGGTCCTTGACGCCCTCCTGGCCATCCACGATGAAGCCGCGTCGCTCCACGTGGAGCACGTCACGGTTCGATGGGATCGCCACCGCACGGGCGACCTCGATCGCCCGGAGGATGTCCTCCCGGCTGACCTCCCGGTCGTGGGCGGTGACCGCCACCTGGCCCGTGGAGTTCAGGCTTTCGACCTGGGAGCCGCCGACGCCGACGAACGCCTTGTCGATCTTCCAGCCGGACAGCCGCTCGGCCTTCTCGACGGCATCGCCGATGGAGCGAACCGTCTGATCGATATTGACGACGGCGCCCTTCTTGAGCCCTGACGAGGGCACGGTTCCATGGCCGATGATCGTGACGCGACCATCCCGGCCCACCTCGCCGATCAGCGCGCAGACCTTGCTTGTGCCGACGTCGATCCCGACGAGGACGCCTTCCACCACGATATCGCCTGCTCCCTCCCGGTTTCCCGGGTCAGATGAAATGTCGCCGGATAAGGGCGACGTTGTTGAAGATTCGGAACCCGAAGTTGATGAGCGCGACGAGGTACAGGTCCAGGCTGAGCCGATCGCCGATGAACGTCAGGGTCACGGCGACCACGGCGTTCGTGACGAAGCCACTGATGAAGATCCGATTGTCGTAGGCGCCATCGAGCTCTGCACGGACTGCCCCGAGGACCGAGTCGAGCGCGGCGAGAATCGCCACGGCCGAGTACCGGCTGAACTCGAAGCTGACATTGACGTTGAGGACGAACCCAAGCAGGACGCCCACGATGAGGCCCGCCAGGGGGAGCAGCACGTTCTCTCATCCTCGATACGGTGCGTTTCGGCAAGGCTACTCGACTGCGCCATACACGGGCAACTGGGCCCCTTCGGTGCTGGGTTCATCACGGCGCCGGTGTCGCCTTCGGGATGAACGTCCCACTGTCCGCGTCGGCGAGGATGACCTTGGCGACGGCGTTCTCACGGCCGGCCAGGAGACTTCGAAGCAGGCGGACCTGTCCGGGGATGAGTTCCGGCGTGCGCAGGGTCGGCGTGTAGAGCCCGAAGACCGCGATCCAGGTCCGAGGCACCGGAACCAGGACGAAGCCGTTCGCCTCGGTCACCGTGACGATCAGGGATTTGGCCACGCTGCCGATGTCAGCCGGCGTCAGCGACGCCAGGCGCGTCGCGGCGTCGAGATCGACGGAATCAAGGCGACCACCCACGACGAGCTCCCCGGCCGCGGGCCGCGAGTCACGGATCGTCGGCAGCTTCTGCGCACTTGCCGCCTCGGCGGTCAGGTTCGCGAAAACGACGCCATCCCGATCAATCAGGAACCTCGAGTCGCCGACGGCCCAGGCCACGATGGCCTCGCGCTCCTGGATCGTCACCACGATCGTGTCCGGCAGGCTCACCTGCACCCGCGCCGTTGCGACGGCCGGCAGCGTCCGGAGCCGATCCTCGATCGGCCCCGTCCGGAGCTGGAACAGGTTCGTCCCGTTCGGGGTGGCCAGCGCGTAGGTCACGTCAGCGGGGGTCGTCCAGCGGAGCTCTGGCAGGTCGGTCCCGGCGAGCGTGAAAGCCGGCGTTGACGCGAGGCCATACATCGCACCAGCCGACGCCAGGAGACTGAGCATGGCGGCCGCGCGGACGGGCGTCATGTGCCAGCGCCCGACAAGCGCGCGCCAACCGCGCCAACCGCGCCCGCCCCGCCCAGTCCGACGCCCCTGTTCCGTCCGGCGGGTGGCCCGGAGGCTTCCGTCACGCCCGCGCCCCTGGCCCGTCGGCGATTGGCCGCTGCGCCTCAGTTTCATGGTCGAACCATTATCTCGGCAGGTCCCCGGGACTCACCCGTGACGATGCACGAGCGGTATGGCGCTCAAGCGCAAGGTCGATGATCCGACGGCAGACGGCGGTGAAATCCAGTCCAGCCTCGGCCGGCATGGTCGGAAACAGGCTGATCGGCGTGAAGCCCGGGATCGTGTTGATCTCCGAGAGGTAGACCTCGTCATTCCGCACCAGGAAGTCGACCCGAGCAAAGCCCTCGGTTCCGGTTGCCCGGTAGGCATCACGGGCGAGCTTCTTCATCGTCGCCCGGAGCATGTCCGGGATCTCGGCGTGGACAGACGTCTCCGACAGCCCGGGCGTGTACTTCGCGGCGTAGTCGTAGAACTCGTGACCGGCCACGATCTCGCCGGGGCCGTAGACACCGAGCGGCGGCTCGGTCCCGATGATCGCGACCTCGAGATCGCGCGCATCTGACAGATAGGGCTCCACCACCGCAACGGTGTCATAGCGGAAGGCGAGGTCGAGCCCCGAACCGCGCTCGCTGGCGTCGTGAGCGAGTGTCATTCCAACCGAGCTGCCCAGGCGGGCCGGCTTGATCATCAGCCGGGGATCGCCGGCTCCCGAGGCGAAGGCTTCGAGTTCCCCCAGGATCCCGTCGTGGTCGGTCCGCCAGCGCGCTGCCCGGACCTCGCGCCAGTCCAGGACGGGCAGGCCGAGGCCGCGCCAGATCCGTTTCTGCACTGCCTTGTCCATGCCGATCGCCGAGCCCAGGACACCCGACCCCGTGTAGGCGAGGCCACCGGCCTCGAGCAGGGCCTGGACCGTCCCGTCCTCGCCGAACGGACCATGGAGGGCGATGAAGACGACCGGTGCCGGCCGTTCCGCAGCGAGGCGGTCCAGCGCGGCGCCGACGCGGAACGGGCCATCCGCGCCGAGGGCCGCCGGATCGTCGTAGTCGGCGGCAGCTCGAACTCCGCGGGCATGATCTGCCGGCAGCCACCACCAGCCGCCGGCCAGGTCGATGACGACCTGACGGACGTTGAATCCGTCGGCGGCGAGGGCATCCGCGATGGCGGATCCTGAGACGATCGAAACGTCGTGCTCGGCCGAAGGACCGCCGAACAGGACCACGACGGGCGGCTGGACCGAGCGCTGATCGTTCATGCGGGCTGCGATCCTTCCGGGTCGTCCTCGGGCCAGGGCCAGCCGGCCCAGTCGCCGATGAACTCGACTTCGAAGCGAAGGTCGATCCCATTGCGTTCCAGAATCGTCGCACGAATGTGATCCCCGAGGCGGCGCACGTCAGAGGCGCTCGCCCCGCGATCGGCAATGATGAAATTCGCGTGCTTCTCGGAGACCGTTGCGCCGCCGATCCGATACCCCTTCAGGCCCGCGCTGTCGATCAGCGCGCCGGCCGACGGTCCGTCCGCGGGATTTCGGAAGACGCTGCCGGCCGAAGGAAGTCCGAGTGGCTGATGCTGCTGGCGCCAGCTTTTGATTTCGTCAAGGCGCGCCTTGATCACCTCCGGGGACGCCGGCGCGAGCCGGAAGGTGCCTCCGACGATGATCTCCCGCTGGGCGTCGTCCTCGACGTGCTTGAACCGACTCTCCCGATAGGCGAAACCGAGGGCGTCGGCGGCGACTCGTTCCTCCGTGCCGTCTGCCCGGAGCACGTCCGCCGACTCGAGAACGGCGGCGATGTCTGCGCCGTGGGCGCCGGCATTGGCCCAGATCGCGCCGCCGACCGTGCCCGGAATCGCAAGCCCGAACTCCAGGCCGGTGAGCCCGGCCTTCTGGGTCTCGGTCGCGGCCCTGGCCATCGGAACGCCGGCGGCAGCGACGTACGTATCGCCCTCGATCCGGGTTGCCTCGGCCCGGATGTGGACCACCAGGCCACGCACGCCACGATCGGAAATCACGACGTTCGATCCGCGACCCAGGACCAGAAGGGGGATCCCGCGGGTTCGGGCGAAGCGGACGAGGGCACGGAGCTCGAACACGTTGTGGGCCGTCGCAAAGAGATCGGCTGGGCCACCCACGCGCATCGTCGTCTGACGCGCGAGGGGTGCCCCCTGCTCGGCCTTCGTCCCGATCCGTCGGGCGATATCGGCGGCGAGCGTAGCGCTGTCGTAGGGCGATGGAAGGGTCATGGCTGCAGCCTCCGAGCGATGGCTACGACATCCGCCGCGGATGGCAGGGGACGGCGCTCGGCCAGGGCGACCAGGATGGCAGCCAGCGCCGCGGCGGCTCCGGGGCGGCCCAGCGACCTCGCGGCCGCGGACATGCGGGCGTGACTCGCCGCGTTATCCAGGACGCTTACGGCCTCCAGCAGCGTAGCGGCGTTGAAGTCGGCGTCCTCCACGATGAGCGCCGCGCCGGCGTCCGCGAGCACCCTGGCGTTGGCCTGCTGGTGTCCTCCGGCGTGCGGGTACGGGACGACGATCATCGGGACGCCGACCGCGGTGACTTCCGCGAGCGTCGAGGAACCGGCCCGCCCGATCACGAGATCGGCGGCAGCGAGGGCGGCCGGCATCTCCGGTCCGAGGAACGTCACCGGCCGGTACCGGGCGCGGCGGTCGGCCGGAAGCGCCTCGCGCCCGGTCAGCGCTTCGGCGTAGCCCGACTCCCCCGTCACGTGGAGGACGTGGAACCGCTCCACGAGTTTCGGCAGGGCCGCAGCCACCGCATCGTTCAGGCGCTTCACGGCCTGGGATCCGCCGAAGACCAGGATGAGCCGCTCTCCGGCGGCAATCGAGAACTGCTCGCGTGCAGCCAGGGCATCGGTCGAGGCGAAGTTGCGAATCGGGGTGCCGGTCTCGAAGCATGGTTTCGTCCCGGCTGCCCCACCCCGGCCGACCGCCTCGCACGTGGCCGAAAAGGAAACGGCCATGACCGTGGCCAGCCCGGCCGTCGCGCGGACGCTCCGTCCAGGAATGACGTTGCCCTCCCAGAGGAGCGCCGGGATCCCGAGCAGGCGTGCGGCAATCAGGACCGGGATGGACGCGTACCCGCCGGTCGTGAAGATGGCCGCCGGACGATCCGCGACCAGGAGCGCGAGCGCCTGGGGAATCGAAACCCCGAGGCGGATCGGATCGAGGGCAAGGTGGACATCCCGCCCGGCTGATCGCAGCGAACGAAGCGCAAGACGGCGCAGGGGGATGCCCGCCGCGCGAACGATCCGGTCCTCGAGTCCTCGATGGCCACCCAGCCAGCGGAGATCAGGCGGATTCGGCAGGCGGCGCAGCGCGTCCACGACGGCGAGGGCCGGGTAGATATGTCCCCCCGTTCCCCCGCCCGCGATCAACAGGCGCATCGGTCTCCACGGTTCGGCGCTCGACCGTCTCGCGGGAGATCGACAGCAGGATCCCCACGGCGGCAAAGCTGATGATCAGCGACGAGCCACCTGCGCTGATGAACGGGAGCGTGATCCCGGTCACTGGCAGGAGTGCGACCACGACGCCGATGTTGATGAATGCCTGGATGCAGAGCCAGGCGGTGATGCCGGTCGCCAGGAGTGCCCCGAACGTATCGGGGGCTCGCATCGCCGTCCGAAGACCGGCATAGGCGATGACGACGAACAGGGCGACGACGGTGACGGCTCCGATGAGCCCGAATTCCTCGCCGATGATGGCGAAGATGAAGTCGTTCCAGGCGTTTGGAAGGTAGAGCCCGCCGGCCAGCTTGGACTCGCCGAGTCCGGCCCCGAAGATTCCGCCCAGGCTGAGTGCCAGCAACCCCTGGATCGTATGGAACCCGGCGCCCAGCTGATCCGACCATGGATCGATGAACGTTCGAATCCGGGTGATCTGATAGTCGCGCAGGCCAACGACCAGCGCCCCGAGCACGCCGAGCACGGCCATGGCCCCGAACTGCCAGAGCCGCGCGCCGGCGACGAAGAACATCGTGAACGCGGTGGCCGTGATCACGGTGGTCGTGCCAAGGTCCGGCTCCTTGAAGACCAGGGCGATCACCGGCAGGGAGATCAGCAGGAATGGCACGGTACCGCCTCGAACACTCGAGATCCGGTTCCCGCGAGACGCCAACCAGTGAGCGAGATAGACGATCAGGGTGAGCTTGGCGATCTCGGCCGGGTGGACCGCGGGCAGCGGGCCGATCGCGAGCCAGCGGGCACTGCCGCCAACAACGCGACCGAGGCTCGGCACGAAGACCAGCACGAGGAAGACGACGCCGATGGCATAGGCCGGCAGCGACACCAGCCGCAGGAGGCGATAGTCAACCCGCATCATCACCAGCATCGCGAGGAGGCCCAGGCCGGCCCACAGGATCTGGGGACCCACGATCGCGAGCGAATCGTCCTGGACGATGTAGGCGCGCATGGCCGATGAGGAATAGACCATCAGGATCCCGATCGCGGAGAGCGCGACGACCGCCACCAGGATCGACCAATCGGGTTGGTGGCGGTCGCGCTGCAGGACATTCGCTCTCGCCTGAGCGCCCTGGCGTCGCGTGCCCGAGCGAGTCCCGCCGCGAGACGCCGTCGGGTGGGATGGCCGGGTCGCGGGCCGCTCCTGCTCGCCACGCGACCGCGGCAGGGTTCGACCGATGACGCCCATCAGAGACCCCTCCCCTGCTGCGTGGTCACGGAGGTTCCGGGTTGCCGCGCGGAGGCGACACGCGCGGACGCGACGCGCCCGACTGCGACCTTGAAGGCGCGGCCGCGCGCCGCGTAGTCCTCGAACATGTCGAAGCTGGTGGCGGCCGGTGACAGGAGCACCGTGGCCATCGGTCCATCGGGTCCACTCCCCTCCTCGCCCAGCCCGGCGAGCGCGTCCGTGGCGATGCGTGTGGCTTCCTCGACTGCCGCGTCCATCGACGTTGCGTGTGCGATGTGCCCGAGGCCGGCGTCGTGAAAGAGGCCCGCCAGCATCGGGGCCGACTCGCCGATCAGCACGGCCGCGATCGCCCGGCGCGCGACGGCGGCGGCGAGCGGTGCCAGATCGACCCCCTTGTCGCGGCCACCGGCAATCAGGACGATCGGTCCGGCAAATGCTTCGAGTGCCGCCATGACCGCGTCCGGTTGGGTGCCCTGCGAATCATTCACGTACCGGATCCCGCCGCTGACGGTCACGGTCTCCAGTCGATGCTCCACGCCGCGGAACGCGGCGGCCTCGCGCCGGATCGCATCGGGGGCCACTCCGAACAGCAGGGCTGTCGCGACGGCCGCAAGGGCGTTGCGGACGTTGTGGCGACCTGGGATGCCGAGCTCGGCGATCGGCATGATCCGGCCGGCGGGCCCAGTGGCCGCGGCCCCTCCGCCGACCATCGGCAGACGCTGCACGCCGGCCGCCACGATCCAGTCATCGACGATCCCCACGCCTCCGGCCACGGGGCGCTCGAGCCGGTAGAGGACCGACGGAGCCCTGCCCAGGCCCGCATAGGCGGCAACCACGGGATCCTCGATGTTGAGCACGAGCGCTCCTTCGGGATCCACCAGCTCTGCCAGGCGGCGCTTGACCCGCCGGTACCCGGCGAGCGAGCCGTGCCGGTCCAGATGGTCCGAGGTGACGTTGGTATACACGGCAACCGTCGTCCCGACGCTGAGCGTGGGCAGCTGCAGCTCCGACAGTTCGACGACGGCCCGGTGATCCGGGGACAGCCGCGGAAGGACGTCGATGAGCGGCGTGCCGATGTTGCCGCCCAGGACCACCGGATGGGATGGATCGCCAGCCAGGACCGCGGCGGTGAGCGATGCGGTGGTGGTCTTGCCCTTCGTCCCGGTCACGCCAATCGTGGGCGCCGGGCAGAGACGGAGGAAGAGATCCGTCTCCGACACGAGGGTCGGCGCTGGCCCCGCACCGGCTGCTCGCTCACCGATGAGCTCCTGCAGGGCCACCCGCAACGCGGGTTGCGTCGTCGGGAAGTCGGGCGAGATCGCGGGCGACGTGACGACCAGGGATGCATCGGCCCAGGTCGACGCCGGGTCGATGTCCGGGCCAAGCGCCAGGGTCACCGGACGCTCCCCGAGCTCAGCGATCGCGGGGCCGAAGGCCTCGGCCGACCGCCCGTCATAGATCGTGACTCGTGCGCCGGCATCGGCCAGGAACCGGGCAACGGCGATCCCGGTCCGTGCGAAACCGAGGACGGTGACCGGCCGATCCTGCAACGCGCCGGCCCGGATCGAGTCCAGCGTCAGGGCGGCCAGGTCGATCATCGGGGCGCTGGGGTTCAGCTGCGCGTGCATCGTCATCAACGCAGCTGATCAATCGAGGCGAGGAAGAGCGTCACCCCAACGAGCCCGGCCAGAATGCCGACGATCCAGAAGCGGAGCGTGATCTTCTCCTCATCCCAGCCCGACAGCTCGAAATGATGATGGAGCGGCGCCATCTTGAAGACGCGGCGACCGTTGCTGATCTTGTAGAACCCGATCTGGATGATGTCGGATGCGGTCTCCAGCACGAAGACCAGTCCGATCAGCGGGAGCACCAGGATCTGGCCCGTGATCAGCGCGACCACCGCGAGCGTGGCGCCGAGTGCCAGCGATCCCGAGTCGCCCATGAAGATCTGGGCCGGGTGCACGTTGAACCAGAGGAACCCGAGCAGGGCGCCGATGATCAAGGCGCACAGGAAGGCCAGGTTCGGCTGGTTGCCGAGCCCGCCCTCGGGCTGGGGAACCACGTTCAGGAGGGCGATCAGGAGGAACGCCACGAACGCGAAGATGAGGGTCCCGCCCGCCAGCCCATCGAGACCGTCGGTCAGGTTCACGCCATTGCTCGAGGCGATGATCGCGAAGGCGGCGAACGCGATGAACAGCCACGGCGCAATGCCGACGGCGCCGATGAACGGGACCGCGATCTGGTCGATGCTGTAGGTCGACTGGATCTGGAAGGCCACGACCGCCGCGACCACCGTGAGCCAGAGGAGCTTGTGGCGAGCCCGGATCCCTTCCCCGGTGCGAGCGTTCAGGAAGTCGTCCACGGCACCAAGCGCGCCGACGAGCAGCAGCGTCGCCAGGGGCGCGATGATCGCCCGTTGGGGGAAGCCGCGGAGCAGGTAGAAGAGCACCAACACCACGACGATGACCAGCAGCCCGCCCATGGTCGGCGTGCCGCCCTTGGCGAGGTGAGTCTCCGGGCCCTCGGACCGGATTCGCTTGCCCATACCGACGGCGCGGAGAAGGCGGATGTACGAGGGCATCAGGATGACCACCAGCGCGAACGCGAGGAGCAGGCCCTGGATCAGTTCAATGGTCATGCCGGCTCGGACCGAAGGGCATCCACGAGGCGATCGAGTTCGGCGCCGCGCGATGCCTTGACCAGTACCACGTCCCCCGGCTGCATCCGGTCGCGGAGCGCCGCGAGGCCGGCGTCCCGGTTGGTGGCCTGGATCAGCGCAGCCGGATCGAGACCAGCTGCAAGGGCACCATCGGCGATCCCGGCCGCGCCCGGTCCGATCGTGATCAGCAGCGCCACCGTCCTCGCTGCCGCGCGACCCACCGCCCGGTGGCCCTCCTCGGCTTCGTCACCCAGCTCGAGCATCTCGCCGAGGACCGCGATCTGTCGACCGGGCAGACCAGCCAGCAGCTCAAGCGCCGCGATCATCGATGCCGGGGAGGCGTTGTAGCTGTCGTCGACGATCGTCGATCCCCCCACACGCAGGAGCTGAACGCGATGCGGCACGGACCAGCCCCTCGACAGGGCGGCGGCGATCTGGTCCGGTTCCATCCCCACAGCAACTCCGACGGCTGCGGCGGCCAACGCGTTATGGACGGACAACCGACCAAGCATCGGGAGGCGAACGGACAGCGCTCGCGGGCTCTCG
>JBBQMH010000062.1:0-12663 GCA_038328755.1 Candidatus Limnocylindrales bacterium
CTAGACTGGGCTGATGTACGGCGAGTGGGGCACTGAACAGATGCGCGTCGAGATGACGCTCTATACGAACTCGTTCGTGATCCGGGGCAGCCTGACGACGCGCCATCGGCGCCTGCTGGACCTGCTGAACCTCGCGGAAGATGAATTCCTGGTTCTCGCCGATACCGTGCTCGAGCCCCTCGGCATGGGCACCCGGCACGAGGCGGCGCACGCCCAGGTGAACCTGGGCGCCGTGCTGTTCGCAGTGGCGAGCGAGGCCGTGGAGCCGCTTCCGGAACTGCGAACCCCCAAGGTTGCCGAGACCACGCTGGTGAGCATCCCGCCGTTCAACATCACCGGCCACATCCACCTGCTCCCGGAGCGGGCCATCAATGATGCCCTCCAGGAATTGCACGGGCGGTTCATACCGGTCACGGACGCGACGTTCTGGTCAACCCAGCTCGGCGTTGCAGCGACCCAGGCGCCGATGGTCGCGGTCAACCACGCGCGGGCCCAGATCCTGTCGCCGTATCGAGACTCGGGGGGCTGACCCGCTCCGACGGTCAGCGATCGACAGGTAGATCGAGCCGCCCGCCCCATTCGGACCAGCCACCGTCGTAAACGGCCACGTCTTCGTAGCCGAGAAGCTCCAGCACGAACGCGAGCCGGGCTGCGGCCACCCCGGATCCGTCGTAGGTCACGATCCGGCGACCCCTCGCCACGTTTACCTTGAGCAGCATCTCCTTCAGCACCGACGGATCACGGAGCCGTTGCGTCCCTGGCACGTGCATCGCCCCGACGGGAACGTTGATGGCCCCCGGGATATGGCCGAGGCGCACGGAGTTGCCCTCGAACCCGCGGAACTCGGCGCTGGCGCGAGCATCAAGGAGCAGGACGTCGGACGAACCGAGCGCCGCTCGAACATCCGAGGTGGTCATCCGCAGGCGTGGGTTGGCTCGTGGCGTGAACGTCGCCGCCGGTTGGTCATCGATCACGTTCGAGACCGGGCGTCGATCGGCCAGCCATGCAGGCAACCCGCCGTCCAGGATCCGGGCCGATTCGTAGCCGTAGACCCGGAGGCTCCACCATACCCGCGCGGCATACAGACTCAGGGTGTCGTCGTAGATGACCAGGCTGGTTCCATCGCCAATGCCCGCCTCGCCAAGGACGCCTGCCACGCGATCCGGTCCCGCAAGCAGCAGGCCTCCGGTCTCGGGCGAGACTTCGATCAGGTCGGTCCGCCAGTTGACATACGAGGCCCGCGGGATATGGCTCACGCCAAAGGCCGCGGCGCCCGAACCGTCTGGCCTCCAGCGAACGTCGAGGACGCGAAGGTCCGGTCGTCCGAGCTGTTCGCTCAGCCACTCGGGGGTGGCGATGAGATCTGGGCGTGTCACCGCGGTCATTCGGCGGCCGATCAAGTCGTGGCTGGGGAGTGGGGCATGGCCGGTATCATACGGCTGTGATCTCCCCGTTCATGTCGGACGAGCAGAAGTTCGATGCGGTCCGAGCAGCGCTGCCCTCGCTCGCGGCCGGGATGCAGCTCAACACGGGCTCGGTCGGCCCGCTTCCCGCGGAGGTCAGCGCGGTCATGACCGAGCTCGCGGACTACGAGCGGACCATCGGGCGGAGTCAGCGCGACTACTACCTCGAGATGCTCGACCGGATGAACGAAGCGCGGGCTGGGGTCGCCGCGGTTCTTGGCGCCGAGCTTGGCGACATTGCGCTCACCCATGCGACGACGGACGGTATGAACCTCGCCGCCTGGGGCATCGACTGGCGACCCGGAGACGTCGCCGTCACCTCGAGCCACGAGCACGCCGGCGGCATCGGGCCGCTCTACTCCATTCGCGAGCGCCTGGGCGTGGATGTCCGAATCGCCGACATCGGCGACGGCGGCGAAGACGAGGCCACGATGCTGGCGCTGGATCGCGCCGTTACGCCCGGAACCCGACTTGTCTCGATCTCGCACGTCCTGTGGTCAACGGGAGCCGTCCTGCCGATCCGCCGGATCGTCGAACTGGCGCATGACCGAGGGGCTCTGGTCGCCGTAGATGGCGCCCAGGCAGCCGGTGCCATCCCGTTCACGGTCACCGACCTCGGCGCCGATGCGTATGCGCTGCCGGCCCAGAAATGGCTCCTCGGGCCGGAGGGTATGGGGGCCCTCTGGGTCTCGCCGGCAGCGGTGGATCGCCTGCGCCCGTCATTCGCCGGTCATTTCGGCCTCGAAACGTACGACTCGCGCGGCGCCGCTGCCTGGTTCGTGGATGCTCGCCGATTCGAGTCCTCGGACTACCATCGCCCCTCCATCGCCGGGTTTGCACGGGCTCTGAGCTGGCTCTCGATGTACGTCGGGCTAGACTACGTCTGGTCGCGCGGGCCGAGCATGGCGAGGCGGGCAGCCGATGCCCTGGCTGCCGTCGAGGGGGTCGAATTGCTGACGCCCCGCCACCAGATGGCCACGCTCGTGACGTTCCGGATCCGCAACTGGGACGCCGAGGCTGCGCTGGACGAACTTGCCACCCGAACGTCGGCGATCGCCCGGACGGTCACGAGCCTGGACGCGCTGCGGATCAGCGTCGGCTTCTTCACCTCCGAGGCGGAAATCGCGCGGTTCGTGGACGGCGTCCGGCTCCTCGCCGACCATGATCCCGACTCGCTGCCTCCGCGCCGGACGCTCCCGATCTTCCGGCCGTCATGACTCGGGATCCGCGCCCGAGGTCCTGGCTCGAGATCCGTTGGCGCCAGTTCCGAAACGCTCCACGCCCGGTCTTTCGGGCCGTGGTGGCGAACCTCGTCGTGGCAGGGATCCTTGGCGTGGCCTACCTCGCCTACGACGTGACCTTGTCGCGCGGTGCGCAACTCCCAGGCGGGGATCTCCGGGCCGCCTTCGCCGCCATCGACGTCGCGACCGTCCTGCTGGTCGGGAGCGTGGTTACGTACTTCATCGTCCCGCTCCCGCGGGGTGCCAGCCTGGAACCACGAAGGACGGTCTGGAGCGCCGCACTCGGCTTCTTTGCCGCTGTGCCGATCGCCTACCTGGTCCTCGTCGTGGCGGTTCAGATCCTCCGTCCGCTGCTCGTCTGAGGCCGGGAGCGGGTCTCCCGTCAGGTCGGGATGACAT
Source organism: Candidatus Limnocylindrales bacterium (assembly GCA_038328755.1). Lineage (GTDB taxonomy): Bacteria > Chloroflexota > Limnocylindria > Limnocylindrales > CSP1-4 > UBA5189. Next base: position 3,104 of record JBBQMH010000062.1, read on the forward strand.
CCGAGGGCCGAGACAGGTATCGTTCTGACCGCAAGATCCGACCCCCGATCAGCGAAAGGTCGACTTCCGAGCGTGGACGAACACAAGCACGTCGCACTGCCAAAGCTCCATGGCGCGCCCGCCTACGCACGACCGTCCGTCCCGCACGCGCAGGTCGAGCGTCCATTTGATCCCGACGGTCTGCCGCTTGCGATTGCGATGAGCGAGGAGGGCCTCGAAGTCCTGGAGCAGGCGACTGCATCCGAGCGCGAGGAGCAAGGTCCCGCGACTGAGCAGGAACTGACAGCACGGCCGTTCAGCCTCCGGGCGATCGCAGATCGCCTCGGTGCGAGGCGTGGCTGACGACGCTGGCGGCACCTTCCCGGAGCCGGGCCGTCCAGGGCCGGTGTAGGATCACGGCGGGGGTGTAGCTCAGTCGGTTAGAGCGTCCGGCTTATATCCGGATGGTCCCTGGTTCGAGTCCAGGCACCCCTACCATCCGCCGCGCTGGTCCGAGACCCGGCGTGCCCGCTGGTCCAGCTGATCTAGGTGGCGGCCCGAAGCAGGCTGATGACCCGCTCGCGACGATCGTGATCGAAGGAGCGTTGCGCCGGGAGCGAGGCCAGCCACGCTCCCAGTTGATCCTCGAGGATCACGGCGCACCCGGCCGTCCTCCCGATAGTGACATCGGTGGAAACAACGGCTGCATGGACCTTGACGATGTGTTCGGCGTCCTCGCCGGCGAGCCAGGCCCTGACGCGATCGGCGTCGCGAGCAGCTCGCTCGAGCGGGTGATCAATGGTCTCGACGTGACCACCCTTCGTCCGGACGTCCCAGCTGTGGGGCCTGCGGGAAACGATCATGTTGGCGGCTGGCAGCTCCTCGATCACGGCCGCACCGAACGGTCCAATCACGATCTCAGGAACCACCCAGGCCCCGCCCGGAAGATGGACGTTGACCGCCACGGGGTGGTCGGCTGGCATGGTCGCCTGTGCACGCAACGCTGGAGTCGGCCGAGCCCGCCGATCGGCGAGGTGTTCGATGGCCGACCCAACCCTGGCAATGCCCACCATGCCGAATGCAGCTGGAGCCGTCAGGCCAAAGGTCCAGATCAGCACACCGCCGAAGAGTTCGGTCGAGGCTCGTGGACCGGATGGCGTCAGGCCCGACAGGACATGACCGGCGAAGACCGCGTAGGCCACCAGCGCACCGGCGCCGAGGAGAACGATCCCGACTGCCAACGTTCGCGCAATCGACCGGCCACCGCCGTTCGCTGAAACGATGCGCCGCGAGGAAATGACCTGCACCCGTCAATCCTGGACCCTCAGCGCTCGAAGGGGAATGGCACATTCGGGCCATCGCGGAGTCCGCGACCATGGGACGGCCGTACCATTGCGGTTGACCCCCCGCAGCGGCGATGCTGGCCAGACGACGAGCGATGGCCGCTCGTCCCGAGAGGTCCCCTTGTCCGACATTCGAAATCGACATGCTCGCCGGGGGGTGCAGGCGTTCGGTGCCGCGATGGCGGCCGGACTGCTGCTCCTTGCTCTCGTGCTGCCCGCCCTCGCAGCCGTCGGGCCGACCAAACTTGAGAATCCGACGGTCAGCCCACGTTCAGGCACCACCGCCTCTTTGTCAGCCGTCGCGACCTAGATGGCCGCCTTCATCCTCTTCAAGAAGCGCCAACGAGACGAGGAGGAGCTGGCACCCGGCCCGGACCTCAACGCACTCGCGGTGATTGGCTCCCGGACGATCGCCAATTCGGGTCTCGCCGGCCCGGAGGACCCTGAAGCGAACATGCCGCGCTGGCGGCGGCCGTCGCTCATGGCTGCCCGCAGGATTGATCCCACCCGCTCGTCGATGCCTGACCGTCCGAGCATGACCTTCGCCCCTGGTTCCTCACGGACCGGCGCGCCGGCCGTGGTGGGCGCTGATGTCGAGCGCCTGACGGTTCGCTACGCGGTGGCGAACCTGCTGAACCAGCCGGACGAGATCATGGGCCTCAAGCTCGGCGAACTCGTGGCTGGTGACGAGGTGCAGGTCGAGGACCGCATGGGCGCATACGTCCAGGTGCTTCGCCCCGACGGGCGCCGCGGCTGGGTCCACCGCACCACGCTCGGCAAGCCTCCCGCGGCCACGACCGCTGCAACCCGGACGTGGGATGAGTTCGCACCGCCCCTGGATGGCGAGAATGCGCTGGCGTCCCTGCTCGCAGCCCGCAGCCTCCAACGACACCCCGGCTGATCCTGCGGGTTAGGTTGACGTCGACGCCCGGCGCGATCGGCGCTCCGGCTCGCGTCGCAGGACCAGGATGTGCTGATGGACGATATTCGGGACGAATGCGCCCGGATAGCCGTATGGCCGCAGTCGCGAGCCTGCCTGATACCAGATGAGATCGCCCTTGGGCACCAGGCCAACCGTCGATGCCCGAGTCGCCAGATCACTGCCCGTGAACACATAGCGCCCGTCCTGGTAGGCGTCGCGGACGATGAGGACGGCATAGCGCCCGGGGCGCACCACGCGATGGACCTGGGCGAGGACCTCCGTCATCCGATCCAGGAACGCCCCGTAGTCGGCGAGGTTGGCGAGATCGGCGGGATCGTCGGTGACCATCGCATAGTCGGTCCGGCGATTGGCATGTGCTTCGGCCAGGGCGCCACCCGCCATCGTCATCGGGAGCTGCACGTTGTAGGGCGGATCCGTGGCGACGAAGTCGATCGAGGCCTCCGGGATCTGGGGCAGCAGTTCCATGGCGTCACCCACCCGAAGCTCGCAGCCTGACGGGTCGAAGGACCTGGTCCCGCCCGGGTCGTGAGGCCCGAGGTCGGCGAGCAGCGGCCCGGCTCCCTCCCGTTCGGCGAGGGCCTGGGCGACGACCTCGGCGTACACCTCGGCCCAGCCGGGCGACAGTTCCAGTCCGATCGCGCGCCGCGGGGTCCGCCCAATCGCGGCGCCAAGGAGCGTGCCCCCGACTCCGGCGAACGGGTCAAGGACGGTTTCTCCGCCACGGGTGAAGAACTCGATCAGCTTCGCCATCAGCCGAGGCGGCTTGTTGGCCCCGTGCTTTCGTCGGAGTGCATGCCCGAGCTCCGATGGGTAGGCCGTCGACCAGAGGGACTTGGTGAAGTACAGCCACTCCTCGCCGGACAGCTCGTTCAGGTGATTCCGCGGATGGGGGACGGGACGAGGATCGGGCACCGCGCCAGCCTACCGATGCGCGCGCTCCCGCGCATCGTGATACGCGCGCTCTCGCGCATCCCGATACGAGCGCTCGCGCACCGCGTCGACGATTGCCGCGTGTGGCACGATGCGGGCATGCCGAGTGGGCGGTCCAGCGCGCGGTTTGTCGGCCGGGATCGGGAGTTGTCCCGGATCGCCCTGGCACTCGAGGCCGCCGTCGACGGTCAGAGTCGCCGACTGGTCGTTTCCGGTCCGGGTGGAATTGGTGTCAGCCGACTGATCGATGAGAGCGTTCGACGCATCGGGCGGCTGGCGCAGCCGTTCACGGTCCTGCGCTGGCGCGCTCACGCCGGGCGGACGCTCGACCCATATGGCCCGGTCGTTGCTGGCCTCCGCACGTTCCTCGGCGCCCTCGATGATGCGGAGCGAGCCCGAACCCTTGGCCAGGCCGCGGATGCCCTCTCGAGGCTCAGGGCGGAATTCGCCGACGAACCATCAGCCGGCGCCTCGCTGAAGGTCGCACGCGACCGACGAGCGGCGTGGCTGGCCGAAGCCGTCATGGGAGTCCTCGAGCGCGCCGCCGAACGGCAACCCGTCCTGCTCGTTCTCGAGGACCTGCATCTGGCCGACGCTGCCACCCGTTCACTCGCCGTCTTCCTCGCCCGCGTGACGCGGCCCGGCCGGATCTGCTTCGTCATGACCTACGGAACGGATCGCCTGGTCACGGATTCGCTCGTAATGGCCGACATGGACTCGCTCGCCGACGCGGCCGAGCCCGCGGATCGCCTGGAGCTGGGGCAGCTCGGTCGAGACGAGCTCGCTCAACTGATCGCCGGAATCGAGGGTCAGCGGCCACCCGCATCGCTGCTGCTCCTGACCTGGGAGCGCTCGGGCGGCAACCCGCTCCTCGCGGAGGAGGTGCTGGCGGCTCGCCGCGAACTCGAAGGCGTGTCGCTCGGCACATCGCTCGGGGAACTCGTGGCAGCGCGGCTGGCACTCAGATCGAGCGAGTGTCGGCGCGTCCTGAGCCTCCTCGCGCCGATCGGCATGCCGATGTCACGGGTCGACCTCCAGGGCCTGGCGGCTCTGCAGATGGCGGCCAACACGGAACTTCCGGAACGCTCGTCAACTCGCCCAAGACACGGCGGCGAGGGGCTGGATCCGGATGTGCGAGCCGGCGTGGACGAGGGCCTGGAGCATGGGTTCCTCATCGAGGACGAATCTGGCGTCCTCGAGCTCCGCCACGAAATGATCGCCCACGCGATCACGGACGACCTCCTGCCGATCGAGCGGCGTCGCCTTCATCGAGTCCTCGTGAGTGCCCTGAGTCACGAGCCAGGTGCGCGGGCTCATCACGCCCTCGCCGGCCAGCAGGCCGACGTGGCACGGACCGCGATCCTCGAGGTGGCGGCAATCGCGGCAGACCGCGGGGCGGAGGCGGATCACCTGGCGGCCCTGGAGCTCGCGATGGAGCTCGGTGCCGCCGATCAAACCGAGGGCAGCGCGGCCGGAGCGTTCCTCCTGTCCGTGGCGGACGCAGCCGCCGCGGCCGGCCGCCCGGTGCGTGCCGCCGCCTACCTGGAGTCTGCAGCTCGGGAATTCGGCGAGCGCGAGGATGCCGCCGTCCTCGCGAGTGTCCACGATCGCCTTGGCAAGGCGCAGCGAACGCTCGGCCATCACGATCAAGCCCTCGCCTCGCACCGTCGAGCCGCGGGCCTCGTGCCTCACGATGCGCCGCTCCTGCGGGCGCAGATCCTCGGGTCGCTCGCCCAGACCCTCATGTTGGCGGGCACGTTCGGCGAGGCTGAGGGCGTGGCCGAGGCTGCCATCTCAGCGGCTCAGGCAATCGGTCCCGAGGGTCGCGCTGCAGAGGGTCACGCAACGTGCACGCTCGGCATCGCCCGGGCATGGGGGGCTCGCCCGGCCGACGCCATCCTGCTGCTGGAGTGTGCCAGCGAGATCGCGCTCGAAGTCGCCGATGCGGACGACTTCTTCCGCGCCGTCCTGAATCTCGCAACCGCCCTCAGCCTCCTCGATCGACGGTCGGAGGCGATCGCCGTGACGAACATGGCCCTGGAGCGAGCCCGGCGTGAGGGCCTCGATGCTGTCTACGGCAACGCACTCCGCGGCAACATCGCCGAGGTCCTGTTCCTGACGGGGCGCTGGGCGGAGGCCCGCGAGTCCATCCGCACCGCGCTCGAGTGGAGTCCGGCAGCGGACGCCTTCGCCGATGCCTCGGTCACATCGGCGATGCTCGAAGTGGAGTCAGCGTCCGGTGAGCATGCAGCCCGGCTCCTCGGGCGGCGGCTGTTGGAGCTTCGAGCCGCACCCGACCCCCAGTCGATCGTGCCGGCAAGTCGGGCGGCGGCATCGTTCGCGATGTGGCGTGGCGACCTCGGCGATGCCGTGAATGCGGCCGATCTCGGCTGGTCCGCCGTGCGGGAAACCGAGGACTGGATCCTCACCGCGCGGATGGCCGCGACATACCTGGAAGTCCAGGCGGTGACGGTCGCGGATGCCTCGGAGCGCCGCGCGATGGCCGATATCGCAGCTGCCCGACAGCGGGCAGCCGCAGTTCTTGCGGAGGCTGAGCGCGCGCTCGCCGCCAGTGGCGTACCGGCCGGCGCGGTCAGTCGGAAGGAGGCCGATGCTCAGCTCTCGACGGCGCGGGCATACGCTGCGCGGATCGACGGACGTGACGTCGCTGCCGTCTGGGATACCCTCGCGCGAACATGGGAGGGGGCTGGTGACCCGTACCAGGTCGCTCGGGCACGCTGGCGACAGGCTGAAGCTGCGCTCCCAACTGGCGACGCGCGTGCAGGCCGCGCTGCCGCCCGGGCGCCACTCCTGGAGGCGGTTCGTCTTGCCCGTGAGCTGGGCGCCGGTCCGCTGCTACGGGAGCTCGAGTCGCTGGCCCGGCGGGCGCTGATCGCGTTGCCGCCGGATCCGAACGTGGTCGAGGGCGATCGGGTCAGCGCGGCGGGACCTGGCTCGGTCCGCCGGCTTCAGCCGGTCCCGATGGGAGCACCAGATCGAGGGGCAGCGGCCGGCCTGATCGATCCTGGGTCAGAAATGCGCCGAATTGCCGCCGATTTCGTTGGACCGGCGGAACCACGACCGGACGAGGCCTTCGGTCTGTCGGCCCGAGAGCGCGGGGTGTTGGCCCTCATCGTCGAGGGCCGTACCAACCGCGAGATCGGCGAGCGGCTCTTCATCAGCCAGAAGACGGTTGGGGTCCACGTCGGCAACATCCTGGCCAAGCTCGGCGTGTCGGGTCGCGTCGAGGCGGCAATGGTCGCGGTTCGCCTGGATCTGGTGCCGAACCCGGTGCGCTGACGCGGCCCTCGGGTCCTCGGCGCCAGCCGTCCCGCGCTGACGCGGGCCTACATAACAAACGAGACCCGGAGGAGGGTCCGGGTCTCGTTCTGTGTGCCGGTCGGTAGGAGGGTACCGACCATGCGCCCTGAATTAGCCTGGAGCTAGATCCAGCGCTTCATCGCGGCTTCGACAAGGGCGATGGCTGCGAGTGGGGCGACGGCCATGGCGAGCTGCCAGGTGCGCTGCATGCGGTGCTTCATCTGGGCACTCCCGAACTGGATGATCTGATTCCGCCGGTTTTCTACCGGGGGACCCATCCTGTCCATTCCGGCGCATGCCCTCTATCCGGCCAAAGTACTGGCGACACCCCTGACCTTCGGGGGGCCTAGCCCACCCGGACTGAACATATCCCCACCTGAGCCAACCATCGGTGCCGGATTCCAGATTGGCGGACCGTATCGGTGAGCACTTATCCGGGCCTTATCAGCCGCCGGCCCGCGTTCCGGGCACGCTGCAGAACTGGCGTCTGACCCGTCCACGGGCTACGCTCGGGCCGTGAACCTGCAGCTCTGCTATTCGGATGCATACGCACGATCGATCGAGGCGCGGGTCGTGGCCGTCGAAGCCACGGACTCGCCGCTCGTGATACTCGAGGGCACCGTGTTCTATCCGGGTGGTGGAGGACAGCCCTCGGATCGCGGGACGCTACTGCGCGCCGAGGATGGCCGGGTCTGGACGGTCCAGGCGGCGCGGAAGTCGAGTGGCCAGATCGTCCATGAGCTCGAGGCGGGCGTCGAGCCGCCGCGGGTCGGTGACCGAGTTCGGATCGATCTGGACTGGGCCAGACGCCACGCGCTGATGCGGACGCACACCGCACTCCACGCGCTGTGTGGCGTGGTCTGGCGCGATTACGGTGCGCTCGTCACCGGCGGGAACATGGAGCCCGGTGCGGGTCGGATGGATTTCGAGTTCGAGCGGATGAGCGGCGACCTGGTCGACGAGATCGAGGCGATGGTCAACACGGAGCTCCGCGCCGCTCGTGACGTCAGGGTCAACGTCCTGCCGCGCGACGAGGCGTTTGCGATCCCCGATCTGATCCGGACGAAGATCAACCTCCTACCCGAGGGGATCAATGAGATCCGGACGATCGAGATCGTGGGGCTCGACCTTCAGGCCGACGGCGGGACCCACGTCGCGAATACGCGCGAGGTGGGCCAGATCAGGGTCACGGGCTACGAGTCGAAGGGTCGGATCAACAAGCGAATCCGTGTGGCGCTGGTGGACCCGGGGCCGGTTGCATCTTCGGACTAGGCGCCTTCGATGATCTCCCAGTTGCGCTCGGTCGCGACGCGCCGCAGGCCACGATCCGGTGCGACGGCCACTGCTCGTCGAGCTCGCTCCAGCAGCGGGATGTCCGCGGCCGTATCGCCGAAGGCCGCGAGGATCTCGCGCTCGCCAGCGCGGGCGATGACCGCAGCCGCCTTCTGCTCGCCAGCCTGGACCTCCGCGGCGAGGGCCCCGGTCGCGATCCCGTCGCGCGTTTCCAGCGGCGTGCCGAGCGCTAGGTCCGCCCCGACCCTGGCAGCGAAGGCGTCGCTGATCGGCTGATAGGCGCCCGACGCGAGGATCACCTCGACGGCCGGATCCACTGCCCGGGCTTCACTGATTGCCGCCTCGAGGGCCTCGATGGCAGGCAGGCGTCGAGCCGGCCAGAGGTACGACTCCACCACCCATTCGCCCATCTCGGCCAGGCCGGCGGCGGTGACCCCCCGAAGCAGGCGAGCGTGGTTGCGGAGCCATCGAGCCCGGAAGACACCCTGGTCGAAGAGGCGCGTGCGCGCCAGGGCGATGAGCGGCAATTGGGTCAGGACGAAGCGGCGGGCCTGGGGCGACGGATGGTTGGCGAGGATCCAGGCGTGGACCCCTCGCCAGGTCTGTGCCGTGGACAGCGTCCCATCCATGTCGCTCACGATCACGCCCAACGCGATGCCCACCTCTGCAGATGTGGCACTCGATTCAGAGAGTGCTGACGTCGCCCATGGTGGCACGCGAGCGGGTCTCGAGCTCAGCGGCGGGTGGCGCGCCTCGGGGTATGCGACGCTGAGACGCCGCCGATCCTCGTGCTCGCCTTTGACGGCGTGCGTCGCGTCGGCTCGGACCGGCGCCTGATGAGCGCCTGAAGGGCTGCCGACGCGCCCCCGATCAGTGCGCGGGCCTGGGTCGCCACGGGCTGGCGGTCGGCCGCCGCGAGACGATGTCCAGAGACGGGCCGCTCTCCGGCGATGATGGCGCGCTGATGCTCGGGTGCGATCCCGGAGGCGATCGTCGCGATTTCGAATGCTGCTGCTGCGTGGATTCCGTACATCGGCCCTTCCCCTGGTGCTACCGGCTCGCGCCGACTGGTTAGTTCGACCTGGACTATCTCGATGTCAAAGTAACTTCGGGGAGAATAGCCCGTAGGTCGTTTGATGTCAAGAGGTATTGCATGAAATAACTTGACATCGAGACTGGTGCTGCGCAACACTCCGCTCATGGACGAGTCAGGGGACGAGCGGGACCAGCTGGACTCGATGCTCCTCGTATGGGCGCGCGAGATCCCTGACCTTGACCCGCTGGCCGAGGGGATCATCGAACGGATCCAGATCTTGCAGAAGGACCTCGATCGGTCGATGGAAGCCACCCTGGCGGAATTCAAACTCGACCGGAGGGCGTTCCATTTCATCGGCCGATTGCGCAGCTACGGGCCTCCGTACCGGCGGGCCGCCGGCCAGTTGGCGGCCGACATGCGACTCTCCAGCGGTGCCATGACGAACCGGATCGATCGCCTCGAGTCCGCCGGCCTCGTGCGGCGCCTGCCCGATCCGACCGACCGCCGCGGAACACTCGTCGAGCCGACCGAAGCCGGGCACGCTGCCTGGGATCAGACCGTCGGGACGCAGGCCCGCCGGGAGGCGGTGATCGCCTCGGTCCTGACCCTGAAAGAGCGCGAGAAGCTCAATGTGCTGCTGCGCAAGCTGATGCGAGCCTTCCCCGAGGATCACCACTGGCACATCGAGTCGCCGGAGTCATCTCCTCCGAAGTCG
>JBBQMH010000063.1:0-12535 GCA_038328755.1 Candidatus Limnocylindrales bacterium
AGCTGGATCAGCTGGCGAGCCGCCCGGAGACGGAGCGAGATACGGTGCCGTTTGCGAGCCTCGCGAACGATGCGAAGCTGGTCGGCGTGCTTGAGATCGTGAGCGATGCGCTCGCGCGCGATCCCCAGGATCAGTGCTGATTGCGGATGCATTCGTTGGTTCCTTTCGTCGGCCGGCCTCGGTGGCCGGTCAGTCATCGTCGGGTTCCGCCTCTTCGACATCGTCGTCGAGGCTTCGACCCGTGTAGGTCATGAACACGTTGTGGAGCGTTCCGGCACCGCCGTTTCGCTCGGTCACGAGGCGCTTGAGCCCATCGGGCGTGTCCTCGGCGACGACACGACCGTCGTTGAGGACGGCGATGCGATCGCACAGCCGCTCGGCCTCGTCGAGGTCGTGCGTCGTCAGGACGATCGACGCATCGTGGTTCGCCTGGACGTCCTCGATGAAGGACTGAACCTCCAGCTTCGACCGCGGGTCGAGACCGGTGGTGGGCTCATCGAGGAGCAGGAGCGAAGGGCTGGTCAGCAGCGCCCGCGCGATCGCGACCTTCTGCTGCATGCCCCGGCTCATCTGCTCGACCGGGCGATCGACCCGCTTCCTCGAGATGCCCAGGCGTTCGAGAATCTCGATTGCCTCCCCACGGGCCGCTCTCGCATCCATGCCGTACAGCCGGGCTGCGAAGAGCAGGTTCTCCATGGGGCTGAGCTTCTTGAAGAAAGCGGCATCCACGCTGACGCGATTGATCAGCCGCTTGACGGCCATCTCGTCGCGCTGCAGGTCGTGTCCGAAGACCTCCACGCGGCCCTCGTCGAGGGTCAGGAGGCCGGACACGAGCCGGATCAGCGTCGACTTGCCCGACCCGTTGGCGCCAAGGATTCCCACGATGCCGCCCCGCTCAAGGCGGAGGGACACGTCGGCGATGGCGACGACTGGTCGTTTCGCCCGCCCGACGTGGAACCGCTTGGTGACCTTCTCAACGAGCAGGGCCGGCGGCGCCATGTCGCGCGGGTCGGCACCGGCCGACTCGGCCGGACTGCCCGGGGCGACGATCTTCTGTTGTCGGATCATGGTGGCGGTCACTGTAGTGGTCCTGTCTGGTGATCTGAACATGGAACGAGCCGCGGACCTGGTCCCGACTCTCGATTGCGGGATGGCTCGCGGCTCGTGGCATACGCTCGGACGTCTCGAGTGCATGAAAAAAGCCGGGAGCCCGATCTGGCCCACGGCTCGTGGTTCGCTGTTGAGCGGTCTAACCGCCCGGCAACTACCTCGACGAAGGCGCCGATCTCCCGCGATCAGCGACGCCATCAGGCGCGATCGTGGGCACAAAGAGAAGCATCGTGCTCATCTGTTGCCGCCCTCCTTGAGGTGTTGACTGGCACGGAACCCGCACCGGTGGCGGAGTGTAGGCGAGCGGCCGCGGCGATGTCAACCCAGGAACTGGCCGGGGTCCGGATCCACCGCTATTGGTTCACCGGATGATGACCAGTCGCTGTAGCTCCCCGGGTAGAGGACCGGATCGGGGAGTCCCGCGATGCGCATTGCCAGGGCGGTGTGGCAGGCCGAGATCCCGCTCCCGCAGGAAACGACCACCGGGCTGTCCGCTCGTGCGGCACTCGGCAGCCCAGCCTCGCCGGCCGCTGCGCGCATCACCACGAATGATTCAGCGAGCTCCCTTGCATCACGCAGTCGTCCATCGGGCCGGAGGTTGCCGGCAACCGGTGCGTTGACGGCCGTCGGGATGTGGCCGGGCAGCGGATCGATCGGCTCGATCTCGCCCCGATATCGAGGTCCAGCCCGGGCATCGAGCAGGAGGACCTTGCCGAGCCTGGGCTTGAGCGCGTCTCGATCGACGATGCGACCCCACGAGGCACCGAGGTGCAACTCGGCCGCCGGCTCAGCCACGGGGATCGTCGTTGTCAGGCTGCCTCCGGCAGCGACCCACGCCTGGAGACCGCCGTCGAGCACCAGGGCTCCGCCCTGCCCGCCCGTCCGGAATCCGAGATCCTCGAGCATCCACCACAGTCGCGCCGCCACCCAGCCGCCGACATCGTCGTAGGCCACCACGAGGTCGCCATCGCCGATACCGCGCGCGGCGAGCGTGGCCGCGAACACCGCGGGATCGGGCAGCGGATGGCGTCCAGGCCCGTCTCGAGCCGTGAGATCCGTATCGATATCCAGGTGGATCGCGGTGGGGATGTGGCTCTCGAGGTACGCCGATCGCCCCGAGCCTGTCGGTTGGCCGAAATACCAGCGGACGTCAACGACGCGGAGGCCGGATCGGCCAGACTCGATCCAGGAGGCCAGCGTTTCGGGTGCGACGATGGGGGAGTGCACGTCAGCGAGTATGGCAGCGGCTCCCGCGGAAGTCGGTCTGCTATTCTTCGCCCGGCGCGTGACCCTCGGGTCCGCCAAGGCGGTCGCCCCGGCGACCCCAATCGCTCCGGCGTAGCTCAGTGGTAGAGCGGGCGACTGTTAATCGCTTGGTCGTAAGTTCGAATCTTACCGCCGGAGCCACTCTCAGATACCTCTCACGTGCGGTTGCGACGATGCGCGCATGACCGCAGCCACCCTCCGACGCGATCGGCCCGCGCCGCCAAGCCGATCCGTTCCATTACCGCGGGTGTGGACCATCACCGGTCGGGACATGATCGCCCTGCTCCTTGGCAACGGGCTGTTCATCGTGGCCATGTGGCTCCGGCACGGAGCGCTGGCCCACCTGGCCGAACCAGGCGGAATCCTGATCGCAATCGGCCAGTTGTCGGGACTTCTTGGCACGTACCTGGCGCTGATCCAGCTGATCCTGATGTCGCGCATGCCGTGGCTCGACCAGGCGTTCGGTATGGATCGACTCGCTGCTGCTCACCGGTGGATCGGCTTTGCCACGGTCTGGCTGATCGCGGGCCACGGCTTCTTCATCATCTCGGGCTACGGCGCCAGTGAGGGCAGCACGTTCTTCGGTGAGACCTGGACGATCCTGACGACCTTCGACTATGTGGCGCTTGCCACCGTCGGCTTCGGCCTCTTCACCATGGTGGGGATCACCTCGATGCGGGCAGCGCGCCGCGCCTTGAGCTACGAGGCATGGTTCGTCCTCCATCTGCTTGCGTACCTCGCGATCGCCTTCGGATTCCTCCACCAGATCCTTGTTGGAGCTGATTTCCTCCACGACCCACTGGCCCGGATCTACTGGACGAGCCTGTACCTCGTGACCTTCGGCCTGCTCGTGGCCTACCGGGTCGTTGGACCGATCCGACTGAACCTTCGTCACCAGTTCCGTGTCGCCAGCGTCGTCAGTGAGGGACCGGGCGTCGTTTCGATCTATGCCACAGGGAAGAACCTGGATCAGCTGCCGCTCCGCTCAGGGCAGTTCTTCGTGTGGCGATTTCTGGATGGCTCGAACTGGTGGAGCGGTCATCCGTTCTCGATATCGGCGGCTCCGAACCCAGCGTGGATCCGGACGACCGTCAAGGCGCTCGGCGACGATACCCGCCGGTACCAGCGACTGGCCGTCGGGACGCGCGTCCTGCTCGAGGGTCCCTACGGCGCGCTCACCGGCGCTCGTCGGTCACGGCGCAAGGTCACCTTGATTGCCGGGGGGATCGGAGTCACGCCGCTCCGGGCGCTGGTCGAGGCCCTGCCCGGCAAGGCAGGCGACCTGACGCTGCTCTATCGGGCTCGTCAACGGAAACACGTGATCTTCCGGCGAGAGCTCGATGAGATCGCCGAACGACGGGGCGTCACCGTCCACTACCTGGTCGGTCGGCGAGGCAGCATTGACCTGCCCGACGACCCGCTCGACTTCTTCGGGATCAGCGATCTGGTTCCGGATATTGCGGACCACGATGTCTACCTGTGCGGCCCGAACGAGATGATGGATCGAGTGGCCGAGACGCTCCGGGAACTGGACGTCCCCGCGAGCCGGATCCATTCCGAACGTTTCGCGTACTGATCAGATCGATGCGACGACGTCTGACGGCAACCACTGCATCGCTCGCGCTGGCGACGATGCTCCTCATCAATTTCAAGGGGCCCGGCGACATTTCGCTCGTCGCGACGGTGCCCGATGGATCCTCTCCGCGCAGTGGGGTGCCGGCGTCGAGCGGCATCGCGGCGCTGGGCGGCAGCACCCCGGCACGGGGTGGCAGCAGTGGAGGGTCGGGCGTCGCCGCCGGCTCCACCGGTGGCTCCGGGTCCTCGCGGTCGGGCCCAACTCCGACGGTTGCACCGAGCCCCTCGCCGCAGCAGGCGTCCGGCCAGTTCACCGGGCCGGAGGTTCAGAATCCGTTCGGTTTCGTCCAGGTCGCCATCACCGTCTCGGGCGGCAAGGTCATGGACGTCAACGCGGTTTCCTTGCCGGTCGGCGGGCACTCGGGGCGGATCTCGGACTTCGTCGCGCCGATCCTCCGGAGCCAGGCGCTCGCCGCCCGGTCCGCCCGCATCGACGGCGTCTCGGGCGCGACCTACACCAGTCGGGCCTATGCCGTGTCGCTCCAGGGTGCGCTCGACGCAGCGGGAATCTGATCCCGCGATGATGCCGACCGGTACCGTCGGTGCCGAGACAGGGAAACCTCGGCCGCGGCAGGTGCACGTTGAACCCGTGATGGGGACGGTCGTCACCTTCGATATCCGTGAGCCGTTCGTCGCGCCCGAAGCCATCAGGACCGCGACCGCGTCACTCCACGACGTGGATCGTCGGTTCAGCCTGTATCGGGACGAGAGCGAACTCGGCAGGTTGGCCGCCGGGATCCTGACGGAGCGCGAGCTGAGCGCGGACGTGCAGTGGGTCCTCGCGGTATGCGACTCGCTCGCGTTCGACTCGAGGGGCGCCTTTGACGCCCGCCGCCACCGCTCCGACGGCATCGTCGATCCCAGTGCCCTCGTCAAGGGCTGGGCCATCGAGGCGGCTGCGCACGTCCTTGCCGAGGCTGGAGCCCGGAACTTCATGATCGCCGGCGGCGGCGACGTCGTGACCCGGGGATCGGCGCAGCCCGGTGAACGTTGGCGCGTCGGCATACGCCATCCGGAACACGGTGACCTCATCGCGGCCGTCCTCGCCACAGAGCGCCACGCCGTTGCGACCTCGGGCCTGTACGAGCGGGCTGACCATATCCGCGATCCCAGGACCGGAGCCGTGCCGGGCGATCTACTCAGTCTGACTGTGGTCGGTCCCGATCTCACCTGGGCAGATGCGTATGCGACGGCCGGCTTCGTGATGGGCGTCGATGGCCTCGCCTGGGTCGATCGCCATCCGGGATACGGGGCGCTCGCGATCACCGTCGATCGAGCGATGCTGTGGACTCCGATGCTCGACCGCCTGCTCGTGGCAGATACGATGGCATCGACTGATTTCTCATCAACGTCTCATGATCGGATGGTTCCATAGCGACTGGGGCGAGGCGTGCCATCCACCCGCCAGACAGCAAAGGCCGACCCGCATGCACCTACTCGTGATCGAAGACGACGAGCGACTCGGGCGAGTTCTCAAGCGCCTGCTCGAGGAGGATCGGCATGTCGTCGATGTCGCGACCGACGGCGAGTCCGGACTTGATCTCGCGGAATCCGACGGGTTTGACGTGGTGATCCTCGACGTTGGCCTGCCGGATATCAGCGGCATCGAGGTGGCGCGTCGTCTTCGAGATCGCAAGCGCGACGTGGCCATCCTCATGCTCACCGCACGCGACACGGTTCGGGACCGCGTGGCCGGTCTCGACGCTGGCGCGGACGACTACCTGGTCAAGCCGTTCGCCTTCGAGGAATTGTCCGCCCGGCTGCGAGCCCTCGGGCGCAGGGCCGAGCCCGGCCCGCGACGATCGGAGGCTCGCCTCGAGGTCGGCCCGATCAGCCTGAACGAGACGCAGCGGAGCGTGATGGTGTCGGGCACGCCGGTCGATCTGAGCCCGCGCGAATTCGCCCTCCTGGAGTGTTTCCTCCGCCATCCCGGCCAGGCCCTCACGCGTGACCAGTTGCTCGATCAGGCCTGGCCGTACAGCGTGGCCGTGACCCCGAACGCGGTCGATGCGTACGTCCACTACCTCCGGACCAAGTTGGGACCGGCGGGGGCACGGATCGAAACCGTTCGAGGCGTCGGCTACCGGATGAGCGATGCCTGACGGGACCCAGGCCGGCGTCGTTGATTCTGCCGAGGGCGCGGCCTTCGAGAGCGACGAGCGCCTCGTCGCGGGAGTCGGGCGTCGACTCGTCCTCTGGGCTGCTGGAACGACGCTGGTTGTGCTGGTCGTGCTGGGGGTCGCGCTCTACGCCGCCGTCAACCAGACGCTCACCACGACCGGCGTCCAGCAGTTGGATGATCGCGCGAGCGCGCTCCGCCGCCTGATCGAGGGGCCAACTGGTGCATCTCCGGATGGAGACGATCTGCCGACCGGCGTCCGCTTCGGCGGCGGCGCCTCCGGGACGGTGGCATTGATCCTTGATACCAATGGCCGGTTGATCCGGCCCCGCAACGGGCCCCCATCGACCATCCGGCCTGACGCGGCTTCGGTCAGCGCGGCCATGATCGCGGGTCGCGATATCCGTCTCGGGGTCGTGGACGGAACGCCTGTCCGGATCCTCACGACGTCCGCATCGAGCCAGGTCGGAACGGTCTACCTGCAGATCTTCCAGGATCGGACCGCCGAAGCCCGGACGTTGAAAGTCCTGCTTGTCGTGCTGCTCGGCGGGGGACTCGCCGTCGTCATCGTCGCGGCCGGCGTCGGCGTGCTCTACTCGAGGCGAGCGCTCGTCCCCATCCGGGCGTCGCTCGTTGCGCAGCGATTGGCGCTCCGGCGGCAGCGGGAATTCGCGGCGGACGCCAGCCATGAGTTGAGGACGCCGCTGACGGTCGTCCGCACCTCGCTGGACCACCTCCGGCGTCACCCGGAGGCGCCGGTCAACCAGGTTGGGTCGGCCCTTGATGACATCGGTGCGGAGGTCGATCAGCTGACCCGCCTGGTCGAGGAACTGCTGCTCCTGGCCCGCTCGGATTCGGGCGCCGTCACGCTCGAGCGAGCCCCGGTTGATCTCGGTGACATCGCAGCCAGTGGCGCCTCTTCGCTGGCGAGCACGGCCGCCGCTCGAGGCGTGACCGTTACCGTCGATCCGGCACCGGCAATGGTGCTTGGCGACGAGGTGCGCCTTCGGCAGCTGGTCATGATCCTGGTGGACAACGCGATCGCCCACAGTCCGCAGGGATCAAGCGTGCGTGTGGCGGTGCGGCGTGAGGGGCCGACCGGATCACTCACCGTCGACGACGAGGGACCCGGGATTCGCAACCAGGATCTGCCGCGCCTGTTCGAGCGCTTCTGGCGCGCGCCGGGGGCTCCGTCCGGGGGTTCGGGACTTGGGTTGGCGATCGCGGACTGGATCGTGAGGGCTCACGGCGGCACCATCGCGGCCGCGAACCGGGAGACGGGCGGGGCGAGGTTCGTTGCGCACCTGCCACTTGAGAAGGATCAGCCCGCCGGCTGACCCCGGCCCGGGCTCCCGGGGAAGGCTCGTGTATCAGTCGAGATCGATGCCGTCGTTCCAGCGCCGGATCACGGGCGTCGAGCCATCCCAATCGAGAATCGAGATCGTGGCCGTGTCGAGGGCGAGCAGCGAACCCGAGTCGGGCGGCAGACCGATCCATCGCGCGGCCAGGATACGGAGGACGTGCCCGTGCGCGAAGCACAGCGTGTCGCCACCGACCGCTCGGGCAGCAGCGATGACCCGGTCCGTCCTGGCTGCGACCGCCTCGATCAGTTCTCCGCGGAGCGGCCCCTGGGTCCAGACGGTCCATCCCGGTCGATCCACGCGAATCTCGGCGGACGTGCGTCCCTCATCGGCGCCGTAGTCCCACTCGACGAGATCCACGTTCGTTTCGACGCGGGCGGCGAACCCGGCGAGCCGGGCCGTATCGAGCGCGCGGATCAAGGGACTGGAAACGACCACGGCGAACTGATGGCCCGCCAGGCGGGGGGCGAGATCGCGTGCCGACTTGCGTCCGACCGGTGTCAGCGGGACATCGGTCAGGCCGGTATGTCGACCAGTGCGGGCCCAGTCCGTCTCACCGTGACGGACGAGCCAGAGGCTCGATCGGGTTCCAGCGCCTCTGGTTCCAGCGTCATCCATTCGGCCAAGTCTACGGGCGCGATCCGGGTTACGGGTCGTTCCCGGGGCCCCATTCTGTCGAGGCTAAGCTTTCGCCTTGTCAACGCTCTGGCGAACTCTGAACTCGACGATCCGGCGGATCAGGTCCGTGGGTAATGGCCGGTCGAGCGGGAACCGGACCGAACCCTTCCCGAACCTGTAGGGCAGGCGCTCTTCCTTGAATGCCTCGACGCCGGCTCCCGTCGGATAGAAGCCGATGTGCCTGTCGTACCCGGCGAAGTGGACCAGGTGGCGCCCTCCGAGATCGAACGTAGGGATCGCGTAGCTGATCGTCTCTGTGGAATCGGGTGCCGCCCTCCGGATGATCGCCCGCAGCTCGTCCAGCATCCGCCGAGTCTCTGGCGGGAACTCGGAGATGTACGTGTCGATTGACGCGGCGGTTGACCTACCCTCCACTACTGAGCACTCCCACGGGGCAGCTCACCCCAGTGCCGTGGTCAGGGCAGTAGCCGTTCGGATTCTTGCTCAAATACTGCTGGTGGTAGTCCTCGGCGAAGTAGAACGTCGGGGCGGGCGTGTCGGCGATCTCGGTGGTGATCGACCCGAATCCTGAGGCGGTCAGGCTGGCCTGATACGCATCCCGCGACGCTATCGCGGCATCACGCTGCTCCCCGGAGCCCGGGAAGATGGCGGAACGGTACTGGGTCCCGATGTCATTGCCCTGGCGCATCCCCTGCGTCGGGTTGTGGGCCTCCCAGAAGTGCTTCAGGAGCGTCTCATGACTGACGATCGACGGATCGAAGACGACGCGGACAGCTTCGGCGTGGCCCGTCTTGCCCGAACAGGCCTCGGTGTACGTCGCGTTCGGAGTGAAGCCGCCCTGGTAGCCGACGGCCGTTACCCAGACGCCCGGTACCTGCCAGAAGCCCTTCTCGGCGCCCCAGAAGCAGCCGAGAGCGAACTCCGCCACATCGAGTCCGGCGGGGTAGGGGCCCCCGATCTGGCGCCCGTTCACGTGATGGGGACCGGGGTTGAGGATTGGCTCCTTGCGGCCGGGCAGGGCGGACTGAGCGGACGGCATCGAATCGGGCTTGTTGAACAGGAACACGGGTACTCCTCTCGCAGATGAGCGGAGTCTAGATCCTTGGTATGACGGCTCGATGTCTCGACGCCGGCGCCCGCGCTCCGCTGGCGGGTGTGCCGTCCTTGCCGCCCGAGCGCAACACGGCTCCACCGATCAGGAGGACGCCGATCAGCACGAGGACCACGGGGCCAAGGAAATCGCCGTCGAGGAACGGAAGATATCGACGAGTCAGGAACCAGCCGCCGACGAGGATGAGGACCGCCCCGAAGATCACGGGACAGCCAGCCCTCGAGCCAGCTCGACTGCAGCGCGCCCGTCCGCACAGCCAGGGGGATGAGTCCGGCAATGATGAGGAAGGAGCCCCAACCGAGGAGTCGACGATCGATATTCATGATTCGGAACCTCCTTGCCGCTGGGCGCACGGCGATCGCAGTCAGAAGGACCGCTGCCCGGATGCTAGGCTCGCCCGATGCACCCGTCGAGTGACCAACGGCCGGTGCCGACCGTGTCGGCCGTCATCTTCGACCTCGACGGTGTCATCGTGGATTCCGAGATCTGGTGGCACCAGGAGCGCGTCGCCTGGGCAATCGATCTGGGTCTGACCTGGTCCGAGGCCGACAGCCGGGCGGTCATGGGTGCGAACTCGCGCGGCTGGGCGCGGATCATGCGCGAGCGACTGGGGCTGGATCCTGCCCTTGAGCCCACCATCCAAGCTGACATCGTCCGCCGAATGGTCGAGCGGTATCGCGGCGCCACCCCCGAGATCCCCGGGGCGATCGAAGCGGTCCGCCGGATTGCGGCGGGCTGGCCCGTCGCAATCGCCTCGTCCGCCCACCGCGACGTGATCGACGCCGCGCTTCGATCATCCGGGCTTGGTGAACTGGTCCCGATCATCGTCTCGTCGGACGAGGTCGAACATGGAAAGCCGGCGCCGGATGTGTACCTGGAGGCGGCCAGACAGCTCGGAGTTCCTGCGCTGTCATGTCTCGTCGTCGAAGACTCGATCAACGGCGTCAAGGCTGGCCTGAGCGCAGGAATGACCGTTGTGCTCGTCCCCAACGCCAGCGTGCCGCCGGATCCCGCCGCAGCCGACCTCGCCAGCCTGGTGCTGGAACGGCTCGCCGACCTCGATCCTTCTGCTCTCTCGCTCGCCGGGGCCCCAGGAAGTGAAACGATCTGGCGCCTCGGGCGTCTTCAGGATCGATGAAGCCCGCTGAGCAGCGCCTGCCGCGCTCCGACCTGCCTCGCTGGAGTCGAACCCTGCGCTACTACTCGTCGCGGCTCGTCGTCGGCGTCGCCATGCGGGCCTTCTTTCGACTGCGAGTGGTGGGGATGGATCGGCTACCGAAGGGTCCCGTTCTGCTCTGCTTCAACCACCTCAGCTGGATGGATCCGTTCCTGTTGTTCGCGACCCTGCCCCTGCGGCCCCGCCTGTATCTGTTCGGCCCCCGCGAAGTGGATCTTCGATCCGGGCTTCGGAATCGGCTCATGTACTGGACCGCTACGCCGGTCCCGTTCAAGCCGGACCGGTCCGATCTCCGAGAGACGACGCGGCGCGTCGAGGCGGTCTTCCAATCCGGAGGTGTCCTGGCAATTGCCGGCGAGGGGCGAATTCACGTGGGGGAGCGGGCCCTCCTGCCAATCCAGGATGGCGCGGCGTACTTCGCGCTCCGAGCTGGCGTTCCGGTGGTCCCGGTTGCGCTCAACGGCTTGTCATGGCTCGGCTTTCGCCGCCAGCTCCGGATCCGGATTGGCCAGCCGATCTCGAGTGCGAGCGATGGACGCAAGACGAGCCAGGCCGTTGCGGCGCTGACGACCGAGATCACGGCGTCGCTGCTGAGCCTCGTGGCAGATGCGCCCGACGTCGAAGAGCCGGGCCGGATCGGCCGCTGGCTGACGGAGCGGTTCAACGACTGGCCCGAGGGCTCGCGGGGTGCGGCGGAGGCCGCCGCACGCGGTCTGGTCGATCCCGGAGCGTAGATTCGAGGGGTGCCCCGCCCGTGGAGCGCGAGTCGCCTGAGCCGTCGCCTCTGGCATACTCTCGTTCGACCCCGGATCCCATTTTAAAGACGTCCAGGGCGAGGAGGAAGCGTTGGTTGCCAGCGGCCTGTCGGCCGATCCAGCGGAATATCGGACCCGCCTGGACGAACAGTCGGATGACCAGATCGACGTGTGGGCGGCGGAACTCATGCGCGATGTCGCCAAGCGCCGAGGGGTAGTCAAGGTCGTGGGCGCCTTTCGCGAGGCCGCCCGGCTGTCGGATCGTGAAATCGAACAGGTGTTCGCATCAGGCGGCGGAGCCCCCGCCACCGTTGGGCGAGACTCGGGCGGGAGCCTGATCGTCCCGACCGTATCGCTGTATGCGCTCGTCTCAGGTCTCAGGTCGCGGACCCGGGATGCCCGTGCCCGCCTGATCGACTTCCTCGTCGCCAACTTCGACGAGCTCGTCTACGTCTGACGGCGGCATGTCCGCTCCGAGCCGCGGGGCCGTCCTGGCTCGGATTCGGCTGGTCCATCCGTTCCCATCGGTGCTCAATGGCCTGACCGTTCTGGTCATCGCCATGCTCGCGGGTGGATCGATCCCGGTCGCGGTTCGGCTCGCGCTCGCCATGACGGCATTCCAGTTCGCCATCGGGTCGCTCAACGACCTGGTCGATGCCACGAGAGACGCCGGCCGCAACCCGCCGAAGCCAATCGCCGCAGGCCTGATCTCAACCAGCACCGCACGCTTGGTCGTGGTCGCGTTCGTTGGCACGGGGATCGCGCTCACGGTGCCGTCGGGCCTCGGGGCGGTCGCCGTCGGTCTTGCCGGGTTGAGCTGCGGGATTGTCTACGACCTGAGGCTCTCACGATCCGCGGCATCGTGGCTGCCGCTGGCGGTGGCGCTGCCGCTTGTTCCCGTGTTCGCCTCGATCGGTGTGTCGGGCCGGATCTCATTGGACGTCCTGGCCCTGGTCCCGCTTGCGATGCTCGCTGGCTCGGGGCTGGCGATCGGCAATGCGCTCGTTGACGAGCCCCTGGATCGAGGGCTCGGCCGCCGGACGGTCGCCGTCGCTCTCGGGCGGAGAACCGGGTGGCTGCTGCACAGCGTGCTGTTCGCCCTCACGATCGTGCTGATCGGCCTCGTGAGGATGCCCGGTGGGGGACCGATCGTGGCCGTGCCGATGGTGGCTGGGATCGCCGGGATCGTCAGCGGAGCAGCCCTGCTTGCCATGGACGGGAACCGCTGGAGGCGGGCCGGGTGGACCCTGGAGGCGGCCGGCACCGCCATGCTGGGCGTCACCTGGTTCATCGGCCCTGGAGCGGGAGGCGGGTAGGGGATCGATGGTCCGTGCCCCGATCCAGCGGATGAACGTCCGCGGT
>JBBQMH010000064.1:0-12439 GCA_038328755.1 Candidatus Limnocylindrales bacterium
GCTCGGCTCAGAGCCGTCGCGTTCCTCCCGGACGGCATGGTCGAGAAGGACCCGGGTCGGTACAACAAGCGCTCCACGATCCTCGGCCAGTCGATCCACCATGCGACCGAGCACCGGGCCCAGGTCGCGGGAGCCCTGTCGACCAACGGGATCGATGTGATCGACCTCGACGCCCTCGATGTCTGGGCGTACGGCGAGGCAGAGGGCCTCGGCGCGTAGGGGTGGGGTAGCAGCCACCACCGCCCGAATCGCCAAGGAGGAACGTGGACGCATCCAACTCCAGCGCCCGGCTCCGGCGCCGCTGGCTTCTCATGCTGCTCGCCTCCGCCGCCGCGGGCATTGTGATCTGGGTGGTCCTCGCAGCCGCGTAGCGAACTGGAGCGACGCCGGGCAGCGGAGGAACTCGTGGCGGGCGTCCACGTCTCCGCCACGGTCACATCGTCGTCACTCGCCGTGACGAGCGCGATCGCCGACTTCGGCATCTCAGAGGGCATCCACCTGGTGCGGGTCAGGATCCTCGATGAGCTCGGTCTTGACGTGCGCCTCGCAGCCGACATCGAGGTCGTGCTCGCCACGCCGCCTCGCATCTGCCTCGTCGGTCCGTTCTCGGCGCCGGACGACGCCGGGCTCAGCGATCCCTGCTGGGGAACGCCGGACCTCGAGGACGCCCTCGCGGCGCACATGCCTGCCGATACTGACGGCCACTATCTGCTGGTGGCAGGTTCCCCGATCGACGTTAAGGCAACCCTGCAGCGCGGCTCCGTGCGGTGCGACTACCCGCCGGGGGAGTGGCAGCTCGAGGTCACCCTGAACCCGTTCATTGACGGTCTGCCCATGGGCACCATCGAGGTACTCCCGGCGCTCTTCACGGTGCCATTGGAGACCGCGGGACCGCTGCCCCTCCTCGGGGTGCTCGAGACGCGGTACTGCGGCCTCGCTTCGGGGGTCTACCGGAGCCAGGGCGAACCGCCGGTGGCATCGCCGTAGAACGGCTGGGGACGAGAAGCCGTGCGCCGCGCGGTTGCTCTGCGATTTGCGCAAGTACGCAATATGAGCTAGTGTGTACCCCTGATGACATTCACCGAAGAAGCACTCGAGCGATACCGGCTTCACGCCACCATCTGCAAGGTCCTGACGGACCCGAAACGCCTGATGCTGATCGACGCCCTGCGCGACGGCGACCGCAGCGTTCAGGAGCTCGCCGACACGATCGGCGTGACGCTCCCGAATGCCAGCCAGCACCTGGCCGTGCTGCGATCCGCCGGACTCGTGGAGGGCCGTCGAATCGGCACGACGGTTCGGTATCGGCTGGCGGAGCCCGGGATCATCGCCGCGTGTGACGCCGTCCACGAGATCGTCGAGCGTCGTCAGGCCCGCAAGCTCCCCGAATCCAATGTGGCAGCCACGGGCGCCACACCTCAATCCACCTGGAGATCACCCGCATGAACCGCACCAGCTTTACCTTCGGTACCCGGCTCGCCGGGACCATCGCCGACAACCGTCCGGCCGTCGAGGCGGCACTCAAGGCCGAGGGCTTCGGCGTCCTCACGGAGATCGACGTCCAGGCCACGCTCAAACGGAAACTCGACATCGATCGCGCCCCCTACCTGATCCTGGGTGCGTGCAATCCGAAGCTTGCTCATCGAGCCATCGAGGCTGACCCGTCGGTCGGGGCCCTCCTCCCCTGCAACGTCGTACTGCGCGAAGAAGGCACCGAGACGATCGTCGAGGCGATGGACCCCTTGGCCGCGCTTGGGATCGTGGACGCTCCCGGCGTGCAGCCGGTGGCCGAGGAGGCCACCGAGCGGCTCCAGCGGGCGATTTCGTCGCTCGAACTGGCCAGCCTCGCGACCTCGACACGGGCCTGACAGACCCCGGATTTCCGCCAGCCGGGCGCTGGCGCACGCAGGACCGGCCTTCCCGGCCACCAAGGAGCTTGTACCCATGGCACTCAAGACCGCGACCGTCACGCTTGATGGCGGCGACATGCGTTTCGTCGGCAGATCGGGCAGCGGCCACGTTGTGGTGCTTGACGACGGAAAGAGCGATACGGGAATGCGCCCATCCGAGCTCGTCCCGCTCGCGCTCGCCGGATGCACCGCGATGGACGTCATCTCGATCCTGCGCAAGAAGCGCCAGGACATCCGCAGCTACGAGGTCGAGGCACGGGCCACCCAGCAGGACGGACCCCCGAACGCCTTCACCCGAATCGACGTGATGCACGTCATCGAGGGTTCCGGTCTTGACCTCGAGGCTGTGCGCCGCGCGATCGAACTGTCGGCAACGAAGTACTGCGCCGTGGGCGCGACGCTGTCCAGCGGCATCACCGAGGTGCATCACGCATACACGGTTCGAGACGACACGGCATCGGCCGAGGCGTCTGATGAAGTGATCGTCCTTGGGCCGCAGGAGGCGATCGTGGATCAGCGCAGCCTTGCTGCGGTCGGCTGAGGCGGCGGGTCATGGCAGGGAAGCACAGGAATCGACAACGCTCGCGAAGTGTGCCCCAGGGAGGTGCGCCGAAATCGGGGACCGGACCACGAACTGCCACCACTGAAACGCCGCGGCCCAATCGCCGCTGGGCGTGGATCGGGGGCGGGATCCTCATTCTCGCCATCGCGGTGGCCGGCGCCTTCGCCATATTGTCCGGGCCATCGGCAGCCGGCGCTCCGAAGGGCACCACTCCGGCCGCTGCGGCACAGGGCACGATCGTCCAGGCCAATGGGGGCCACTGGACCAACATCACGTCCGATACCCTCGCCTCGATGCTCACGGCCAAGAACTTCACGCTCCTGAACGTTAAGACGCCATACATGGGCGAGATCGATGGCACTGACCTCTGGATCCCGTACACCGATGTCGCAGCCCAGGCGGCGAAGCTCCCGTCGGACAAGAACGCGCTGATCGTCGTCTACTGCCGCTCGGGAAACGAAAGTGCGATCGCCGCCCAGACGCTCCTAAACCTCGGGTATACGAACATCGACAACCTCGACGGTGGGATGACCGCATGGACGGCCAGCGGCCGCAACCTGGTGCAGCTCAATCGTCAGTGACCGGCCGTCGGGACCCCGAGCTGCGGCCGAGCGCGCGGCGTTACTCTGGTCACCTGTCGCCACATCGAGACCCGGAGGTCAGCCAGTCCGATGCCGAATTCGAGCACTGAATACGCCTCGAACTCCTCGGTTGCCGGACGCGTCGCGCTGATCACCGGAGCGGGGAGTCCGCACGGGATTGGTTTCGCGTCGGCACTGTTCCTGGGTCGTGGCGGCGCGCACGTGGCCATCGCGTCAACGACAGATCGAATCCACGACCGCGTTGCAGAACTGACAGCCGCCGGGATTACGGCGAGCGGCCACGTCGGCGACCTCATGATGGACGGGGCTCCGGCCCGACTGATCGAAGAGGTTCTCCGTGCTCACGGCCGCCTGGACATCCTCGTGAACAACGCCGGCATGATCGCGGTCGGCGTGGACGAGGAATCGCCGAGCGTCATCGACCTGGATGAGACGGCCTGGGACCGGGGAATCGCCCGGAACCTCCGGCTCGCCTTCACGGTCACCCGGGCCGCGCTCCCGGCGATCACCGCGAGTGATGCGGGTCGGATCGTGTTCGTATCGTCCGTTACCGGACCGATCGTGAGCAATCCGGGTGCGGCAGCCTACGGCGCCGCGAAGGCCGGGATCATCGGGCTCATGCGCGGCCTGTCCATTGAAGTCGGACGGCTGGGCGTCACCGTCAATGCGGTGCTGCCCGGCTGGATCGCGACCGCCTCGCAGCTTCCCGAGGAGGTGATCGGGGGGCAGAACACGCCGCTCGGACGATCGGGTACGCCCGAGGAAGTCGCCGCGGTCATCGGCTTCCTCGCCTCGAGGGAAGCGAGCTACGTGACTGGGCAGGGGATCGTCGTTGACGGTGGCAACACGATCCAGGAGTACAAGGGACCGTCGGAGGCGTGGTACTAGACGTCAGCCGCCCAGGACCGCAGCCAGGACCGCACCGACACCCCAGACGATCATGACCACTCCGCCAATCGCCGAGATCACCTCACCCCGCGGCAAGACCTTCTCGGCCAGGACGAAGGTGGCCAGGACTGCAACCCAGGCCAGGTTCATCACTCCGAGCACGAACAACAGATCATCAACGCCCAACAGCATCGGAAACACAGCGTCCCGTGGTGGAGACCCATCTTGAGAGCGCCGGTTCTGCCCTCTCGCCAGGAGGTCGTCAGGAACCCCATGGGCGTGCGACATGCGCCCAGGCTTCGCTTCTTGACCGGAGAGAACTGGAAGATGCCGGCTCCGACCAGCAACAGGCCCGCCAGCCCGCCTCCCGTCGCTGCCCCCATGCCGTCCACGAGCGCCCTCTGGTGAAGGCCCCATTGGAGGCCAGTGGCCGCGACGGCGAACGCGACCCATACCACGATGTAGCCGGCGACGAACAGGGCCGTCGAACCGCCACTCGATCGTCGGACTGGTCAATCCGCGTACTTGAAGGGCGAGTAGGCGCCGTTCTTCTCGGTGAGGTCCCAGTGCATCCCGTGATCGTTGTAGGTGAGGTGCTCGGAACGTGACACCACGCCGGGGAACCCTGGCGCAATGGCCAGCGGTTGGTTTTCGACGGTGATCTCAGCGTCACCCTGTCCAGCAATGGCGGTGATCGCGACGTCCGCGATGCCGGCGATCTTCATCGACGTTCGCTTGCCCGCCGACTCGAACTGGATCGATGCAGGCGCAGCACCGAGCACCTCGCCGATGTGGCTTGCCAGACGGGCTGGATGACCACCAGCCTGGCCGGAGAAGATCATCGTCAGCGCACGGCTCTGGGCTTCCGATGCCCGGTCGTCGAAGTACAGGGCCGCCCGCCACTTGACCTGCGCCATGTGACCCGGCGAGTGGACCGCCAGGGCCACGTTCATGCCGTCGAGCTTCGTGCCCTCGAATTCGCCTTCGTCAACGTGCCATCCGACCAGCACGGTGCAGTCGTCCTCGGTGGGTGGGCTCAGGAAGACGCACGGGCATGCGGCCTCGCAGTTACAGGCCTCGAAATACTGGCCTTTCAGGTTCCAGGTCACGGCAATTCCTCCTCGTAGAGTAGCGAGGTGTACCGCGAGGAACGCAACGACAAAACCGAGGCCGCCAGCGAGGATCACAGTCCACGTAGGTCGGGGCAGTATGCCCTGCCCCCCGCGGGATGGGCATGGAAACGCCGCCCTCCACGTTCCCCGCAGGTTCGTTGAATGTCGTGGCGTGAGCGTGGATCGGCGAGCGAATCGATGCTAGCTAGGGTGTCGTGGCGAGCCGCCATTGCTGTGTTCCAGCTCCGCCGTGGACAGCTCAGCCGAGGCGGGGACCCTCGGACGCAACTAGAGACTTCGGCTGTCGTACGCCCAGTGCAAGAGGGCCTGTCGCTGGCGCGGCCGACACGCGATGTCGCCCGGGGGACAGTGCTTGCGGAGCTGGGCAACGTGGCGGGCCATCGCCTTCCATCGCCGGATCTGGCGCGCGTCGTCCAGGCTTCGGCGCCCGAGGTAGTAGCGGCAATACCACTGAAACCAGCCGCGTGGATCCTCGGGGTGGATCCAGCCCTTGAGGCGCCAGGACGAAAGAGGCCTGGAAGCGTTGACCCCGAAGCAGTTCAGTGATGGGTCATGGAACCCCGGCGAGAGCATCGCGGCTTCGAACCAACTGGCCGGAAACTCCTGCCGGCAGTCGGTCATGTATCGCCCGCCGAAGACCCCCAGAGCCAGTATCTCGGCGGGCGTGAGGTCAGGCTTGAAGCTCGGATCGAAGTTCTCGCCCTCGGGCTCCGTCAGGTGGTACACGTAGCCGCGTTGCATGAGATCGTCGACGACTACCTTCTTTGCCTGCATCGTTGCCCGCCCATCCTGTCGAGTCAGGCGGCCCATGCCCGGTCGGTCATAGCCGCGGCGCCGACCCGGAACCCGGCTCATCCCGGGCCTCGGCCCGGTCGGCGAGGACCCGGACCGTGCCGCGGAAGATCAGCGCGTGGACCGGGTAGAGCAGGTACCAGTAGGCAAGGCCCGGAAGACCCTTCGGCTCGAAGAACGCGGTCTGGATCAGCCGGCTCCCACTTTCGGTGCGGATGACCTCGTACTGCAGCCAGGCGCGGCCTGGCACCCGCATTTCTGCGCGGAAACGGAGCAACCCAGGAGATCGAACCTCCTCGACCCGCCAGAAGTCGAGCGCGTCGCCCACCCGCAGGTGGTCGGGATCCCGACGCCCAAGGCGCATGCCCACCCCGCCGACGATCCGATCCATCAACCCGCGGATGCGCCAAAGGGCGTTGGCGTAGGGCCAGCCGGCGTTGCCACCCACGCGCTCGACCTCGGCGAACACCTGCGCCGGCGGCGCCTCGACGACACGAGACCGGCGCTCGACGAACATCCCCTCGTGCGAGGTCATGGAGTCGAGGCTCGCCTTGTTCGGCGCAGCAAGCGCGTCGAACCAGGTCGACTCGACATCGTGGCGATCCGTCCGGTCGATCGCCTGCTGTACCGCCTCGGCGTACCCCATGGGCTCGAGCCCGAACGCGGCGGCCGGCCCGGGGTTGCGGACGACGACCTCATTGCGCAGCCCCTCGATCAGCGGCCGCGCGATCCCGGCCGGCACGGGCGACACGAGGTTGACCCAGTAGGAGGAGAGGCGAGGCGTAAGGACTGGAACGGGGATCATGAGGCGACGGAGCCCGCGCCGGCGGGCATAGCCTCGCATCATGTCGCGATACGAGAGGATATCCGGGCCACCGATCTCGACGATCCCGGCAACCTCGGGATGGTCAAGGGCGGCGACGAGGTAGTCGAGCACGTCGCGGATCCCGATCGGCTGGCAGCGGGTGCCCACCCAGCGCGGCGTGATCATCACCGGCAGCCGTTCGGTGAGGTGACGGAGGATCTCGAACGATGCACTGCCCGACCCGATGATCACCGCGGCCCGGAATTCCGTGACAGGGACGCCGGCCGAAGCCAGCTGGGCGCCGGTCTCGTGGCGGCTGGCCAGGTGGTGCGAGAGGTCGGCGGTATCGTCACCGAGTCCGCCGAGGTAGATGATCCGGGATACGCCAGCGCGGGAAGCCGCCTGCGCGAAGTCGTGGGCCGCCTGCCGGTCACGCTCAGCGAAGCCGCGTTCGCCCGAGCCCATCGAATGGGCGAGATAGTAGGCGACCTCGACCCCTTCGAGCGCGGGCGCGAGCGTCCCAGGGTCAAGGAGGTCGGCAGCGACGACACGCGCTTCCGGGAATCGGGCCGCCAGGGGCCGAGCGTCGCGGCTCGTCAGGACCAGGTCATGGCCGCGCGCTGTGAGCAGCGGCACGAGCCGACCTCCGATGTAGCCACTGGCGCCGACGACGAGGATCCTCATCGGCCGAGTATGCGCGCCAGACGTTGGGGGGCTCAGAACGGGCGGCGCCTGGCCTGCCGATCAGCCCGGTGCGAGCACGTGAACAGCGACCGGTGGCCGGTCGTCGTCAACGAGGGAAGATGCCCAGCGAGCCATCATGAGTCGGCGGTGAGACCCCTCCCGAGATCGTCCGCTGGCACCGGCAACGGCGGCGGCCAGCGTTCCAGGACGATCTCAGCGTCAGCTGGGTCCATTCGATAGCCGCGGGCATCGGCATCCCAGGTGATGAGGTCGCGCCGGGCGACCCGACGCATCACCTTGTTCGGGCCAGCGACGATGCCGGCGAATGCGGTGCCCGTCCGTTTGCCGTAGCGGGCGGCGAGGTCCGCGTCAAGGACAAGGGCGGCGCCCCGGATGGAGAGCTCAGCGACCTCGCGCAGCAACCGCCGGCTGTCCGTCCCCCGGATGCCGTGAAGGGCCTCTCCCAGCTGGCGGCGCCGGAGGTCCGCCTGGTCCGCCCGATCGACGGATGGTTCGGACGGGCGCTGGGGGCCCATGACCCAGCGCCACGCGAGCGCGACGAGCGCCTCCTCTGTATCGGCCTCAAACTCGATCCTAGGCACTCATACACTCCTATACAACTCTGTAACATATTCGAGACGAATATATCATGAGACATTATGTGGTAGACTACAGTCATCAACGGTTGCAAGCCTGCGAACCGCCTGATCCTCTGGCCCATCGAACAAGACGGCGAGCCACCGGCAATCCCGCTTCGTATCGACCCCAAGCCACCAAGTGCAGAGGAGACCACATGCGTTACACACGAATCTCTACCTACGACCTGACCAAGGGAACCTTCGATGAGCTGACCGGGATGACCGAGAAGGGCATCCTCCCGATGTTTGTCAAGGAGCCCGGCTTCGTGAACTTCGGGCTGGTCGACATGGGCAACCACAAGCTCGCCTCGCTCAGCATCTGGGAGACTCGGGACGAGGCCCAGAAGTCGTCGAGCCTGGCCGCGACCTGGGTCAAGGAGAACATCGCGGACCGTGTTCGCCTGGTGACCACCGACATCGGTGCCCTGGCCCTCTTCCGTGGCGTTCCAATCGCCGCATAACCGCATCTGCGCAGGGTCGGCCCCACCGCCGGCCCTGCGTTCATGAGCGCAAGGCCGCCCCGACTCGCTGTCGGAGCGGCCTTCGTCACGTCCTGCCGAACCAAGAGCCTCGACTCGCTGGCGGTGGCTGTCCGCAAGGGATGCAACAAGAAGCCATCGTTCGTCTGCTGTTCCGGGAAGCACAGGATGGAGTCCGACTCCTTCGATCTCGCCCGCTTGCATGAGGCATTGCGGACGGTCGGTCGGTGCTTTAGTCTTGACTCATGACGGTACGAGTAAAGAATCGACGCCGCGGCTACACCCGGGTGAGCGCGAAGCACCAGGTCACCCTGCCGCTCGATGCCCTGCGCCAGGCGGGAATCCACACCGGCGACAGCCTCCGGGCCGAGGTCCGTGGACCGGGCGAGGTGCTGCTCATCCGCGACGTGGATCCGCTCGAGCAGTTTTCCGAGGCTCTGACCGGTGTCTTCGAGCAGGGGGAGCTCGACGGGCTCCGGGACGAGTGGGACTGACGGTCCTCGACGCCGGCGTGGTCATCGCCGTCCTGGACGGCAATGATGCGCATCACGCCTCCGCGGTCGAGGCCCTCGGGGTCGCCCGGGACCGTGGCGACACGCTGGTTCTTCCGGCGTCGGCGTACGCCGAGTGCCTGGTGGCCCCACACCGACGTGGATCTGAGGCAATCGTCGTGGCGGATCGGTTCCTCGACTCCCTCCCGGTGCACATCGAGGCCGCGTCGCGCGCGATCGGTGCAGCGGCGGCCAGGCTCCGCGCGCGACACGGTCCGGCGCTGCGCCTCCCGGACGCGCTCGTCGTTGCCACAGCGCTCGTGCTCGAGGCGGATCGGGTCGTCACGACCGATGGTCGCTGGCCCAAGGTCGGGGTCACAGTCGAGGTGCTGAGCACGGGCTGATAACAGGCTCACGGAAACCGACTACGACGAGATTCGACCCGGGCCACCGCGACAGGCAGGAGCGTGCCGGCACGACAGACACGGACGCCGGGTCCTGCCCGACTCGGCATCTCGATCGGCGCACAATCCGCGGTAGCGACCAGCCCGAAGCTGTGAGTCACGGGCCGTGCTACGTCGCAGGCTAGGAGGCCTCATGACAGCAGCGAACGATCACCGGCGGTCGCATCCGCTGATGGTCGTTCAGGTCCTGCTGCTGGCGCTCGCCCTGAGCGGCGGCCCGGTCGCCGCGGCGAATCCCGGTCACGAGCGGGGCCCGGGCCTCGATCCCGCGACGGCCCACGCCGACGTTCAACAGGTCCTGCGGGGTTCACTCCGCCGGCTCGCCGCAGGTGGACTGACCCAGCCGATGCGCGAGGAACTGCTCCGGGGAACGCCGGGTGCTACCTCGCGGCCTACGCGGACCTCGGCATGCCCCTGCCGGTGGCCGGTTACGGCTTCCTGAAGATGTCGTGGCCGCCAATCCTGCGCCAGCGCACGGCGAGCGAACCGTCGACCTCGACCCACTCGAAGGTCGCTCGTCCGTCCGGGCCGGCGAAGTTCCAGGTCATCTCCAAAACACCGGGGGCGCCTTCGACGCTCCTGACTCGCAAGGAGCCGGGCCAGCCCGCCGTCGGGTCCTTGGCGTGCCGATCGCAGGCGGCCACGAAGTCCGGCAGAACCTGCTTGAACAGACCTCGCTCGCTCTCGGAGAGCCGTCGGTAATCCGCTCTGAACGAGTCCGGGACCTCGAACTTCACGCTATCCGTCGAGGTGCGCGATCAGGTCGTCTGCTCCGTCGACAACGGTGCTCCTGCCAGCGGCCACGTCGGCGTCGGCCTCGCGCTCCATCGCCTGCCAGCGATCCGTCCAGAACCAGGCCTGATCCGCCGGGACGGCGACCACCGGCACGAGCTCGACCGTTCCATCGCCCCGGTCGATAAGGCGGATCTGTGCTTCGGGACCATCGAGATGGAGCCGCTGACGAAGATCGGCGGGTAACGCCACGGTGCCCCGCGCCTGCACCGAGAGGAGATAGGTCTTCATCCGACGCAGCCTAGCCGCAATGCTGCATTGCGTCAATCGCCTGTACAGAGGCTTTACAAGCCAGAATGAGATGGCTACATTAGCCATATGAACACCGCGACGATCACTGAGGCCAAGAATCGGCTAAGCGCGCTCATCGACCGGGTCAGGAGCGGAGAGAGCATCCTCATCCTCGACCGTGGTGTGCCGGTCGCTCGGCTGGAACCGGTCGCGGCGTTTCTCGATCCGACCGGCCGCCTGAGCCGCCTCGAACGGGCTGGCGTCATCCGCGTTGGCGACGCCCCGCCGCCGCTCGACCTGCTACGTACACCGGCGCCAACGATTGCGCCGGGCGCGAGTGCTATCGAGGCGCTCCTCCAGGAACGGCGCACCGGGCGGTGAGGTTCTGGGACAGTTCAGCCGTTGTCCCCCTGCTGGTCGCTGAAGCGTCGAGCGGAGCCGTGTTGCAGGAGTACGAGATCGACCCTGAAGTCGTCGCCTGGTGGGCGACGGAGGCGGAGTGCGTTTCGGCGCTGGCTCGCCTCGAACGGGAGGGCAGCTTGACCGCACAAGCGATGAGTGAAGGGCTCCGGCGCCTCGATGGCCTGGTGAGAGCATGGCGCGAGGTGCTGCCGGTCACGGCCGTCCGCACGACCGCGGTTCGGCTGCTCCGTGTCCACCCCTTGCGAACCGCCGACGCCCTCCAGCTCGGCGCGGCGATCGTGGCGGCCGAGGATCGCCCGGCAACTCTCCAGTTCGTCACGCTTGACGAGCGGCTCGCCCTGGCAGCCGAACGCGAGGGGTTCGTGGTCGTCCGTCCCATGCAGGCGCCATCGAAATCGTCGCTCTGACTCCTCTCGCCCCGACCGAACCGACCTCATCAGTGAGGTCAAGGTCCCGCCGGACCGATGGTTTGCTTGGGAACTGCGGTGGGCATACCAACGACGTGGCAGGCGACGGTGCTGCATAGTCTCACCGTCTCTGCTTGACATCGGAAGGTCCGGTCACGCATTATCGTGGCCCGCTACTACGCACTGCGACTGACCCATCCGGCAGGAGGAAGAACGATGAAGACACACACCACCCTTGACCTCGACCGTGATCTCCTCGCCTCTGCCGCCGAAGCGCTCGGCACCAGTCGCACGACCGACACGGTCCACTCCGCACTCCGCGAGGCCGTGGCCCGGAGTGCCCGTGCCCGTCTCATGGCGCGCGACTGGTCGAACCTCCAGGAGCTGTTGCCCGAGATGCGAGCCCCGCGCCACGTCCTCCCGCAGCCCGGCGAGACTGCG
The DNA here is from genome assembly GCA_038328755.1 of Candidatus Limnocylindrales bacterium. GTDB lineage: Bacteria > Chloroflexota > Limnocylindria > Limnocylindrales > CSP1-4 > UBA5189. The sequence goes on from JBBQMH010000064.1 coordinate 11,743, forward strand.
GCCACGACAGCCGCCGCGTCCGGTTCCGCGCTGCCGGAGCAGACCCGCCGCGGGTCTGCCTGATGCTGGTCCTTGAGATTGCCGACACCTCGGTCTGGGCCCGCTCGGCCGACATCCCGGAGTTCGGGATGCGCTTCATGGCCGGCCTGGTCGGGGTCACCGACATGGTGGTCATGGAGCTGCTCTACAGCGCTCGTGGCGCTCCGGACTACGCTCAGGTCGAAGCGGACCTGGACCTGTGTGCCCACTACCCGGTCGAGCCCCAGGACTGGACAGAGGCCCGGCGCGTGTGGCGCGAACTCCTGCACCGGGGTGGGGGCCCGCTTCACAGGCAGGTCGGGCACCAGGATCTGCTGACTGCCGCCGTTGCGGCACGGCACGGCCTCACCGTCGCCCATTACGACGGCGACTACGACATCATCGCGTCGGTCACGGGCCAGCCGGTGCGCTGGGCCGCGCCGGAGGGAAGCCTCTAAATCAGATTCCGCCAGCGGTAATACTGATGGCTGTTGCTGGAGGACTCAGGCGCTACCGACTGCCGACCGCGACCACGCATCATTCTGGCCTTCCCCTCGATCGAGGTCGTCGACCGTGACCTCCTGAAATGCGCTGCGTCGCGTGCCTGCCCTGCCGCGATCATCTTAGGTCGCACCGCTCTGGCCACGATGGAGCCCATGCAGACGGCAGGCTCGAAACG
>JBBQMH010000065.1:0-11941 GCA_038328755.1 Candidatus Limnocylindrales bacterium
GCGAGCTGGCTGCCCGGGGTGGGTCGGACCCGGCGGACGATGAGCCGGACCGGGACGGCGTCCTTCTCGTGCGCGAACGGGGTGTACGTCGTCTCGGCCACATCGGCGCCGTCATCGATCCAGTACTGGATCGGCGTCCAGGCGTTCTCGGGGATGGCCTCGATCAGGCGATGGATCGAAGCGTGCTGGCGGATCGTGATGCTGAAGCGGGCGCCCATCGTCCGGCAGACCGCGACGACGGCATGGGCATAGAAGCCCGAGTCGGCCCGGACCGTCAGCTGCCCGCTCGCCCCAGCCGAGCGCACCCGGCCGATCGTCTCAGCGAGGAAGTGGGCGGCGCCACGGGCGGTGTTGGCCCGGACCTCGCGCAGCCTTGCCATCAGGACGTCGCCGGTCCCGGCGGCGATCGCGAGCAGGGGGTGGTAGCCGCGGACGTGGGTATACCCGTGGTGGCGGGCGCCCTCTTTCGCCAGGCCGTACGTCTCGCAGATCGTCGAGTCGAGATCGATCGTCAGGGGTTCCGCACCTGGTCCCGCACCCGCCGCCCAGGCCCGGCCGAGGAGCTCACGACTGACCCGGTCGAGCTGGCGGACGTGGCCCCAGCGGAAACTCCGCAGGAACGTGCCCAGGGTGGACGCGGCCTTGACCGTGAAGCCAAGGACCCGCTCCGTGCTGCCGGCCCGCAGCGCGTTCGCATCGTCAATGCAGTCGCCCCCGGCGAGAGTCGACATGACGAGCGTGAGGAGCTTGTCGCCGGGGTTCGCCGCGCCGGGCTTGTCGCCCAGGTCGAGGTGGCGGTCGACGAGCCCGCGTAGGCCGAGGTGGTGGGCCAGAGTGGCCGGCAGGAGCAGCCCCGCGTCGGCCACCAGCCGATGATCGTCGAAGTCCGTGTCGAGCCGGTCGAGGCTGTGCGATGATCGCATCAATCAGGTGCTCCTCTGTTGGGTCCGATGGGTCATCTTCAACGCCATCTTCCCGGTTCAGATGGGCACCTGATTCGTCGTTTCAGCGCTCCTTCAGCCGCGGCTCATCGGTGGATCCGGGTTTAGCCAATGGTTCCGCCATGCCGCCATCGCTGCCGCGGGTGCCTTGGGTTCGCGCCGACGCCTGCGGCCAGCCCGGAACTAGTTCTTGACCGTGATCGTTACGCTCGCAGGAGAGGAGCAAACCTCCCGCCACACCGTGCCCAGATTGATCAGGAGCCGGCCTGATGCGACTGGGACCTCCACACTCCGAACGCCCTCGATGCTGCCTTCGCAGGGCCCGGGCGTCTGGCCCGGGATAACGTCCCCGGTCGACCATGTCGCGGTGAGCTCGATGGATCCCGTGTCTCCGACTGCCAGCGAGTACGAGTTCTTGCCCACCACCATGACCTCGACAGGAATCGGCGCGCCGCTTGAGCGTGCTACGAAGATGCTGTTTGAGAGGACCAACAAACAGGCGCCGCCTCGGTTGCTGAAGGGCTGACTAACGCCGTTCTTTTGGGATCCGACGGTCGTAAAGAACCAGTCATTCGTCGCCTCGGCGAGAACGAGCTGGTCAGCCGAACAAGAGCCTGCACCCGGCGGATCGGATGGGGTCGCCGACGGCGGCACTGTCAATTGAGGGCTGGCGCTCGCGATCGCCACCGGCGTGGTGGGCATCGGCGACTCAGGCTTGCCGGTCGACCCCGGCGAAAGCGAAACCGTTCCGAGCAGCAGCACGAGAACCAACGCGCCAGCTGCCAGCGCGGTTGCGCCGACGCCAACCTGGACCGGCCGCCGCGATGGCCTCGGCGCTCGCTCTGGAAGGCTCGGCACTCGCGTCACTGCTCGCCACTCATCGATGATTTCTTGGGCGCGGGAGCCAGGCATCGAGGACCTCCAGTTTGCGGCGCGCGCGACTCACGGCGGCCCGTACGGCGCCAGCCGAGGTGTTCAAGGTCTCGGCGACTTGCTCTGAAGACCAGCCTTCGACAGCCGTCATGGTTAGGGCGACGCGCTCGAGCGGCGAAAGCATCACGAGGGCCGCCCGAAGATCCATCCACCGGACGCGGACGGCCTCGTCGCTGCTTTCCTCCGACCGCCAAGGTGCCAATCGCCTGCGCAGTGCGCGAAAGCGGCTGTTTGCAAGTCTCCTCGCCGTAGTCAGCAACCAGGGGAGGATCGGCCGGTTCCAATCGATGAGCGTTCGATGTTTCCATAGGCGGAGGTAGGCCTCATGGGTGAGATCTTCCGCCGAACTCCACTCGTTGGTCCAAGCCAGCAAGAAGCGGAAGACGTCCGGGGAATAGCGCTCGTAGGCGCGCTCATAATCGAAGGCGACTTGGTCGTCCAGCGTGACGCTCACTTCCATGACTAGTACACGCCATAGTGGCCCGAAACGCACGGTTTGCAATTCGCCGAGTGGTTGGGCATCAGGTGGGCGGGCCATGTGCCAAGCGCGCCGGCATTAGGACATCGGGGCTCGGCTCAACCTCGATGCTCACGCAATCGCCCGCTAATGCCGCGATCGAAGGCCCGGTGCACCTCGGGAAGGTGGTGCACCGGGCGAGGTCCTCGCTTCTTCGATCTCACAAGGGAACGTACTTGCACTGGGTGGCCTCCCAGTCATTGAGGAAGGATGTCCCACTGGAAATCGCACCTGGCCTGATGCACTCGTAGTTGTGACCGGCGGTATCGTCCCCTTCGATCCCGATGGTGTGAGTCTGGCTGCCAAGAGTGACCCAAGTGCTGTTCGAGTACAGCTCGGCCCGATCATTCGAGAAGGTCACCCCACCGAAGTTCACGGAGTAGTAGGCGGGCGCCTCGGCGATCCATTCGGCAGTGTTGAGGTCCCAGTGCCAGCCAGTGGGAGGGGAATACGAGCACGCGAATGTTTGGCCGGAGGCGCCTTGGTCTTCCGTGTAGAAGAACGCCTTGTTCGTGCTCGTCTGGAAGCTCATGTTCTGATAGATCACGTGGCCGGCAGGTACAGTCCAGGTCGTCTGGCCACACATGGCCTTGGGGTAATCAGTGTTCGCGAACTCGTAGAAGGGCCGGTAGGGACTACCCGCTCCGCCTACGTGGCTATTCCCGCACTCGATGCCTTGCTGGAGCAAGTTGTCCTGCGGATAGGTTCCACCGGTGCCGCCCAGCCCGATCCAGAGCCCGACTTGATTCGTCGTCGAACAGGTCGTTCCGGTATTGGTCGGCGCCGCGAAATTGCCCTTGACCGCGACGTAGGTGTGGCTCTGGGTGCCCAACGTGCCAACGACATAGCCCGCCCACGGGTCGATGCCGAAGGCATCCGCCGCACTGGGGCGCCCGATCGGGACCTCGAACGGTGCTGTTGACGGTGCCGACCATCGGTACGCCTGCATCGCCTCGAACCACGCGTCGAAATCCTCTTGATCGGCCGGTGCGAGCGGGAATCCGTAGGCGGATAAGGTCTCCTCGTTGGCCGAAAGGGGGTCGAATCCCGGAGGCGGCGTGAGCATTTCCATCACTGAGCCATTGGGCTCCGTGTACGTTGTCAGCAAGCTGCCATCGGCATTGGTCACCGTGGATGGATAGACCCACGCAGTTTCGACAACCGCGCCTCCAGCATCGCCCGGGCCGGCATCGTCCTCGGTGTCCGAGCGGTCGAGGGTTGAGAAGATCGGTAGTGCTGGGCCAACTCGCAGCGACAACGTCGTCGCCGAGGGCGCACAGACGACCAGGATTGCCGCAAGCGATACCGCGTTTCTCATCGAGATGCCCATGTCGTAATCCCTCCCAGAGAGGCGGGCCTGAAAGCCCGTCCTCATATCTGCGTGGCGCGTCGCGGTGGTCCGCCTAGCCGTCCTATTCGGAGCCCTAGCTGGCCACCATCTCTACTTCACAAACGAATTGGAAACGGGTGGACGTCGAGCCGCAGCCGCTTCCGCTATCGAGCGTGTAGCAGGCGGAGTTTTTCGCGTCGACGCAGGTGCTGGAACCTGGCGGCGTCCCCTTCTTGATGTCGCACTTCGACTCGAAGTCCTTGGTGAAACCGAGTCCACGTCGCAGTGGGAGTGCTGTTTGCTCGCTGTCGTCGGTGAGGCCGTCAAGGATGTCGAGGGTGACCTCGGGACCGATCGTCCGATCGAGGGCGACAACCGTCGAGACAATAGTTCGGACGGCGTCGAGAGCGAGCGAAATCTCTGCCGCTTCCAAGCAGACTTCCGCTCCATCGATGAAGCGCTCGAGATCGGCGCGGATTCCATCGTGTTCAATCCTTCCGATCGCGATCCGAGTGCGCGGCAGCGCCCGATCGCCATGCCTGTACTGCCCCACCGTCATCGCACCCTCCTACGCTGCGGTCTCGCCCTGTTCCGTACGCGCTAAGGCCTTCCGGAGGGGCGCCCGCGGGGAACAGCCGCCTCCGCATCGACTGTCGAGTCACCGGGCGTTCTCCGTCAACTAGGCAGAACCCTCGGCGACCGAGGTCGGAAGGTCTCCGCGGCGCGGCCGATGGCTTCTTTCACCCACCTAGCTCGCTCCAGTGCGTCGAGAGACGAGCGAAGGTCACGTCGATCACTGTGCGACCCCTGCAGGGCCGGAATCCTGCAATTGCGGATGAGGTCGCAACCACTTCCCGGGTCGAGACCCACGAAGGCCGGACGACTGCTACGGGTCTTGCGGTTCGCCCGGCTCTCCATCCCGCAAGCGGCAGCCAGGACCGATTACGAAGGCTCTGGTCACGCCCGGCGAGGACACTCGGGCTGAATCGGAAGTTGATCGGTCCGGTCTTCCGCACGCGCGACAAGAACAACCACGTCATTCACCAGCTCGGGCAGAACTTCGATCGGATCCTCCTCCGAACCTACGTGGTACGTCGCGATCGCCTCCTCGATCTCATTGGCAATGATCGCGCTGGCGAATGGGCCCCAGTCGACACCGCAGAGGGCAGTGACCACGTCGTCTATCTTGCGGATGCCCGTGACCTGATGGCGCTCCCAGACACGTTGCGAATTGGATTGGTAGAGGCGGCCACTCCCGGGCGACTCGACCAAGCCATCCTCGAGCAATGCGAGGAATGGCCAGCGCCAGCGTCGCGAGCGCTCGAAGACAAGTTCATCGCCATCGAGAAATCGGTGTGCCAAGCCAAATCGCCGCAGGCTCGAGCGAAGATCGGCGACGTCGATCTGCGCATAGCGGGGCGAACGGGCGAGCCGTCGCAAGCGTCCTGCAAAGATGCTGTCCTCTGCGGCCGTCTTGATCAGTAGGTCGAGGTTGCGGATAGGAATGCGCGTGTTCAGCTCCGTTACCGCACGCTTGGCCGCCTCAGCGTGAACAGACCCTGGAAAGAAGAGTGCCTCGAGCGCTGAGAGACTTCGGATCACGACGCTGTCCCGCCACACGGCAACATCAACACTGCTGTCGAAAGCCACGACGGCGCGCGCCAGCGAGAGTCGGGTCTCGGACCATAGCGCGGTCACGCGGCCTCGCTCGAGATGCTGGATGGGGTCGAGTCGTCGAATGAGGTAGACCTGTTCGCTCGGAAGGGTATTGCCGGCCCGGGCGAGGACGAGGGCGTAGCCGCGGGCGTGTGGCAACCCTGTCTGGCCGAGCTCCGGCATGCGGACCCGGCCCGGAGAAAGGCCTTCGTCGATCGCCTGCTTCAGGCGACTCCCCTCGAGAATCTCCATGCCTGCGGTCGCGAACTGTCCCTGCTCCGGAACCCAGCCCTCGACGTAATGCTCCCAGTATCCCTCATGAGGCCAGCGCTCAATCGAGCGGGCGACGTTCTCCTTGAATTGGGCTTCGAGCTCATCCGAGAGGTCGAGATGGTAGGTCGAGATCGGATGCTCGAGGTCGTCCGGGATCTCCTCGATCATGACGACTTTCATTCGGTATTCCGGGTCCTTGACCACCGCAGCCAGGGCATCGCGACTGAAATTCGTCATCGGGTCGCCTTGCCCCGTGCGACCCGTACGTCCGAATCCTCGCCGCCAACCACAAGGCGAGAGCCGCGCGCGAGATGTGCTTCACGGCTAAGCCCGGATCCACCGAACCTCTCGGCCGAATGGGCCCACTGACGGCCGCGGTGGCGATCTGGCCAGCTGGCGGGTGATCGAGGTATCCGATTGCGACGGCTGGCCGCGTCAGGTGGCACGGCATGGGTGTTGGAGCGTCCGCCGAGGAGGGTCAGGGCAGGCTGGCGCCGACCCCGGAGCGGCAGGCTCAGCGAGCGGTCAGGCCAGGAGCGGGATCGCCCGCAGCCTCGCGAGCGCGGCGGTCCAGCCGATCGCCCACGGCCAGTTGGCGAGCAGATGCAAGGTCAGCCGGCGGGCCGAGCGGGTGACCCGGCCGGCGAGGGCGAACAGCCGACGGCGCAGGGTCTTGGTCGTAACGATCCCTTCACCGAGTCCGAGCCGGGCCGTCCAGCGGGCGAGATTGTGGGCGACCACCTGGACGGCGAGCCAGGCGCCGTTGGCGGCGAACTTGCCAGAGGGCAGGTGGTTGAGCCCGACGCCGTACTTCAGATCCCGGATGGCGTTCTCGATCTCGGCGTGACGGCGATGGTCGGCCTCGAGGGTGAGCGTGTCGCCGTCGCGATCGGTGATGAAGGCATGGAAGTCGTACAGCGCGAAGAGCGCGAGCTGGGAGCCCGGCGTCGGCCGCACCCGACGGACGATCAGGCGGACCGGGGCCGCGTCCTTCTCGGAGGCGAACGGGGTGTACGTCGTCTCGGCCACGTCGGCTCCGCCCGCGATCCAGTACGGGATCGGCGTCCAGGCCGCTTCCGGGATCGCCTCGATCAATCGGCGCACGCTCCGGTGTTGGCGAATCGTGATCGAATAGCGAACACCCATCTTCCGTCAGACCGCGACGACGGCATGAGCGTAGAAGCCACTGTCGGCTCGCACGGTGAGCTGGCCCGTCGCTCCCGCACCCCGGACCCGGCCGATCGTCTCGCCCAGGAAGTGGGCGGCGCCCCGGGCCGTGTTGGCCCGGCCCTCGCGCAGGCGGGCCATGAGCACGTCGCCGGTCCCGGCGGCGATCGCGAGCAGGGGGTGGTAGCCGCGGACGCCGGTATAGCCGTGGTGGAGGGCACCCTGCTTCTTGAGCCCGTACGTCTCGCAGATCGTCGAGTCGAGGTCGATCGTCAGCGGCTCCGAACCTGGTCCCGCTCCGGCCGCCCAGGCTCGGGCCAGGAGGTGCCGGCTGACGGCGTCGAGCTGGCGGACGTGGCCCCAGCGGAAGCTCCGCAGGAACGTCCCGAGCGTCGATGGCGCCTTGACGGCGAAGCCGAGCAGCCGAGCGAGCCCGCCGGCCCGGATGGCTCCGGCATCGTCGATCGTGTCATCGCCGGCGAGGGCCGAGAAGACGAGCGTCAGGACCTTGTCGCCGGCGTTCGCCGCGCCGGGCTTGCTGCCGAGATCCAGATGCCGCGCGACGAGCTCACGCAGCCCGAGGTGATCGGCCAGGGTGGCCGGCAGCACGAGGCCTGCGTCAGTCACCAGTCGGTTGTCGTCGAAGGCCACGTCGAGCCGATCGAGGCTGTGCGAAGATCGCATCTATCAGGTGCTCCTCTGTTGGGTCGGATGGCTGCTTCTTCACCGCCATCTTCCCAGTTCAGATGGGCACCTGATTCGTCGTTTCAGCGCTCCTTCAGCCGCGGCTCATCGGTGGATCCGGGCTTAGGTGCCAGCCAAACTCGATTTTGATGATGGCAGCAGCATGCGATGCCACAACGGGACCGCGGAACCAGGCCGCCGGCGCACCAGCCGAAGTAGCGAGCGACGCCCGGCCGGTGCGCCGGCGCACCACATCTGATGGTCCGGGCGAGTGCGCACGATAGTACTGGCGCGAAATACCCTTGACTCCCGCGGCAGCCATCCTCATCGTGTCCGGTCTCCTTGAACTCGTCTTGTTCCAGTACTGGGTGCGCTGGGGCTTCGTGGCCTGAGATTTGGCTTCGTCCGATTTGCGAACCGCGTTGATCCGGCGACCAGGGGGCCGCTCGTCGCTACAATTCCCCGATGACCAAGCCTCCTCGCAACGCCGCCCACCTGCTCGTCGAGTGCCTTGAAGCGGAGGGCTGCGAGTACGTCTTCTCGGTCCCCGGCGAGGAGACGATGGACGTCCTCGATGCGCTGGCGGACAGCAACAGCGTCCGGCATATCACCACACGCCACGAGCAGGGCGCCGCGTTCATGGCCGATGTCTACGGCCGATTGACGGGCAAGGCTGCCGTCGCGATGGCCACCCTCGGGCCGGGCGCCACGAACCTGATCACCGGCATCGCGGATGCGTTCCTGGATCGGGCGCCGATGGTCGCGATCACGGGCCAGGCGGGCTCGGACAAGCTCCACAAGGAAGCCCATCAGGTCGTGGACATCGTCCGGATGTTCCGCCCGGTCACGAAGTGGAACACCCGGGTCGAGCGGGTCGACGCCATCCCCGAGATCGTCCGCAAGGCGTTCCGCGTCGCAACCCTGGAGAAGCCGGGTCCGACGCACATCGAGCTGCCCGAGAACCTCGCCGCTATGGCCCCCGAATCGGGTGACCTGGCGCGCCCCATCACGCCGGGTCGGACCTACTTTCCCGAGCCGACGGACGAGGCGATCGCGCACGCGGCTCGCCTGATCTCGGCCTCGAGCCGGCCGATCATCCTGGCCGGCAACGGCGTCCTGCGCCGGCATGGGTCGGAGGCGCTCCGGGCCATGGCCAAGGGCCTCCACATCCCGGTGGCGGTCACCTTCATGGGCAAGGGCGCGGTCGACGACCGATCGCATCTCTCGCTGATGGCGGTGGGCCTCCAGGCGCGTGACCACGTCCTCACCGGTTTCGATCGGGCGGATCTCGTCATCTGCGTCGGCTACGACCTGGTCGAGTACGGGCCGGCCCGCTGGAACCCGGATGGCAAGAAGCCGATCCTCCACATCGACACCCAGCCGGCCGAGATCGACAGTGCCTATCAGCCGGAAGTCGCCCTCGTCGGGGGCATCGACGCCACCCTCCAGCGATTGCTTACAGCCGTTCTTCCGAACGGCGTCGGTGGCCTCGACGCCGCTGCCCGCCACGATGCCCAGGACACGATCGTCAACGCCGATCTCCGCAAGGCGATCCTGGCGGACCTCAACGCCGGCAAGAGCGATCAGGGTTTTCCGATCAAGCCGCAGCGGGCGATCTTCGAGATGCGCCGGGCGCTCGGCCCGCATGACATCGTGGTCAGCGATGTCGGAGCCCACAAGGTCTGGGTCTCACGCCTGTACCAGGCCTACGAGCCGAACACGGTCATCATCTCGAACGGCTTCGCGGCGATGGGCATCGCCCTGCCGGGCGCGATTGCCGCCAAGCTCGTCCATCCGGACCGAAAGGTCATCGCCCTGTGCGGTGACGGCGGGTTCCTGATGAACAGCCAGGAACTCGAGACCGCCAAGCGGATCGGCGCCAACATCGTGGTCGTGGTCTGGCGGGACGACGGCTACGGGCTCATCGACTGGAAGCAGCGGAACGAGTTCGGCCGGCCGTTTGGGGTCGAGTTCAGCAACCCTGACTTCGTCGACTATGCGCGATCGTTCGGGATCGCCGGGTTCCGGCCGACCTCAGCCGACGATCTCTACCCGACGCTCATGAAGGCACTCGCCGTCGATGGCCCAGCGCTCGTGGAGGTGCCGATCGACTACCGCGAGAACCTGCGGCTGACCGAACAGCTCGGAGCGCTGACGGGGATGGCCTAAGGCGAACCGCGGGGCCCGAAGGAGCTGGGCGCACCGTTGGCAATGATGGCGTGGGCCGAGAGCGGCTCATCCGATGCTCGCCTCGGTCGTGCGCCCACCGCCACCGGTTCGCGTGGCGCCGCCGTGCCAGCCACGGCGATCGGAACGGAGGCGCGAACCGGCCACGCGACGCCGGCGGGCGACTCGCCGACCGGCAGGGCTCCAGCGAGGGTCTCGAGATCGATCGTCGTGACGTCGGCGATCGGGCCGGGACGTCCAAGTAGATAGCCCTGGCCAGCATCCACGTCGAGCTGGCGGATCATTCGGAGCTGGGCGGCGGTCTCGACGCCCTCGGCGATGGTCAGCGCGCCCCACCGAGCGGCAAGCTGAACGAGCGAGGTGAGGACGGACATCGTCTGGTCAGCCTTGGCGCCGCCCTGGACCAGCGAGAGATCGATCTTGACCACGTCGAAGCGGAACTGGCTCAGGAGCCGGAGGCCGGCGTTGCCGGCCCCGACGTCGTCCGCCGCCACCCGAACGCCCGCCGCCTGGACGGTCTCGATCGCCGCCCGGAGTCGATCGGGGTCCTGGACGGCCTCGCGTTCAGTCAGTTCCATGAGCACCCGATGTGGCTTCACACCGTGGCGCTGGAGGATCCCGAGGAAGCTCGCAGCGCTGAACTCCGGCGCCTCGAAGCTGCGCGGTGAGACATTCAGGCTGAGGAGGGCATCGTCCGGGATTCCGCCCGCGCCCCGGAGTACCACGTCGAGGGCGGCCCGGTCGAGATCCAGGACGCGACCTACGATCTCCGCCGCATCGAAGAGTGCCCCGGTATGCGGGAATCCGGAGGACGGGTCAACACGAACCAGGCCCTCGTAGCCGAGGATGCGGCCGGTGTCGAGGTGCACGATCGGCTGATAGACGGCCGACAGGCCCCGCGATTCGATGACGGTCGAGATCGCCGCCGACAGTTCGGAGCGCATGCTGCCATCGACGTGGCCGCGGTCCAACTCCGGGTCGTAGACGTTCACGACGGTCCGGCCCTCACGCTTCCCGCGGTACAGCGCGGCGTCGGCCTGCGCGGTCAGCTCGAGACGCTCGGTGCCGCCCCGCGGGCACTCCGTGATGCCGGCGCTGAAGGAGATCGGCGCCCGATAGCGGCCATGGGCGCGGTCCTCCAGGCCCCGGCTGAGAATTCGTTTGGCGACCACCAGCGCGCCATCGACATCGGTCTCGGCGAGAAGAATGGCGAATTCGTCTCCTCCGATCCGGAAGCCGACGTCGGCGCCGCGCGTGGCCCCACGGATGAGATCGCCGACCTCCATCAGGAGCTCATCGCCCGTGGCGTGGCCGCGGGCATCGTTGACCAGCTTGAATTCGTCGATGTCGAGCATGACCAGCGAGAAGCTCGTGTTGTAGCGCCGCGCCTGCTCGACCATCCGGGCGAGGGCCTCCTGGAAGGCGCGGTGATTACCGAGTCCGGTCAGGCTGTCCTGCAACGCGGCCTCGCGAGCGGTCATGTAGAGCTCGTGGAACCGAGCGCGCTGCTCCTCCATCTCCGCCGCCGGGGCGATGATCTTGCGCGCCATCCAGAACGTGAAGCCGACGAGCAGGGCGAGCAACGCGATCAGGGCCGCGATGACGGCCACCGGCAGCTCGAGGACCGATTGTGGGGCGCTGGCGATGATCTGCCAGCCACGGAGGCCGGGTGTCTGGAGGGTCGCCACCCCACGCGCGAGGACGGAAGGATCGGTCTGGATCTCGATCATTGAGCCGGGTACCACCGAGGTGGGTGCCAGGTTCGTCACGGCAGTCCCGAATGCGCCGCTCACGTCAGTAAGCTCGATTCGATCCGCTGCTGACGCGAGGTCGGTGTTCGCCCAGCGGATCAATCCATCGATCGGAACGAGCGCGAGGACGGTGCCGATCAGGGCGGGGCTGGTCGCGCCGGATCCTGGTGCTGCCAGGATCGGCACGGCGATCTCGAGGCTGGCCAGACCGCCGGTCGCGCCGGGTACTACTCGGACCTGCGGGCCATCGGGATCTGGCAGCGGCATGAGGAGGAGTTGCGAGGAGTCAGGGCCGGCGCTCGTGCGCAGGGCACCAGCGGTGTCAATGATCGCAGCGGTTTCTATGAGCGAGGCTGTGCCACCAATCGTGCCGGCCAGCTGACTGGAAGCCGCCCCGATCTGCTTCTTGCTCGGCTTGGCGCCCAGGGCTCCGGCCACGGCGTCGGACTCGGCTGCCTGTTCGATGGACACACGGAGGGCTGCGACCTCACGCTGGATCTCG
>JBBQMH010000066.1:0-11797 GCA_038328755.1 Candidatus Limnocylindrales bacterium
TCGGCGCGCAGGGCCTGTCCGAGGAATCGTCGGGACCGGCGCACTCAGCGTGGATGCGCGACACTAGGGCTCATGACAGGCTCGGCGCATCCCCGTCGCGCCTCACGGAGGGATTGACCAGTGGCCAAGGTGACGATGCCCCAGCTGGGCGAGAGCGTGGCCGAGGGCACGATCGGCAAGTGGCTCAAGAAGCCCGGCGATCATGTCGCCAAGTACGAGCCGCTCCTCGAGGTCATCACCGACAAAGTCAACGCCGAGGTCCCCTCGCCGTTCGAGGGCACCCTCAAGGAGATCCTGGTCGAAGAAGGCGAAACGGTCCCCAACAACGCCGAGATCGCGATCATCGACGAAGCAGGTTCGTCGGCGACGGCCGGGACTGCGCCGGCGAGCGATGCCACGGCCCCGGCCAGCAGCGCTGCCGCGCCAACGGCCGCGACTGCGCCGGCGAGCGATGCTCCGCCGCCGGCTGCCGCTGCGCCGACCGAGGAAGCGCCCGCGGCTGTCGAGGAAGAGACCGCGCCCGCTGCTGAAGCACCCCCACCCCGCGCCGAGGTGACGACGACACCCGTCGAGCCGCAGGAGCCACCCCCTGCGCCCGCCGCGACCACCGGGCCTGCCGGCTCGGACGAACGCGGGCCGCAGGAGATGGCCGGGAACTCGGATGCGCGGATGACCCCGGCCGTTCGTCGGCTCCTCCGCGAGCACGGCCTCCAGGCGGCGATGATCGCCGGCACCGGCGGAGGCGGCCGGATCAGCCGCGACGACGTCACGGACTACGTCGAATCTCAGCGGACCGGCAAGCCAGTGGGCAGCCAGAACGCAGCCGGCGGCGCGCCCGCCTCCGCAGCGGCCACGAGTTCGGCTCCCGCGAGCGCTCCCGCGAGCGCTGGCGCTGACGCGAGCACCGTCGGCGCTGCGGCGGTCGCCACTGCGCCATCGACACCCGCGCCACCCGTGCCACTGGCAAGTACGACACCCGCGACCACTTCGCCCCTCGCCTTCCCGCCCGGGGCGGACGAGGTGCTCGTTCCAATGACCCAGATGCGCAAGGGCATCGCCGCGCAGATGACCCGGGCCCTCCTCGTGCCGCACGCCTACGTCCAGATGGAGGTCGATGTCTCCAACCTGGTGCGCTTCCGGGATCGCAACAAGAAGGACTACCAGGCGCGAGAGGGCATTTCCCTCAGCTTCGTGCCGTTCGTGGTCAAGGCCTCGTCGGAGGCGCTGCGACGCAGCCCGACCTTCAACGCTCATTGGACCGACCAGGGGCTGATGGCGAAGCGCCATATCAACATCGGGATCGCTGTCGCCGTTGAGGGTGGCCTGATCGTGCCGGTCATCCGGGACGTGGATCAGCTCTCGATCTCCGGCCTCAACCACGCCATTGCCGATGTCTCGGAGCGCTCGCGGACGGGCAAGCTTCGCGTCGATGACTTCGGCGGCGGCACCTTCACCGTCGACAACACCGGCTGGCTCGGTACCAACATGGTCATGCCGATCATGAACGTGCCCGAAGTCGGCATTGTCACGATGGACAGGATCACGAAGCGACCGGTCGTGGTCGAGACTCCCGACGGGGATGTGATCGCCATCCGAAGCGTCATGAACATGGTCCTCGGCGTCGATCACCGGGCGAACGACGGCGCTGGTGGCGCCGCGCTCCTCCGCGATATCAAGGCCTGGCTCGAGGCCGTCGGCCCCGGCACGGCGATCTTCTAGAGCCTCATGTCTCGCGAACTTCCGATCTTCCAGCCTCCCGGCGCGGGTCACGGCCACGCGCCGGCCGAGGCCATCTCGATCGCCATGGGCGGCGCGGGGTTGGTCGGCCTTCCGGCTGTGGATGGCTCTGCCGCCCTCCGCCGGCACCCTGACTGGATCAAGGCGAGGATCCCGTCCGGTGAGAACTACCAGGACCTCAAGCGGTCACTGCGGGACCTGAACCTCAACACCGTCTGTGAGGAGGCCCACTGCCCCAACATCGGGGAGTGCTGGGATCAGCGGACCGCCACGATCATGATCCTGGGCGACACCTGCACCCGGGCCTGTGGCTTTTGCAACATCAAGACCGGCAAGCCGACCTGGTTCGATGACGACGAGCCGCGGCGCGTGGCCGAGGCTCTGGCGCCCCTCGGTCTGGAGCACGTGGTCGTGACGTCCGTCGCCCGGGATGATCTGCCCGATGGCGGGGCCGGGGTGTTCGCCGAGACGATTCGCCAGCTTCGAGACCGAGTTCCGGGGATGGGCGTCGAGGTCCTGATCCCGGACTTCAACGGGGAGGAGGCGCCGCTCCGGACCGTCATGCAGGCCGGCCCCGACATCCTCAACCACAACCTCGAGACCGTGAAGCGGCTGCAGAAGCCCGTCCGTAAGCGTGCCCGGTGGGATCGCACGCTCAGTGTCCTGGAGCGCGCGAAGGTCTACGCCGGCGAGTACGGGCGCCTCGCGCATACGAAGAGTTCGCTGATGGTCGGCCTGGGGGAGACGCGCGCCGAGATGACGGAAGCGTTCACGGCACTGCGTGAGGTCGACACGGACATCCTCACGATCGGCCAGTACCTGCGGCCGTCGCTCCAGCACCTCCCGCTTGAGCGCTACTACCATCCCGACGAATTTGCCGAGATGAAGGCCGAGGCGTTGTTGCTCGGCTTCAAACACGTCGAGTCAGGCCCGCTGGTCCGCTCCAGCTACCACGCCCGCGATCAGGTGCCGGGCGCCGAACTCAAGGCCCTGCGACGCCAGGCGACGCTCGATGCCACGGGCCGCGTCGTCCCGCTCGTCGTATGACGTTGCCGAGGTCGTATCCTTCCCGCTGATGGTCCGCCAACTTTCTCGCTCGATCCCGCTTGCCGAACTCCACTGCCACCTGGGTGCGGCCGTCACGCCTTCGATCATGTGGGGGATTGCGCACTCGCAGGGGATCAAACTCCCGACCAAGGACTACTGGGAGTTCCGCGAGTTGATCACGGTCAACCCGCGAGCCACGAAGTCCTTCGAGACGTACCTCCAGCTGTTCCACTGGACCGAGCTGATCCAGAGTTCGCCACTGGCCGTCGAGCGGAGCGTGTACGAGGTCATCGGCGGGGCCTATCGCAAGAACAACGTGACGACGATGGAGCTCCGCTTCAACCCGATGAAGCGAAATCGGGGAGGGGAGCAGGACCTCGATCACATCGTTGCCGCCGCCGTACGCGGCATGGATCGTGCGTCACTCGAGTATCCGGTCAAGCCGGGCCTGATCTTCTGCCTCGACCGAGCCTTCCCCTACGAACTGAACGAGATCATCGCCGAGAAGGCGATCCTGTGGCGCGACCGTGGCGTGGTCGGGATCGACATCGCTGGACCCGAGTCGGCGACCTTCCGCGTCGCCGACTACAGGAAGCTATTCCAGCGGGCCCGTCGCTACGGACTTGGCCTCACGGTCCACACGGGGGAATCCGGGCCGATCGAGGAAGTCGCCCGAGTCGTGGAACTCCTGGAGCCGGACCGGATCGGTCACGGCGTCAAGGCCGCCTACGACCCGCGAGCCATGGCCATGATTCGCGAGCGCGGCATCGTCCTCGAGGTCTGCCCGACGTCGAACCTCAACACGAAGGTCGTATCCGGCTGGGACGAGGTGCGCTGGATCTTCGACACGCTGCGCCGAAATGAGGTCCGCTTCGCCATCTCGACCGACGGCCCGGAGATGCTCAAGACGTACATCCGAGACGAATTGGCGACCCTCGGCCGGCTCGGGATCATGTCGGTCGAGGAGCAGGAACAGGCGGCCGCCACGTCGATGGCGGCCTCGTTCGTGCGGAACGTGTCCGATGTGGCGGGACCGGCGCGCCAGCCGGCGACCCGCGTGGCCGTCGAGCGCGAAGAGGCCTGAAGCGGCCGATCCTGCCCAGCAGGCGCGAGACAAGGCCGTGTGCCAGCCCGGCGCGCCGTGCCGCGAGTGAGCGAGCCGTTCCGGTGCCGCGCACCCTACGCGCCCCCAGATCCGAACCCGGGTCGTACTAAGTAGCGTCCGGGCGCTTTTCGGACCCACCTACGATCCGGGATCGTGGTAGACACAGATGGAGTGCTCAGCGCGCCCACGGTTGCCGGATCGGAAGCCAGCGCACGCTCAGGTACGGTGCTCGGACACCGCAGAGCCCGCCGGAGGCTGGTGGAACCGCACCTTGCACGACCCCGGGTCGTAGGTGATCCCGCCGCGGATGGAGCGTCAGTTCGGCGCGCCGTGCGCCCCGAGCCCGGCCACGGAACCCGCCAGCGTCAGTCCGAAAGCGCTGCCCCAATTCGATAGGTGCAGGAACGGTCGCCCGAGGCGATGTGGCTCTCGCGAACTACGTCGACCCCGAGCACATCTCGGAACAGCTCGACCTCGGCCTGGCAGCAGCCCTCGACATTGCGTGAGACCTGGTAGATGGCGCAGTTGTGTTCGCGCAGTCGGATCGACCCATCGGCATCTACAACGACCTCGGCAAGGTACCCGGCGGCATCCTGCAGGACGGCGAGCGCTCGGACGCGATCAACCAGGGGATCGTCGGGCCCAACCCGCTCAGCGAGTTTCTGCCGCAGTCCGGTCCCGAGCTGGCGCCGCCGCGCGGCGAAGACCTCGTCGAGGAGAGCGTCACCGCCAACCGCCGAGATCGCCTCGATGAGGCCGCGCGCGAACCCGTCGTAGTCCATCGGAAAGAGGTCCTGCGCGTCTGGCGTCACGTCGTAGCGGTGTCGCGGCCGACCCACACCGTGACGCTCGGTCACGTGGTTGACCAGCCCAGCGTCCTCGAGAGCGTGCAATTGCTGGAGCACACCCGTCCGGCTGGCTCCGAGATGCGTTGCCAGTCGATCCGGTGACATCGGGCCGCTCTGGCGTAGATTCACCAGGATCGCCCGTCTGAGTGATGACGCGGATGGCAACGCGGAAGCGTGCCCGTTGCCTGATTCGTGGCCGAACGCAGACACGGCCACCGTCGCTGGGGCGTCCGGTTCGGCGAGGTCGGCGGGCTCGGGCATGTGCTGAGGCTAGCCCAAACAGCCGATCCACGCCCGGATGGAAGTGCCTCCAGTGCTACGCTCCTCGCATGGATCTTGACCTCTCAGCTGAACACGACCTGCTTCGATCGACCGTTCGCGACTTCATGGTTCGCGAAGTCGCGCCAGTCATCGACGAGCACGAGCGCGAGCGTCGGTTCCCGGTCGAGATCGTTCGCCGACTGGGCGAGATGGGTTGGCTCGGCATCCCGATCCCGGAGGATGAGGGCGGCGCCGGACTCGACACGCTCGCCTACGCGATCGCGATCGAGGAGATCAGCCGCGTCTGGGGCTCCCTCGGTCTCATTGTTGCTGCCCACACGTCACTGGGTTGTGGACCGCTCCACCTCGCCGGCACACCCGAGCAGCAGCAGCGGTTCCTCGTCCCGATGGCCGGCGGCGAGGTCATCGGCGGCTACGGGCTCACCGAACCCGGGGCGGGTTCCGACGCCGGCGGCACCCGAACGACCGCGATCCATGAGGACGGGCCCGATGGCGGGACCTGGATCATCGAGGGCGGCAAGCGGTTCATTACGAACGCCGGTCAGGCCGGGACCTACATCGTCACCGCCCGGACGGGCGACAAGGCCGACGGGTCGGCTGAGATCAGCGCGTTCATCGTCACGGCCGACACGCCGGGCTTCCGCGTCGGTCGGCTCGAGGACAAGCTCGGGCTCCACTCGTCGGCCACGGGCGAGTTGTTCTTCGATGGCTGCCGTATCCCAGCAGACCAGATGCTCGGCGCGCGCGGCGAAGGCTTCCGGACCTTCCTCAAGATCCTCGACGGTGGCCGCATCAGCATCGCTGCAATGGCTGTCGGGATCGCCCAGGCGGCGCTCGACGCCGCCGTTCCGTACGCCCAGACGCGCGAGCAATTCGGGCGCCCGATCGGCTCGTTCCAGGGCGTCGCGTTCATGATCGCGGATATGGCGACCGAGATCGAGGCTGCCCGCGGACTGGTCTGGAAGGCCGCCTGGCTGAAGGACCAGGGTCGTGACTTTTCCCTGGTCGCTGCACAGGCGAAGCTCTTTGCATCCGAGGTTTCCAGCCGGGCGACCAACGCCGCCATCCAGGTCCACGGCGGCTACGGGTACGTCACCGACTATCCCGTCGAGCGCTACCTGCGCGATGCCAAGCTCACCGAGATCGGGGAGGGGACCAGCCAGGTGCAGCGGCTCGTCATCGCCCGTCGGATCCTCGGTCTGCGCATCATCTGACGAACTGGGGCCCGGCCGTGGGGCCTGGCCGACGGGCCGCGGAGCTGGGGAGCCGCGGCGGCCGCAAGCCGCCGGACCTGCCGCAAGCCGCGGGACCGGCCGCAAGTCACGGGACCGGCCGCAAGTCACGGGACCGGCCGCCGAGGCAGCGCCCCCCGCTCAGTCGCGAGCCTAGCCGCCGTTTCCTGCCGCGGCCATCAGCGCGTCCCGGATCGCGTCCTTGAAGGCCGCGGGCCACGGGCCCTGGCCAGCGAGCACATACGGCTTCGCGTCGATGAGTTCGACCGTCGCCGGATCCTGGGCCCATTGGGCCACGCAGGGGTCGACATCGGGGCGCCTTCGGTCGAAGGTGTCACCGGTCCGGAAGATGTAGACCCGCAGATGGACCGGCGTCGTGACTCCCAATCCGGAGGCATCGAAGCCGATCGCCGTCGAGATGAGGGTCGGGTCCGTGCAGCCCGCGTCTCCTGAGGCGATGTGGTCAAGGACGAGCCCTCGCCCGGCCAGTTCGCCGGCCATCCCGGGAAAGTCCATCGGCGTCGGCTCCGGAGACGCCTGGAGGATCGTCGAGCAGCCGGCCAGGACGATGCCAGCGAGTCCGACACCCACGCCCCGGAGGACCCTCGACATTCTCATTCCGCGAGGCTATCCGAACCGTCGATCGAGCGCCTCGGGCGGCCGGCTCCCGGTGCTAGGATCGGGCCGTGCCTGATCCCGAGAAGCCCTGGCCGCTCTTCGGACAGGACGTCCCCGATGCTGCCTGGAGGCCCGGACCGGAGGAGCTGGCGAGTTCGCGCCTCGCGCAATTCGTGCGAGCGTCCGGCGTCGCCACGCTCGACGAGCTCCAGGCACGCGCGTCGCAGGATCCGGCCTGGTTCTGGGGTGCGGCGGCCGACGATCTGGCGATCCCGTGGCAGCGCAAACCGTCCGACGTGATGGACGCCTCAGATGGGGCGGCGTGGACCCGCTGGTGGACAGGCGGCGCCTTCAATCACGCGATTGCGGCCATCGACCCGCGGGCGGCGCGCGATCCCGATGGCGAGGCGCTGGTCTGGGAGGGCGAGGACGGCGCGATCGTGCGGTTCACCGCGGCCCAGCTGCGCGACGAAGTGGACCGGGCGGCCACGATGCTCACCCGCCACGGCATCAGTCCCGGCGACCGTGTCGGGATCCTGCTGCCCATGCTCCCCGAGACGGTCATCGCGGTCCTCTCGCTGGGCCTCATCGGCGCCATCTTCACGCCGATCTTCTCCGGCTACGGGGGGACGGCCATCGGCGCGCGCCTCCGCGACTGCGAAGCAACCGTTCTGATCACCGCCGATGGATTCCTCCGACGTGGGTCCGCGGTCCCATTGAAAGCAACCGCCAACGACGCACTTGCCGAGGCCCCTTCGGTCGAGCGGGTGCTCGTCGTCCGCCGGCTCGGCGAAGCGGCCCCGGCCGCGGACTGGGATCCGGATCGCGATCGCTGGTGGGATGAGGAAATGGCGGCAACGACGCTCCCAGGCACGCGACCACGGTCGCTGACCGACCCGGAGTCGCCGTACATGGTCATCTATACCTCGGGCACGACCGGCAGGCCGAAGGGCGCGGTCCATGTCCACGGCGGCTTTCCCATCAAGGCCGCCCAGGACCTCGCGCACTGCTTCGATCTCCGCGCCGGCGAGACGCTCTTCTGGTTCACCGACCTCGGCTGGATGATGGGCCCGTGGGCGATCTCGGGCGCCCTGATGCTTGGTGCGCGCCTGGTGCTCTACGAGGGCACCCCGGACCATCCGGGTCCGGATCGACTGTGGTCGATCGTGGCGCGGCATCGAGTAACGCATCTCGGATTGAGCCCGACGGTCATCCGCGCCCTGATGCAGCACGGCACGGATCCCGTTCGGTCGCACGACCGCAGTTCGCTCCGAGTCCTTGGCTCAACGGGCGAGCCATGGAATCCGGATCCCTGGTGGTGGTTCTTCCGGGAGGTCGGGGAGGCGCGCTGTCCCGTCGTGAACTACAGCGGTGGGACGGAGGTGTCCGGGGGGATCGTGGCCGGGAACCTCATGACGCCAGTACGACCGACGTCGTTCTCAGGCCCGAATATCGGCGTCGCCGCCGATGTCGTGGACCCGGACGGCGCCCCGGTCCGTGGCCGTGTGGGCGAGCTCGTCATCCGCCAACCGCTGCCTGGCATGACCCGAGGGTTCTGGGGGGACCCCGAGCGCTACGAGGAGACCTACTGGTCCCGATTTCCGGGGATCTGGGTCCATGGTGACTGGGCCCTGATCGATGAGGCCGGCTACTGGTACATCCACGGCCGCTCGGACGACACGCTCAAGATTGCCGGCAAGCGCGTCGGGCCAGCCGAAGTCGAGAGCGCGGCGGTTGGTGTCGGGGCCGTGGTCGAGGCAGCGGCCATCGGCATTCCGCATCCGATCAAGGGTGAGTCGATCGCCCTGTTCTGTGTCCTCGCAACGGGAGTGGCGGACACGCCCGGTGTCCGCGCCGAAATCGCGGCCGCGGTCGTCCAGGCGCTCGGCAAGCCCCTCAAGCCGGAACTCGTCCTCGCGGTCCCCGCACTCCCCAAAACGCGTTCGGGGAAGGTCATGCGCCGTGTGGTGCGCTCCGCCTTCCTCGGCCTGGACCCAGGGGACATATCGGCACTGGACGACCCCGCCAGCATCACTGCCATTCGTGCCCTGGGCCGGGTTCCGAGGCGCTGACCGCGCGTTCGCCGAGGCTCGACCCCTCGATCGAGGGCGCCGCGGCGGTGGCTATCGTAGGATCCGGATGCCGGCACCCGATGGGGTCCGATGGATCCCCGGTGTCGCCGGCGCTTCGGCCGTAGCGCCGGATCCAGTTCGAGGTCTGCGTGCCCGTCGTCCGCCCGTTTCGCGCGCTTCGCTTCGATCCCGGCGTGGTCGGTGATCTCGGCCGCGTCATCGCGCCGCCGTACGACGTCGTCGGGGAAGAGATGCGTCGCGACCTGCTGGCCAGGGAGCCTCACAACGTCGTGCGGCTCGACTTCCCGGTCGAGGAATCGGGCGATCCGGATCCCGATGACCGGTACCGACGGGCCGCCCGGCTGCTCTCGGACTGGCGCAGCGAAGGCGCCCTGCGACAGGATCCACGCCCGTCGATCTACGTCTACGAACAGCAGTTCGCACGGCCGGGCCGGGCGGAACCGGAGATCAGGCGCGGTTTCTTCGCCCGGGTGGCCCTCGAGCCATTCGGGAAGGGGATTCGGCCCCACGAACGGACGATGCCCGGGCCGCGCGAGGACCGCTATCGGCTTCTCCGGGCCACGAATGTGAACACCAGCCCGATCGTGGCGATGTACCGCGACCCCAGGCACCGTGTTGCCCCGCTGCTAGAGGCGATCACCGCGGGGCCGGCTGCGGTCGATGTCCGGGATTTGGTCGGGGACCGCCATCGCCTGTGGGTCGTGACGGCCGGCGCCGATGGGTCGGCAGAAACGCTGGCAGAGACCGCGGGTCGTGTGCCCCTGACCATTGCCGATGGCCACCATCGCTATGAGACGGCGCTTCGGTTCCAATCCGAGCGTCGCATCGGGGCGCCTGCGACCGAGGACGGAGAGCACGGCTACGACTTCGTGCTGATGCTGCTCCTGGAACCGGAGGCCGGACCGCTGCTGGTCCTTCCAACCCACCGGGTTGTTCGGGGTCTGGGCTCCGATGGGCTCGCCACGCTCCGAACCGTGCTATCCAGCTACTTCAGGATGAGCCGCCGCATGACGGCCGACGAACTGCTCCGTTCCCTGGGACCTGACGGCGACGAGCCGCCGCGTTCGGGTGGCCGAATGGGACTGTGGACGTGCGACGGCGGCTGGATCCTGCAGACGAAGCGGAAGGCGCTCGACTCGATCCTGGGACCTGGCGGCAAGGCGGTCCGCCGGCTCGACGTTTCGATGCTCGGCGCCGTGCTGGATGCGGGCGCGGGCCTTGATGCCGCGGCCATCGCTGCCGGCGAGCGCCTCATCTACACGCACGATGCGGCCGAGGCGATCGCGCTCGTCGATGCCGGCGCTGATGGCGCGGACGCAGCATTCCTGCTTGATCCGACTCCGGCCGCAGAGATCCTCGCGGTTGCCGCCGAGGGCGACGTGATGCCCCAGAAGAGCACCTACATCTACCCGAAGGCCATCACCGGCCTCGTCATCAATCCGCTGGAGAGCTGACCGTGCCCGATTCCACACCCGACGACATCCTCGCCCGCACCCAGGCATCCAGCGGTGGGCGGCCGATTCGGAAGGACGAAATCGAGCTCGACGAACGCGGCATCTACGTCGAGTCGTGGCTGCCGGAGCGACGCTCGCGTCGAAAGCCGTTGCTGTTCGTCCACGGCGAACTGACCGGCTCGTGGCTCTGGGAGCGGTTCCTCGGCTACTTCGCCGGCCGGGGCTGGGAAGGCCATGCCCTCAATCTCCGCAACCATCACTGGAGCCAGACGGCCGACCCCGCAGAACTGTCCTTCGAGCTCTACGTTGAGGACGTCGCCTCCGTCATGGCCCGACTCGGGCCAGGCGTCGTCGTGATCGGCCATGGTATGGGTGGGCTGCTGGCCCTCAAGGCTGCCGAGCGCCAGCCGCTGTCCGGTCTCGTGCTCGTTGCCTCGCATCTGCCCGGGGACCTTCGCCTGCCGGCTCACCAGCACGAGTTGCGCGAGATCCCCGAGTTGTACGGCAAGTCGATGATCGGCTGGGAAACACTGCCGGAGCGGCTCCAACGTGACCACAGCGATCTCTCGATCTCCGACATCCTGCGGATCCAGCACCTGATGGGCCAGAAGCCTCACGAGTCCGGCCGGGCGCGGCGGACCATGCTCCGCGGCATCCGGATCAACCGGGAACTCCTGGAGGCGGTGCCCAAGCTCGTGATCGGTGGCGGGATCGACCGCCAGGTGGCGGTCGAATCGGCCGAGCGACTCGCGGAATGGCTGGACGCTCCATTCGAGCCCTTTGGCGCGCATTCGCACTACGGGCTCGTGGTCGGAGAAGAAGGCTTCGCCCAGGTCGCGGACTCGGTCCGGGCCTTCCTCGAGGTTCATCGACTCTGATTGGCGGGAGCCGCTCGGGCCCACTTTTGGTATCATCCGCCGTCTCGCCCGTCCGGGCTCGAGAACAGGCCGCATTCGTCTAGAGGCCCAGGACACCGCCCTCTCAAGGCGGAGACCACCGGTTCGAATCCGGTATGCGGTACCAAACTCGTTCGTTTAGGTTCAGCCGGGTCGACCTCGATCCGGCTGAACCCTTATGGTCCGCGAGCGGAAACCGATGCGATCGATCGCGGACGTGAGCGGGCTTGCGGATCACCGCGTGAGGGCTTCCGCGTTGGCCAGGATATGCGAGCAGCCGCTCAACCTTCGGGCATCCGTTGGGGGACGGATCGTTGACAAGTGCCCTCGTCCCCGGAGCGAGCGGACCGGCCGTGGCCTCAGGAGCGTGGCTTTGACTCAACGCACTGCTGCCCGGCCGGCCCACAGTCATCGTACGCGGCCACCAGCCGGAGGTCAGCCATGCCAGCCATCGGGATCGATACCCACAAGCGGACCCTCGCGGC
>JBBQMH010000067.1:0-11699 GCA_038328755.1 Candidatus Limnocylindrales bacterium
GGGGCGTCTCACGCGACCAGATCGGCCGCCATCCGTCCCTCGTTCGCCCTGGTCAGGGCCTGATCATGACCTGGATCCGGGTTGATCGCCTCCCGGCGACCGTCGTCGAGCCATCGGACGAAGAGCTTCGGTGGATCCGGGCTAATGCTGCCCCGGGAGACACTCGCCAAGTTGCGTGTTTGCCCAGGCCGCTCCGGCGGTTCAAGGTGCCGCATCCCGGCCGGCGCCCACGTTCAGCCGTGCTTGCACATCAGCTCAATGCGGCCGAGACGGCTCACTCGCAGCCAATCTTGAGCTCGGCTACTTGGTTAGTGCTGCCAGGGCGCGCATTAGCCATGATTCTTGGCCTGGCGGGCGGCGCGGCACGGCGCGGCCTGGCGGGCGGCGCGGCGCGGCGCGGCCTGGCGGGCGGCGCGGCGCGGCGCGGCGCGTTGGGCCTCGGGCCTGCTGCGGCGAGCGCGCCGCGACCTACCAGGGCAGGCCTGTCAGCAGTGTGTACTCGGCCAACAATCGTTCGAACTGAGTGCGCCAGTCATAGCGCCGGGCGACAGCGGAGCGGACCCGGAGGCGTTGGGCGGTGCGCTCCTCGGGCGACCGCGCCAGCAGATCGAGGATTGCACCGCTGATTGAATCACGACGCTCGGGATCGAAGAGGGCACCAGCGTCCAACTCCCGGACGATCGCGGCCATACCGGGAAGGTCCGACGCTGCGACGGGGACGCCGGCCGCGAGTGCTTCGAACAGCTTGTTCGGCGTGGCGAGCCGATGATTGAGCGTGTCACCCTTGATCGGGATGGCGACAACGTCGGCGCATGCTACCCAGTCGAGGATTTCGGCAGGCGGAACCGGCGGCAGGATGGAGACCCGTGCGGCCAGTCCAGTGTCGGACAGACGGACCCTCAGGTGACCTTCGAGCCGCCCGTAGCCCATCAGGACCAGATGGGCATCCGGAACGTCCGCCATCGCGTCGATGAGTTCGTCGATGCCACGCCCGGCTGAGAACCCACCCTGATAGAGGACGATCCGCGTGGCCCGCGAGAGGCCGAGCGCATCCTGGAAGCGATGCGGCATTGCATCACCGGGAGGCGGGACTGGCGATGCATTGAGGATGACGAGCGGGCGCTTCATTCGGTACCGGGCGTGAAGAACGTCTGCGAGCCCGTCATTCACAGTCAGGACTCGATCGGCTGACCGAGCCCATCGACCCTCGACCTCTCGCATGAGTCGCCTGGCGAGCGCCGGGAAGCGCGCCATACTCGCAGCATCAGGGTAGAGATCGCAGGCGTCATAGACGAGTCGGCCGCCCACCCTATCCCGGATGGCGAAGCCGGCCGGCAGCGCCAGGAGGCCCATCACATGAACGATGCCGAGGTCTCCCGAAACCGCTGAACGAGGGGCCGTCGACGGGTCATCCGAAGCAGCGGCCGGGGCCCCAGACCACTGGGCGGCCATCGCCCCGAGATGAGCAGCCTGGCGAATCGGCGTCGGCAGCCCGGGGGAGACTGCACTCCCGATCCGGCGAATGGTGAATCCTGATGGATCGACGGCCATTCGGGCGGCACCACGCTCGCGCCGGACGATCATCGTCACCTCGTGGCCTCGCGAGGCGAGACCCACGGCAATCTTCGTGGCACGGGCATCGAACGATCCCGACGACGCGAGGACGAGGACCGCACGTTGCGGTTTGACCAGCACCTCCGTCATTGGGCTATCAACCGCTGCCCGATCAGGGTTGACTCGAAGATGCGGGCTCGAGGTCGGCATAAAGGCGGACGAGCCCAGCCGTCTCACTCTCCCAGTTCCACCGCTCGTGGGCGGCCCGCAGGCAGCGCGCGCGCAGCTCTGCCCGTTCACCGGGTGGTGCGCTCACGATCGCCCGGATCGCACTCGCGATCATCGTGACGTCGTCGGGGGTGATGACCTCGCCGAGCTTGCCCAGAGGGTCCTCACACACGATCTTGCGCATTTCCGGAAAGTCACTCGCGACGACCGGCACCCCGGCCGCGAGGCATTCGAAGAGCTTGTTCGGTGTGGACATTCGATGGTTGAGGGTCGATGGCTGGATCGCGATGACGCCGACATCGGCAGTCGCCACCCATGACGCCAACTCCTCAGGCGGGACGGCTGGCAGAACGTGGATCCGTTCGGAGACGGGCGAGGTCGCCGCGAGATGCTCGAGTTCGGCGCGCATCCCTCCGTAGCCGAGAAAGACGGCATGGACGCCGTCGAGGTCCGGTTCGGCAACTGCGGCGACGAGTTGCTCGAGACCGCGATGGCGAAACAAGGCGCCGTGATAGAGGGCGACCGGCGACCCTGCCGGGATGCCGGCCGCGGCCCGGAGCAGGTCCGTTCCTCGCTCTGGTGCATCACTCCGTGCGGGGCAGTTGTGGACCACGACCGTGCGTTTGGGCGCGTACCGGGCGCCGAGTTCGCGAGCGAGGCTTTCGTTCACCGTGACGAGTGCGGCGCAGCGTTCGATCCAGCGGCGCTCGCGCCCGGACATGAAGCGTCGCACCCATCCTGGCTGCTCGGCGTTCGCTCCGGATTCCAGGTAGATCTCGTGGCTGTCATACACCACGCTGGCGGAGGGATGACGACGAACGGCATCGATAGCCGCAACGAGGCCCGTGAGATCGTGCCCGTGGTACACGTCGGCTGGGCCAGCCGCGGCCGCCGCCGCACGAGCCCAGGCACCGATGACCCAACGCCAGCGCAGTAACCACTCAAAGGGTGTTGGTTTCCGAGGCGACACGGCGCGGGCCTGGGCGGTCGCGGGCGCCTGAGCCGGCGACCCGACGTGCGCGGCCAGCGACTCGGGCAACACGGGGTCCGGGACTGGCCCTGTCGTTCGCGCCCGGGTGCGAATGCGGTGCCCAGCGAGGAGGTAGAAGGGTCCGCGGACCACGCTCAGTGGCGCCGAGACGATCAGCGCCCCCGCGGCGACGGCGAGATCCGTCAAGCCGCCCGGGAGGCGGCCCATGCCACGGCCGGCACGTGCCCGCGACCAGCTGACGATGCGCCATGGATATTTCAGCCAGAGGCGGAAGAATCGATACCCCGGCGGGATCGGCACACGCAGGATCGTGAAACCGTCGCGCTCCTCGCGCTCGCTGACGGATGACGTGGCATCCGTGGGGCGAGCCACGATCGTGACGTCATGCCCGGCCGCCACGAGCGTTCCAGCCTCGCGAAGCACGCGTGAATCTGTCCGGCAGTCGTTGAAAACGAACATGACGACCCGGCTCATGAGGGATCTCCCGATGCCAAGGAGGGGGGGCCACCTGCGCGGCTCTCGAGCGCGGCGACGATGGTATCAGCGGCCCCGGAGTAGTGCGGGGTGAAGTCACTTGCCTGCGATGCCGCCAGTGCCGGCGCGACGACGGATGGCGCGAGGCGGTCCAACTCGGCCACCGCGCCGTCCACATCCAGGCCCACCAGTACGACCCGGCCCGATCCCTCGGCGACCAGCTCCGGCCACTCCGTCGAGGTGCGCAGGACGAGGCACGGAACCCCGAGCCAGGCGGCCTCGCGCTGGATGCCACCCGAGTCGGTCAGCACGGCGGCCGCATGCATCTGCAGCGCGAGCGAGGTCCGGTACGTCTGCGGGTCGACGACGATCACGTCCGGCCCAAGGCGCGCAGAGGCAGCCTCCAACGCGACGCGCGTACCTGGGTGAAGCGCGAGGATGACTGGACGGTCCGGGCTGGCGGCCCGGGAGAGCAGTTCGACCCAGGCTCGGATCGCCTCGGGCGTGCGGTTCTCAGCCCGATGGATCGTCGCGTAACAGTAGCCACCGGGCCGGAGAGTGACCCGGACTCCCGTGGCGACGAGCTTCTCGGCCACGTTGCCTAGCACCCCCGGTTCGCGAACCTCCGCACCAACCCGGGCGGCGAGGTCCTGCATGAGGTCGCCGACGAGCGCGACGCCGCTCGTGATCCCCTCGGCTCGGAGGTTGTCAACGGCGGTCCGGGTCGGTGCGAACAGCCAGGTGGCCAGGTGATCCGCCAGGACGCGGTTGAGCTCCTCGGGCATTTGCCGGTCGAAGCTCCGCAGGCCCGCCTCCACGTGAGCAACCGGGATCCCAAGCTTCGCCGCGGCGAGGGCGCCGGCGAGTGTCGAATTCGTGTCTCCGTAGACGAGGACCGCGTCCGGTCGCTCCGTGACGAGGATCGGCTCGATGCCCAGGAGCATGGCGGCCGTCTGCTCGGCGTGCGAACCACCGCCAGCGCCGAGCGTGTGGTCGGGCCGGGCAAGGCTGAGTTCCCGGAAGAACGACCCGGCCATCGACTCATCCCAGTGCTGACCGGTGTCGACGAACACCTCGTCATGGCGTGCCCGAAGCGCGGGCTGCAGGGCCGCCGCTTTGATTAGTTGGGGGCGCGTCCCGACGACGCTGACGATCTTCACGCCCACAGGGTAGCCGGGCACCGCGCGACCAGCGCTCGCGGCTAGCGGCGCCCGCCGACTCCGATTCCTCGATATGCCACGCCGGCCGGCAGCCCCAGCGCCGAGAGGCTGTTTCGCCCGTCGAGGAGGATCAAGAGCTCCGGGAACCAGGCCGGGTCCAGTTCGCGCCACCGGGCATCGGCCGTCTGCGTGACGATCGCCCGGACGTCGAGGGTCGAGCCCCAGGCGTACGGTTCGGCCCCCAGCGCCCGGACTTCCTCGTCGGACAGCATCGGATCGTGGGCCAGCACGTTGGCCCCGGCGGCACGGAACGCTGCGATGAGCGGAAGCGCACGCGAGTGCGCAAGCTCCTTCACGCCCTCGCGATAGGTGAGCCCGAGCACGAGGATTGGCGCGCGGTCGAGCCCTCCGAGTGCCTTCCGGACCGCCTCGAGCGCGATGTCGATCTGGCCATCGTTCACCTCGCGTGACCGGGCGACGAGGGTGAGCTCCGGCGCCCGCGACAGCAGGAAGCGGGGGTAGACAGGGATGCAATGCCCACCGACCCCGAGACCGGGCTGGTGGATGTGGCTGTACGGCTGGCTGTTGGCGGCGGCGATGACCTCGCGAATGTCCACCCCGACGCGGTCGGCATAGGCGGCGAACTCGTTGGCGAGGGCGATGTTGACGTCCCGATAGGTCGTATCGGCCAGTTTCGAGAACTCGGCGGCCTCCGCCGATGACATTGCCACGACCTCCGCATCGAGCACACCGTCGTAGAACGCGGCCGCGCGGTCGGTCGAGGTTGGACCGAGCCCGCCGACGAGCTTCGGGTAGGTGGCCAGGTTCCGGAGCGCGGCCCCGGAGTACAACCGCTCGGGCGAGAACGCCACCAGGAAGTCCGCCTCCGAGCGGAGACCTGTGGCAGCCTCCAGCTGGGGCGCATATCTCCCCCTCGTATCCCCGACCGGCAACGTGGTCTCGAAGATCACGAGGCTGCCCTCGTGAACTCCGGGCGCAATGGCCGCCACGGCCGCATCCATGTACCGGTAGTCGGGCTGATTGGCGGCGTCGAGCATGACCGGCACGATGAGGACGACGACATCCGCATCCCTGGCAGCGGCGGCGCCATCGAGCGTCGCCCCTAGGCGCCCAGCGGCATGGGCCTCGGCGACCAGTTCGGCGACACCCGGCTCCTCGCCGATATGCGAGCGCCCTTCGTTGATCGCCTCGACCACGGCCGCCTGAACATCCACCGCGATGACATCCCAGCCGTGCCCCGCGAACTGAGCCGCGAGCGGCAGGCCCATCTTGCCGGCCCCGATGACCGCAACAGTTCCCACAGTCCCGGACTCGCCGATCCAGGGGTTGACGCGGCGCGGCGGCATCTCGTGCGCGCAGGGGTTAGCCGGCAGCACGATCGACCCGCCAAGCAGGCTCGCCCCGCCGCTCGGGCGCGTGACGATGCTCATTGCTGCGAGGCCGCCACCATCGCCGACAGCCCGTCGAGGGCGACGACAACGCGACCAGCGGCCGAATCGATCAGCGCATTGGCGATCCCGACGGCCCACAGGCCGTCCTCGGCATCGACCTCGGGGCGCCCCCCTTCGCGGACGACCCGGATGAACGCATCGTGCTCGAGCGCCAGTGGCTCCCCGGTCGGCACCGGCAACTCCACGATGTCGCCCTCGAAGGTCGGTGCGTAGCCGGCGATGAGGCGCGGGTTCGTCAGGTCGGTGGCGCGAGTGAAGGTCAGTCGCTGGGTCAGGTAATCCAGCTCAAACATGCCCTCGGCACCCATCACCGTCAGCTGGCGGCGCTTGGCCGGGGTCAGCCAGTCCACGTCGAGCTGGGCCACGACGCCGGACGGGTAATGGAGGAGCCCGAACAACAGGTCCTCGTGATCGGCGTGGATGCGCTGGGCCGTCTCGGCGTGCGCGCGGATCGGGCGCTCACCGGCGATCCAGGAGCAGATGTCGACATCGTGGGTCGCCAGGTCGATCGTCACGCCGACATCGCGGATCCGGGCCGGAAACGGCCCCGCCCGTCGCGAGCTGATGGCATAGACCGTGGACAGCCAACCTTCTCCGAGGAGACGCCCGAGTTCGCGAACGGCGGGATTGAACCGTTCGACATGCCCGACCTGGACCGGCACGCCCGTCGCTCGCGAGGCAGCGGTGATCTGGAGCGCCTCGTCAACTGTGGGCGCCAGCGGCTTCTCCACGAGCACGGCGACGCCCCGCTCGATGGCCGCCAGCGCGAGGGGCAGGTGCATGGTCGTCGGCGCGGCGATGACGACGGCATCCAGTTCCGCTTCGGCGATCATGGCGAGCGGTTCGCTGAAACTCGAGGCGCCGCTCTGCCCGGCGGCAGCATCCAGGGCCGCGGCGTCCGGATCTGCCACGGCTGCCAACCGGACGTTGGGCCGGCTGCTGATCACGCGAAGATGGTTCCGGCCCATCGAGCCGAGGCCGGCCAGCCCGACCCGGATCTCTCGACCGCCGGCCGGGCGCCACGTGGCCGTCACGCGATGGACCTCATGCGGAGGCGCCCACCCCGGCCCGATCGAGCACGGCGGCCCGAACGACCTCGATCACGGTTGCCTGATCCTCGGGCGTCATGCCCGGGTACATCGGCAGCGCGATCGTGCGCTCTGCCGCGTGATCAGTGAACGGCAGGTCGGCATGCAGGCCGCGTTCCTGGATATACGGCTGGCGATGGACCGGGATCGGGTAGTAGATGTCCGCGCCGACGCCACCGGCCTTGATCGCCTCGATGATCGCGTCCCGCTCTGGACCGACATCGAGCGTGTACTGGTGGTAGACGTGCGTTCGGCCATCCGGGACGGCGGGCGTCTTCACGGGCAGGTCCGCGAAGCCCGCGCCATACGCCGCGGCGATTGCTTGTCGACGAGCCGTGTTGCGGTCGAGCTTGGACAGCTGAACCAGGCCGATGGCGGCGTTGATATCGGTCATTCGGTAGTTGTAGCCGAGCATCTCGAACTGGTAGCGGGTGCGCATGCCCTGGTTGCGGTACAAGCGGAGTCGGTCGGCCAGCGCGTCGTCATTGGTGGTGATGAAGCCGCCCTCGGCGGTCGTCATGTTCTTCGTGGCGTACAGGCTGAACGCCCCGTGCCCGAAGCTCCCGGCCCTCCGCCCGTGGAACGTGGCGCCATGCGCCTGGCAGGCATCCTCGACGACCGCGAGTCCGTGCCGATCGGCGATGGCGCCGATCATGTCCATGTCCGCCACGAGGCCGAACAGGTGGACCGGCATGATCGCTCGGGTTCGGGGCGTGATCGCCGCCTCGATCCGCTTCGCGTCGATGAGGTAGGTGTCGGGCTCGATATCCACGAAGATCGGCACGGCACCCGTCGACAGGATGGCGTTGGCAGTGGCCGCGAAGGTGTGGCTGACCGTGATGACCTCGTCACCCGGCCCGATCCCCAGCTGATCCAGGATGGCCATCAGCCCGAGCGTCCCGTTGGCGACCGCGATCGTGTGGCGGACCCCGCAGTATTCGGCCCAGGCCGCTTCGAGTTCGCGGACGCGCGGTCCGGCGGCGATGATCCCGGAGCGGATTACGTCGGCGACGGCGTCGATCTCCTCCTGTCCGAGATCCGGGCGAGCAATTGGAATCATGCGGGTACTCCCTGGGCAGATCGTGGGCGCTCCTCGAGCGCATCGGCGTCTGGATGAAACAGATACGAGCGGCTGCAGGTGCCGCAGTGCATTTCGGGATGCGTGGCATAGGGCGGCGGCTTTGCCTGTGCTGGTTCCCCGTCAGCGTCGAGGAGACGCGAACCGCAGGCGCAGACCCAGCCGATCCGATGGGCAGGGCTTCCGACGACCAGGGCATGGGCCGGCACGTTGCGCGTGACGATTGCCCCGGCGCCGACGGTCGCGAAGCTCCCGACCTCCGTACCCGCGACGACGACCGCACCCGCACCGATCGATGAGCCGTGACGCAGGACGATCGGGCTGACGACCCAGTCGTCGGCCCGGGCAAGCTCGCCGGTTGGGGTGATTGCCCGCGGATAGCGGTCGTTGGTGAGGATCGCACCGGGGCCGATGAAGACCCCGCTCTCGACCGTCACGCCGTGGTAAACGAGTGCCCCGTTCTGGATCTTCACGCGATCGTCGATCTGGACGCCCTCGTCGATGAAGACATCCCGTCCGATGACGCACTCCGCGCCAATCCGTGCCCCGGTCCGGATCTGGGCTCGATGCCAGATACTCGTACCGGCGCCGACGACCACGTCGTCTTCCAGATCGGCGGTTGGATGGACCCGCGCGGTCGAGTCGATCACCAAGGCGTTTCGTGGCTCCTGCTGCGGCTCCGAGGCGCGCGCGAGGGCAGCGCGACTTCGATGGATCGTCCCGGCGCGATGACCGGAGACTGGCGGTGAAGTATATCGAAGGGCACGCTCAGGACTTTCGCCGGCCCCGACCGAGGAGGTTCGACAGGATCCCGAATGCCGCTCCGAACGCGAGCGCGCCGCGCCAGTCGAGGAGCACTTTGACTTCGCCGGAAACCTTCTGGGCCAGGAGGAAGACCACGGCCGATGGCCGGTGGATCGAGACCTCCTGGGCGACCAGCGTCCGCACGAACGCCTGCTCCACGCGAACCTCGCGGGCGAGGATCGTGCCGACGGCACCCTGCGAGACGCTCACCTCGCCGCCGAGGGCCGCTCCCAGGGCGCCCATCTCGACCGAGACGCGGTCCGCGCGCGCGGCTCCGATGGCCCCCTGGGTCACGGCCACGTCGGTCGCATCGACCCGTCCGATGGCTCCCTGGTGGACCTCCACGGCGTCCGCCTCGATCCAGGCGCCGTCCTCATCGATCCCGGGCGGGGCCTCGTCAAGCTGGACGACGGGCTCGGGCTCGGTGGGCGGAATGGGCTTCACGGCCTTCGTGGACGCCCGACTGCGGCGGGGCTTCGTTGCAACTGGCGGGGTGGCGTCAGGATCGTTGCTGGTCATCGTCAGAAACCTCGTGGTACATCAGTCTCGGCACGCTCCGCTATTCTGCGCCCGGCGCGGCCGAAGAGCCCGCTCGACGAGGTCCGGGTGAAGATTCCGAATTTCAGCCCTGCCGGCAACGGCGCACGAACGATCATGCTGAGTGGCCTGCTGGTGTTCGCGGCGGTCGTCGGGGTGGGTGCTGGATCCCTCGCCGCGACGATGGTGAGCGGAGGCCCGGCGCCCTCCACGGGCGGCGACCCGGCCCTCGCGCCTGGCCTGACGGGCAGCCCTTCGCCATCGCCCACGGACTTCGGGGTCCTGGTGCCCACGCCGGCGCCGACCCCGACCCCCGAACCGACGCCAGTGGTCGTGCCGGCTCCGCTCACGGGCCTGCCCGTATCGGTGGATGCGTCGATGCAGCACGTCGTCGCGGTCATGGTCGATGACCATCTGGACGCGCGGCCACAGTCGGGATTCAACGCTGCATCCCAGGTCTGGCAGGTCCCGGCCGAGGGCGGAATTCCGCGCTACATGATGATCTTCCAGGAGACCGTACCGGGCACGGTTGGCCCGATCCGCAGTGCTCGCCAGTACTTCATCGAATGGGCCTCCGAGTGGAAGGCGCTGTACATCCACGTCGGTGGTGCGCCGAACGCCCTCGCGACCCTCCGCTCAAAGGGCCGGGGTGAGCTCGTCTATAACGCCGATGGGTTCCGGTTCGAGGGCACCCAGATGTGGCGGGACAAGACGCGATCGGCACCACACAACGAGTACACCGACGGCGAACAACTTCGCGCGATCGCGAAGATCGTCGGGGCCGCGGATGTCCCGATGACGCCCACGTGGACCTTCGGGCCGGCTGGCTCGACCTGGCAGCGCCCGACCGGAATGTCGATCGTCGTCACCTACCCGTACGAGACGATCACCTATCGATACGACGCGTTGACGAACACCTACCCCCGGTTCATCAACAAGTCCACGACGCAGCAGATGGACGCGGGCGACGGCCAACCCATCGCGCCGAGCAACGTGGTGATCCTGAAGGTGCGGTTCGGTCCGCTCAACGATGGACATCCCAGCAAGAAGCGGCTGGAGGCGGAGGACGTCGGCTCGGGCGAGGCGATCATCTCGTCCAACGGGCAGGTGATCCATGGGACCTGGGAGAAGGCCGCGATCGACGCTCCGACGCTCCTCTTCGG
Organism: Candidatus Limnocylindrales bacterium; assembly: GCA_038328755.1. Lineage (GTDB taxonomy): Bacteria > Chloroflexota > Limnocylindria > Limnocylindrales > CSP1-4 > UBA5189. Next base: position 10,550 of record JBBQMH010000067.1, read on the forward strand.
ACCCGATGGCCAAGCCGTCACCCTGACGGCGGGGCAGACCTACGTCCAGGTCCTTGCACTGTCGTACGACTACACGATCGCGGAGGGCACACCGCCGGACCAGGGAACCAGGGAGCGCTAGGCTCGCTCAGCGACGACGGACTCCGGACAGGAGCTCCTCGGCCCTGAGCCGGACGACCACGAGCAGCGCCTCCACGATGATCCGCCGGGACATCTTGGACTGGCCGACTCGCCGATCCCGGAAGGTGATCGGCACCTCTGTCACGCGGACTCCGGCTCGCGATGCCCGATGGGTCATCTCGATCTGGAAGACGTAGCCGCCGGCGTGGATCCCTTCGAATTCGATCGCCGCCAGCGAAGCCGCGCGCCAGGCCTTGAACCCACCCGTCAGGTCGTGCGGCCGGAGGTCGAGCATGACCCGCGAGAACAGGCTGCCGCCGCGCGAAACGAGACGCCGTCCGAGTCCCCAGTCGAGAACCTGTCCGCCGCGGGCGTAGCGGCTGCCCACGACGAGGTCCGCGTCCCCCCGGGTGATAGGCCCAACGAGGGACGGCAGCGAGTCAGGATCGTGGGACCAGTCGGCATCCATCTGGATGATCACCTGCGCGTCGGCGTCGAGGGCCACCCGGAATCCATCGAGATAGGCCCGGCCGAGACCCTGTTTCGCCGTCCGATGGCGGACCCGCACGCGCGGGTCGGCTGCGGCGAGACCGTCGGCCAGGACGCCCGTGCCGTCGGGCGAGTTGTCATCGACCACCAGCAACGTGGCACCCGGCAGGGCGGCGAGGATCCCCGCGGCGATGCCCGGCAGGTTCTCGGCCTCGTTGAACGTCGGCAGGACGACCCACGCTCCGGTCCCGAGAAGACCGTCAGATGTCGCTGCTCCGTGATCGTCCGGCGTTGCCATGGTGGCGAGTCTAGCCTGTGACGACGCGGGGCCGGAACGCGATACCGGCTGGGGAGCTTCCGTGATCACAGTGCCCCGAACATCGAGGCGAGCACGGCTTTGACGGCATCGGACACGGCGCCGGTGCCGCCGAGGATGACGACCCGGGCCGGGGCGAGGCGGACCAGTTCCGCGGCCACGACCGATGGGATCGCCGTCGGCATGACGAGGAGGACCGGACCTTTCTGCATGCCGGCGACCGGT
>JBBQMH010000068.1:0-11506 GCA_038328755.1 Candidatus Limnocylindrales bacterium
GGCCCAGATCGAGGACACCACTTCGGACTACGACCGCGAGAAGCTCCAGGAGCGACTTGCCAAGCTGTCCGGCGGCGTGGCCGTGATCAAGGTCGGCGCGGCCACCGAGGTCGAGCTCAAGGAGAAGAAGCACCGCATCGAGGATGCACTCTCGACGACCCGAGCGGCCGTTGAAGAGGGCCTCGTCGCCGGCGGCGGCACCACCCTCCTGCAGGCCATCCCGGCCCTCGACAAGATCAAGCTGAGCCCCGATGCCCAGGTTGGCGTCGACATCGTCCGCAAGGCCCTCGAGGCCCCGGCCCGCCAGATCGCCGACAACGCCGGCCTGTCCGGTGAAGTCGTCGTGGCCAAGGTCAAGGGTCTGAAGGCCGGCGAGGGCTACGATGCCCTCAAGGGTGAGTACGGCGACATGTTCAAGAAGGGCATCGTGGACGCCGCGAAGGTGACCCGATCCGCTCTCCAGAACGCAGCCTCGATCGCCGCGATGGTCCTGACGACGGAAACGCTCGTCACGGACATCCCGGAGAAGAAGGATGGAGCCGGCGGTGGCCATGGCCACGGCGGCGGCGGAGACATGGACTTCTAGTCCATCGAACTCGCAACACTGATGAGCCCGGCCGAAAGGCCGGGCTCATTCGATTCCGGGGCGCGGAATGCACCGGGACCGCTGCCTGGTCAGTGCGCCGTGAAGTAGAGTCCGCCGATGCGCTTACCGTCTGGTTTTGAGCCCCTGAGCGAGCACCGCTTCCGGCTGCTGTTCGCGGCGACGTCGGTCTCGAACTTCGGTGGCTCGATGGCCAACGTGGCGCTGGCGTTCGCAGTGCTCAATATCGGTGGGCCTGGCGAACTCGGGATCGTGATCCTCGCGCGGGAAATCCCGATGGTCGTCCTGCTCCTGCTCGGGGGGGTGTGGAGCGATCGACTGCCACGGCATCTCGTTCTCGTGTCATCAGACGCGCTGAGGGCTGTTGCGCAAATCGCGACTGCGTGGCTCTTCCTGACGGGCAACGCGACGCTCGTCGCCGTTGTCGTCCTGCAGCTCCTCTATGGAGCCGTGAACGCCTTCGCGAGGCCAGCCTTTCAGGGGCTGGTCCCGCAGGTGGTCGCGAAGGCGAACCTTCAGCGCGCGAACGCCCTGCTCGGGCTATCCAGCTCAACCGTGCAGATCGCCGGACCGGCAATCGGCGCGCTGCTGGTCGCGGCCGCCGCGCCCGGCTGGGCACTCATGGCAGATGGCGTGACGTTCGGGGCGAGTGCCTTCCTTCTGTCCAGGCTCAATCTGCTCCGGACGGTCCGGATTACAGGGCGCAGCGTGATCCAGGATCTGCGCGAGGGGTGGTCGGAGTTCATATCGCGCTCGTGGCTCGTGGCCGTCATCGTTGGATTCGGCTTCTTCCAGTTGACCTTCTTTCCCGCCCTCCTGGTGCTTGGGCCATTTGTCGCGAAGACACAGCTCGGGGGGCCGGGTGCCTGGGGAGCGATCCTCGCCCTCGAATCGGCGGGCGCGTTCCTGGGGGGATTGGCCGCGCTGCGGCTCCGATTCTCCCGCCCGCTCGTAGCGGCGCTGGTCGTGGTCTTTCCGGCGGGTCTGGAGCTGCTCTTCCTCGGTCTTGGCGCACCCGTCTGGGTGATCATGGCGATCGCCTTCGTCAGCGGGGCCGGTTTCGCCATTGGAAACGCGGTCTGGACGTCGACCCTCCAGGCGCGGATCCCGGCGCACGCCATCTCGCGAATCAGTTCGTTCGATTGGTTCGGATCCGTGGCGCTGAATCCGATCGGGTATGCCTTGATCGGGCCGTTATCGGATGCGGTTGGCGTCAACGAAGCGCTCCTGGTGGCGGGGGGACTCAATATCGTTTCCACGCTCGTCATGCTTGCCATCCCGAGCGTTCGCGGCCTCCGAGCCGGGACGGACGACCTGCCACCGCCGCAAGGCGTCGCACCGGGAGCCGATTCGCTGCCGATCGTTCCGCGCGCTTGACAGTCCCGCGTGGCGCCGCGACCCTGACGCGGAGCCCGGTACCTGGGCTCCCCGCGGAGAGCCCACATCGTGCAACGTCGCGCAATCGCATTGATCGTTCTCACCGCCCTCGGCCTCGGCGCGTGCGGCATCGGGACCCCGGATCTGAAGGTTCCGAGCGCGATTCTGACGAGGTCGGTCGCGGCGTTTGAGGGGGCGGACTCGGTTCATCTCGTGGCCGAAGTGGACGGGACCCTGAGTCTGAACCTGACGGATCCTGGGCAAGCCACCGATATGAGCCTGGCGGGGACCACGCTCACGGCCGACCTTGACCTCAGGAACCACAATTCGCATGTCAGCGCCGCCGTGCCTGCGTTCCTCGGACTGAGCGTCGATATCGTCGTCATCGGTCCCGACACGTGGACGAAGATCTCCCTGTCCGGCGACAAGTACGAGAAGGGCGCCACCGACGCCACCAGTCCGACCGATCCTGACGCGGTCATCAAATCGGTTACGGCTTTCCTCGCCAGGCCGGAAGTCCGGCCGACCAGGAAGGACGACGCATCCTGCGGATCGACGAGCTGCTACCGGATCGAGATCGACCTGACGGCCGCCGATCTCGCCACGCTCATGCCGGGTACGGACCTGGGCGACGCGATTGTCGTGGTGACGCTCCTGGTCGAGAAGGACACGCTCTACCCGGCAACGGCGACGGTATCTGTCAAGGGCTCCACGGTCGGCGACCTGACGCTGGCGTTCCGCCTGAGCGACTGGAACAAGTCCGTGACCATCACTGCGCCGCCAGCCGACCAGGTCAACTAGCGCCGAAGGGAGGCGCGGCCAGCGAGTGCAGGGGTTCGAGGAGAGGGCCCCGCCCTACAATGGGCCTGTGAGTCCCACCAATCCCGAATCGCGCACGCGCGGCCGCTCGAAACCGAGTCCGCGGAGCCGCGCGGACGACGCCCAGGTCGCCTCCGAGCCGGCCGACGAGAACTCCGGGACCCTGTTCGACGACGTTGATGACGCCCCATCCACCGCTGCCGAGCCCGCCTGGCTCCGCGAGGCCGATGCGGCGACGCAACCAGTCGATCCGGCGGCGCCGCCTGACCCCGGAGCCGAGCGCCGTCGCGCCGATGCTGCCGCGTCCCGGGAGCGCGAGATCGTGGCCCGGCTCAACCCCGAACAGGCGCGCGCCGTCACCACGACCGATGGCCCCGTCCTGATCCTGGCCGGCGCGGGTTCCGGCAAGACCCGGGTCCTCGCTCATCGCGTGGCCTATCTCGTCGGGGTCCATGGTGTGCCGCCGTGGCGGATCCTCGCCGTGACCTTCACGAACCGGGCCGCCGCGGAACTCCGCGAACGGATCGTCCGCCTCGTCGGCGAGGCTGGCAAGGAGGTCGAGGCTGGGACGTTTCACGCGCTGTGTGCCCGGGTTCTCCGGCGCGATGGCGAGGCAATCGGCCTGGACCGGCGCTTTCTGATCTATGACACCGAGGACCAGGTCGCGCTGATGAAGCAGATCCTGCGCGAGGAAGGCCTCGACGCCAAGGGTGAGACCCGGCCGCAGGCGATCCTGGGCGCGATCAGTCGAGCCAAGAACGACATGGTGGACCCGACCGAGATCCCGCCACTTCGAGTCGCGACCGGCGCGCTCGTCGAGATCGCTCGTCTCGCCCGGAAATACCGGGATGCGCTCAAGCGCTCGAATGCCCTCGACTTCGACGATCTCCTGCTCGAGGCGGTCCGCCTGTTCGTCGAATCGCCCGCGACGCTGAAGAAGTACCAGGAACGCTGGCGCTATCTCCACGTGGACGAGTACCAGGACACGAACCGCCCGCAGTACCTCTGGATCAAGGCGCTTGCAACCGGTCACCACAATCTCGCCGTCGTTGGGGACGACGACCAGTCGATCTACGGTTGGCGCGGCGCCGATATCCGCAACATCCTCGATTTCGAGCGCGACTGGCCAGACGCGACCGTCGTCAAGCTGGAGCAGAACTACCGCTCCACCCAGAACATCCTCGACGCTGCGCACGCCGTCGTCTCGAAGAACGAGGCCCGGACCGACAAGAAGCTCTGGACGAAGAACGATCGGGGCCAGCTGATCGATCGCTTCGAGGCTTACAACGAGGAGGAAGAGGCCGAGTGGATCGCCCGGCGGGTCGAGGAGCTGACCGGGGCGAGGGGATCCGCGCTCACCCGGCGCGCGGACGACGGGAACGGGACCTTCAAGCTCCGTGACATCGCGGTCCTGTACCGGACCAACGCCCAGTCCCGGGCGATCGAGGAATCGTGCCTGCGATACGGGATCCACTACCAGGTGGTCGGCGGCACACGGTTCTACGCACGAAAGGAGGTCAAGGACGCGCTCGCGTATCTCCGGATCCTGCGCTCTGATGCCGACTCGGTCAGCTTCGAGAGGGTCATCAACGTGCCGGCGCGTTCGATCGGGGACAAGACCATCGAGGTCATCCGCGCGGTCGTGGCGCGCGAGACCGTGCCCTACTGGACGGCGCTCGAATCCGCGGCCGATGGCGGGGTCCCGGACCTGACTGCACGAGCCCGCACGTCGATCGCGGATTTCGTGGTCCTCGTCCGGCGTCTCCGGACCCGGGTCGGCTCGCTGGCGCTGCCCGAACTCGTCGATGAAGTGCTGGAGCGGTCGGGGTATCGGGCGATGCTGGCCGATGGAACCGAGGAGGGCGAGGAACGGTGGGCCAACCTGCTCGAACTCCGCGAGGTCACGACGCGCTACGACGACCTGTCGCCCGATGATGCCCTCGATCGATTGCTCGAGGAGACGGCCCTCGTCGCCGACCAGGACTCGTACGAATCGGATGCCGACAAGCTGTCGCTGATCACCATGCACGCGGCCAAGGGCCTGGAGTTCCCGGTGGTCTTCATTGCCGGCATGGAGGAGGGGCTCTTCCCGACCAACCGCGCCATCGAGGCCGAATCGGGTTTCAATCCCAATCCCGCGCCTCTCGAGGAAGAGCGTCGCCTGGCGTACGTCGGGATGACCCGCGCCAAGCAGCGCCTCTATCTCTCCCATGCCTGGCAGCGGGTGACGCGCCGCGGTCCCGGCGGCTGGATGGCCGAGCCGTCCCGGTTTCTCCTGGAGATCCCGGCGGCGCTCATGGCCGGGCCGCGACTCATGGCCGGCGACGGGGCCGGAGACGCCGATGCCACCGATGACCTGGGCATGGTCTTTGGGCGGCGCGCGACCCGCTTCGGAACGGGGACACGTGGCGGCGGGCGGGGCGCGTTTCGCGAGGGCAGCGGGCGCCCCGGTGCACCGCGAGCCGGCGAGACGTTCAGGCCCACGCGCGATCTCGCCGCGAAACGCGACGCGTTTGCCGGAGGCGCGAAGTCCGGCACATTCGGCCGGCGAGTCGAGGCCTGGGACGACACCGACGCTGTGGACGTGCCGCAACCCGAAGAGGGGAGTGATCGCAGGTTCGGCGCCAGACCTGCGGCACCAGCCGTCCGGGAGCCGCGCCCGATCATCCCGGGCGAGCGCCGCTACCGGGACGGCGATCGGATCCGCCATGCGCGCTGGGGCGACGGTATCGTCGTCACCTCGAAGCTGACGCGATCCGACGAGGAGGTCACGGTGGCGTTTCGTGATCCACAGATCGGCCGCAAGACCGTGCTCGCGTCCCTCGCAGGCCTGGACCTGATCGGCTGATGGCCCCGCGACTTGGTCCAGAGGCTCTTGCGGCAATCGTCAACCTCCACGAGTTCGAGGCGCCCGCCCGCGAACGGATGAGCGGGCCGAACTTCGACTACCTCGCCGGAGGATCGTGGGACGAGATCACGCTGGCCGAGAACGACGCCGCGTGGCGGCAGTTCAGGTTCCTGCCGCGAGTCCTCGGGGACATTCGAACCATCGATCTCTCGGGCATCTTCCTCGGACGCGGGAGCGCACTCCCGATTGCCGTCGCGCCGATGGCCGCGCAGGCGATGGCCCACCCCGATGCCGAGGCCGCGATGGCACGTGCGGCCACCGCGGCCGGCATGCCGATGATCCTCTCTACGTCGGCCTCGATGACACCAGAGGCGGTTGCCGAATTGGCCGGGGAGCTGCGCCGGGACCTGGTGGTGCGAGCCGCCCGATGACAGACGACGCCGCCCGCCACGCGGAGCTGTCCGCCCGCCACGCAGAGCTGTCCGCCGCGCGCCATGCGGAGCTGAGTGCTTCGCTCCACCGCGCGAATCGGCGCTATTACGAGGAGGATGCCCCGGAGCTGACGGACGCTGAATACGACGCCCAGCTGCGTGAGCTGGTCGCGCTGGAGACGGCCAATCCGGAGCTGGTCACCGGCGATTCGCCGTCGCAGCGCGTCGGATCGAGCGTTGCCAGCCAGTTCTCGGAGGTCCGGCATTCGCGGCCGATGCTCTCGCTCGGCAACGCTTTCTCCCATGACGAGCTTCGGGCGTTCGACGCACGGGTCCGCAGGGCGCTTGGGTTCGCGGCCGCTCCCGAGCCTGCGCCCGAGCTCCGTTACGTCGCCGAGCTGAAGATCGACGGCCTTGCCGTCTCTCTGAGCTACGAGCGGGGACGGTTCGTCCGCGGCGCGACGCGTGGCGACGGCACGACCGGCGAAGACGTGACCACCAACCTCAGGACGATCTCGGTCATTCCGGATCGACTCGTCGAGCCGATTTCCGCGGCTGTCAGGGGCGAGGTCTTCATGCCGAAGGCCGAATTCGCGCGCATCAACGAGGAGCGCGAGGCGGCCGGCCTGCCGCTCTACGCCAACCCACGCAACAGCGGCGCGGGCTCCCTGCGCCAGATCGATTCCAGCGTGACGGCAGGCCGGAAGTTGTCGGCCTGGTTCTACCAACTGCTCGAGGACGACAGCGGGGTCGCGGCCCCGCCTGGCATTGCCACGCAGGCCGGGGCCCTGGGCCGCCTGCAGGCTCTCGGTTTGCCGGTCAACCTCGATCGCGAGGCGGGCCTGGATATCGATGGTGTCATCGCGTTCACGGAGCGCTGGCGCGAGGCACGCCACCGACTTCCATACGAGACCGATGGCGTCGTCGTCAAGGTCGATCGGTTCGACCAGCAGCTCCAGCTGGGGATGGTTTCGCGGGCTCCGCGCTGGGCGATCGCCTTCAAGTTCCCACCAGAGCAGGTCGAAACGGTCCTCGAAGATATCGTCCCGTACGTCGGCCGGACGGGAACACTGACGCCGGTGGCCCACCTGCGCCCCGTGAAGGTCGCCGGCTCCACGGTGGCTCGGGCCACACTCCACAACCTCGACGAGGTCCGTCGCAAGGACGTCCGGATCGGCGACTGGGTCGTCCTGCAGAAGGCGGGCGACGTGATCCCGGAGGTCGTCCGGCCGATTCCCGAGCGACGGGTGGGCACCGAGCGCGTGTTCGACATGCCAGCCGCATGCCCGGTCTGTGGCACCGCCGTCACCCAGGACGAGGGCGCGGTTCGTCACTACTGCCCGAATCTCGCCTGCCCGGCGCGTGTTGCCCAGGAATTCGCCCATTTTGCCGGCCGCGGCGGAATGGACATCGAAGGCGCGGGCTGGCATGTCCTTGACCAGCTCCTCCAGCGCGGTCTCGTGAAGCGGCGCGGTGACTTCTATCGCCTCTCGATCGAGGACCTCGAGGGCCTCGAGCGGTTCGCCCGGAAGAGTGCCGAAAACCTGCACGCCTCGATCCAGAAGGCGCGGCGGCGGCCCCTGGAGCGTTTGATCGCGGCCCTCGGGATCCCGCAGGTCGGATGGACGACCGCGATCGACCTGGCCAGCTGGTTGGCGACCGAAGTGCCGCCCGGCGAGGAATGGCTCGAGCGAGCGGCCGCGTACGTCGAACGGGTCGCTTCCGAGGAGCCCTCCAGGTTCGAGGAGATCGACGGTGTCGGGCCCACCGTGTCGGCGGCGCTGTCGGCGTGGTTCACACCGGACGGACCCGGGCGAGGCGTCCTCCAGGACCTGGCGGACGCGGGCGTGGAGGGCCAGTTGCCCGAGCCTCGCGCAGCCGTGGCAACGTCTGGTGCGTTTGCCGGCAAGTCGGTCGTCGTGACCGGGACGATCGAGGGTTTCAGCCGGGAAGAAGCAGAAGCGGCCGTCCGGACTGCGGGCGGAAAGCCAGCGGGATCCGTCTCGAAAAAGACGGACTACATCGTGGCCGGCCCTGGGGCTGGCTCCAAGTTGGCCAAGGCTGAGGAACTGGGGATCACGATCCTCGACGCTGCCGCCTTCCGGACCCTGCTCGAGGGCTGACCGCGGTCAGGAGAGTCGGTGCGCTTCCGCCCGGCGGTGGTAGCGCTCCATGAGTCCGGCGACCGCCTCGCGTGCCGCGCGCCACTCCGGCTGATCACCCAGGATCACGGCGCCCGGGCCGAACCGCGCGAGCTGGGTCATGGCGGTCACGATGAGATCGTGCTCGAATTGGCGCCGCCGGCCCCCGTCGAGTGCGCCCGTGACGAGGTAACGCCGGACGATGTCGAAGGGCGCGGTCCAGCGCCCGATGCGGATCCTCGACCCCTCGCGGAGGCTCTCGAGGTAGTCGTCATCACCGACCGGAAACCGGTCATGCTCGGCCATGTGGCGTGGCAGATCCTGGCGGAGACCGGGCGCCGCCGCGCTCTCGAACCGACCGTCGTCGCCGGCGGATGCGTAGCAGACCGGGCACGCCGGGAGCTCGACGTGGAACGGCGGCGCGGCGCCGAATGGCCGTCCGCACCGACCACAGAACGTGCTTGTTACGGAGCGTGCCGGGGTACCACACGACAGGCACGCAATCTGGATGGCCACGGGTACCTCGGAGCGCTGGGGATCCTGACGACCATGTGGATCATCCGGCCACGGGGCGCGGAACACTATCCCCCGACCGGCGACGCCGCGTGGGACTTTGGTCGTGCGGAGCATGGCTGGCCGGGCCGATGTCGGCCGTCGCCACAGGGCCTGGCCCGGCGCCTTCCGGCCCGGAACCGGCCGCACGGTATCATCGCCCGATGGCCGGACTCTCTCGCTCCGAGGTGGAACACGTGGCATTCCTCGCGCGCCTCGGCGTGTCGCCGGCGGAGCTCGATCGACTCCAGGGCCAGCTCAACCAGATCCTCGACCAGTACGCGAAACTGGCCGAGCTCGACACTGACGCGATCCCGCCGACGGCCCAGACGATCGAGCTCGAGAACATCCTCCGCGATGATGTCGTGCGGCCATCCCTGTCGCAGGAAGCCGCGCTCGCGAATGCGCCCCAGCGCGAGGGCCCCTTCATGGTGGTGCCGCCGATCCTCGGCGGCGAGGCCGACTGATGGCCCCACGTAGGGTCGGCCGATGAGCGCCGACCTGACGGCGCTGCTCGCTCACGACATGGCGGCCGGCATGCGCACTGGCGAGATCACCTCGCGAGAGTTGACGCTCGCCCACCTGGCCACTGCCGAGCGGCAGAACCGCGCCCTCAACGCGTGGCTCGTGATCGACCGCGAAGGCGCGCTGCTCCAGGCAGACGCGGCGGACGCGGCCATCACGGCCGCCCGCGCGGACGGAACGGCAGCGCTTGAGCAATTGCACCCGCTCCATGGGATCCCGGTTGGGCTGAAGGATCTGATCTCGGTCGAGGGCGGTCAGTGCACCGCCGGCTCGCGGATCCTCGAGGGATACCGCGCCCCATACGATGCCCACATCGTTGAGCGGCTCAGGGCGGTCGGCTCGGTCTTCATCGGCAAGACGAACATGGACGAGTTCGCCATGGGATCGTCCAACGAGTACTCGGCCTACGGGCCCGTCAGCAACCCATGGGATCTCGAGACCGTGCCAGGCGGCAGCAGCGGGGGATCGGCCGCGGCCGTGGCCGCTCATCACGTGCCCCTGTCCCTCGGAACCGACACCGGCGGCTCCATTCGCCAGCCTGCGGCGCTGTGCGGGATCGTCGGCATGAAGCCGACCTACGGTCGAGTCAGTCGGTACGGGATCGTGGCGTTTGCCTCGTCCCTGGACCAGATCGGGCCCTTCGCCCGCGATGCCCGCGATGCTGCTGCGCTCCTCCACGCGATTGCCGGGCGCGACGAGCGCGACTCGACCTCGGCGCCCGTCGGGGTCCCCGACGAGTTGCTCACACTACCCGCCTCGGACGACGAGGCCGCGTCGTGGCTGAAGGGCAAGCGCTTCGGGCTCCCGTGCGAGTACTTCGTGGCGGGCATGGACCCGGACGTCGAGCGGCGGATCCGCGAGGGGGTCGCGTTCCTCGAGGACGCCGGAGCGCATGTCGAGGACGTCAGCCTGCCGCATACGGACTATGGCTTGGCCACGTACTACATCGTGGCCCCGGCCGAGGCGTCGGCGAACCTGGCGCGCTACGACGGGGTCCGGTACGGAAGCTCGAAGCGCCTCGAGGGCGGGGACTTCATCGCGGACTATCTTGCCACCCGCGGCGAGGGCTTCGGGGCCGAGGTCAAGCGCCGGATCATGCTCGGCACATATGCACTTTCCGCGGGCTATTACGACGCGTTCTACCTGAAGGCCCAGAAGGTCCGGACGCTCATCAAGCGTGATTTCGACCAGGTCTTTGCGGCCGGCATCGATGCGCTCGTTGCCCCGACGTCGCCGTCGGTCGCCTTCCGGTTCGGTGCCAGGACCGCGGACCCCGTGGCGATGTATCTGTCGGACGCCTGCACGCTGCCGGTCAACATGGCCGGGCTCCCGGGCATCTCAATTCCGTGCGGCCTTTCGGAAGGCCTTCCCGTTGGGTTGCAGCTCATCGGGCCTGCCTGGAGCGAGCTGATGTTGTTCCGCGCCGCACGGGCATTCGAGGGCCTGACGGCCGGCGCGACCTGGAGCGGCATGATGCCAACCGCGCTCGTCGATGCCGACGACCCGGAAGGCCCGACGCCGACGGCCCGCGCTGCGGACGTGGCGGCTGGCGCGACCGTGCCGTCATGACAGCGGACGCCCGCAAGCCCTTGGCCGAGCGCGCTCTCGCGCAACGCGTCATCGACGTTCCGCCGTCCGGGATCAGGAAGTTCTTCGACATCCTGGCCAACATGACGGACGTCATCAGCCTCGGTGTGGGGGAGCCGGATTTCGACACCCCCCGCCACATCATCGAAGCGGGCGTCGAGTCGCTACGCGAGGGGCGGACCCACTACACCAGCAACTACGGGACGATCGAGCTCCGCCGAGCGCTATCGGGGCATCTCGAGGCTCGCTACGGGGTCCACTACGACCCGATGACCGAGCTGCTGATCACGGTCGGGGCTTCGGAGGCCGTGGATCTCGCCCTTCGGGCGACCTGCGATCCGGGCGACGAGGTCATCCTCCATGAGCCGTCGTACGTGGCGTACTCGCCGGCGATCACGTTCTCCGGCGGCACCGTCAACTTCGTTTCGACGCGGCTGGAGCATGACTTCGCGCTCCACCCGGCGGACATCGAGGCTGCCATCACACCCCGCACGAAGGCGCTGTTCCTGGGCTACCCGTGCAACCCGACAGGCGCGGTCCTGCCGCCGGAATCTCTCGCCGAAATCGCGCGCATCGCCGTCCGCCACGATCTTCTGGTCTACAGCGACGAGATCTACGATCG
>JBBQMH010000069.1:0-11478 GCA_038328755.1 Candidatus Limnocylindrales bacterium
CGCGTACTCCGCGAGTCCCTGGCCTTCCTCATCAGAACGAAACAGATTCAGGAACGAGTGGATTCGGACCATAAGCATTTTCTTCGCCTCCGGGCAAGATCGCGGGAACGAGCGGCTCCCGTCGTTGCGAAACTGTAGTCATCCCTGCCGCTCGAACCAATGACGAATTCGTACCAGTCCGGAGCAGGACCCCGAACTCCCGTGCCTGATCATTTGGGCGGGCTGGACGCGTCAGTCAGCCGGTTCCGAACCCGTGTCCGCCGCGGCAGGTGCCGCAGGCATGTCGAGCGTGAGCTTCATCACTCCGCCTTCCAGCATTTCCAGCCGGAGTCCGAGGGCTTCGGCGCGCTGGCCGAGCTCGGCCAGGAGTCGGGCCGGTAGCGTGACCAGCGCCGCTTCGCGCGCCGCTGCGACCGCTGCCCCGTGCTGGACCCTCCGTTCGGCGACCATCTCGGCAAGGGCAGGAGGCAGATCCTCGCGGTCTTCGGGGACCTCGAGCGATGGCAGCGTGACCTCTGACCGCTCCGCGTGGACCGTGATCGCGAGCGCCTCGCCCCAGTCGAGGCCCAGCGACACCCGGTCGGGTTGCTCCGCCAGGTAGGCCGTCAGGGCGTCGTCGGCGATGCGGAAGAGGCCGCTCTCCATCTCCGGGTCGAGGCGGCGATCCCCACCCATGGACTCGAACTCCACGGCGATCCCGGCCCGCTTGCCGCGATCTCGCGCAGCGCGCCGCAGGGTCGGCACCAGGCCGAGATCGTCGAGGACCATGGGGCGGACGTCGAAGATGAACGTCTTGGTAGCTTCGAGGGTCTGCTGGACCATCGCCACCAGGTTGCGCACCTCGCCGGCAGCGAGTTCCGGGTCTCGCTTGACGAGACGCTCCACGATCTCCGCCTGGAGGACGATGTTCGTGAGGCTCTGGGCGGGCCCGTCGTGCATCGCACGGGCGATCTCGCGCCGCAGGTTCTCCTGGGCGGCGAGGACGAGGCGGGAGACCGTAGGAGGTGGTGCGTCGGGCTCGTCGGACCCCGGTGAGCCATCGGCCGTCGGCGAAGCCTCGAGGCCCGCTTCCAGAGTGAGGACGCGCTCGGCATCGCGACGGAAGATCTCCTGCAGGCGGACCGTGGACCGTCGCTTGGCCTCAAGGATCTCCAATTGCGCGTCCATCAGCGCCGCGCGCCCCGTCAGCGTGACCAGCTGGTTGGCGAGATCCACGACGTCCTTTGGGGGGGCGCCATCTCCGAGACCCGCAAGCTTGTCGGCGGCGGCCTGCCGACGGCCCTGGTGTCGCGTCGCCTCGGTTGTCGCCTGCCCGACGAGGAGATCGATTTCGGCGATCTCGCGCTCAAGGCCGGCGGCTTCCGCCGCCAGCTGGTCGGCGAGCTCGGAGGGTGTTGTCATTCGATGCGAGGGGTTGGCAGCGGGTTGCCGCTCAATCCTCGGGCATCTTGATCCAGCCCTGGCGCATCGCATAGACGACGGCCTGGGTCCGGTCGTTCACCGACAGCTTGCGGAGGATCGAGCTCATGTGGTTCTTCACGGTCTGCTCGCTGATGGTCAGCGTGTAGGCCACCTGCTTGTTGGTCATGCCCTGGGCGATGTTGTCCAGGATCTGGACCTCGCGCGGGGAGAGGGGCGCGAAAATCGGCTGGGCCTCCTGGCCGTAGACGGCCAGCTCGCGAAACTCCTTGAGGACGCGAGAGGCGACAGATGGTTGGGCGAAGACCGTGTCGTTGATCAGATACTCGCCGCTGGAAACGCGGCGGATGACGGACACGAGGTCGTCCGGGCTGATGTCCTTGAGGATGAACGCGGCCGCACCGGCCTTGATCGCATCGAACAGTGCGTCTTCGTCCTCCTTGACCGCGAGGACGATGATCGAGACCGAGGGCAGCTCGCGCTTGATCCGCTGGGTCGTCTCGATCCCGCCCGGAGCGGGCAGGGAGAGGTCCATCAGGATGGTGTGCGGTGACGTTTCGAGCGCCGCATCCATGGCGCTTCGAGCGTCCTCGGCCTCGCCAACAACCTCCAGGTCCGCCTCCTTGGAGAGAATCTGGGCGATCCCGACGCGGAAGAGCACGTGATCGTCGACGATCAGGATGCGCGTTGGTTCTTCGCCGGGACGCCGCCGGCGCTCAGGCCCGCTGTATTCCATCGCGCTCATGTGGTCTCCTCTGCTCCCCGCGGAACGGCAAGCCGCACCGTGGTGCCGTCGCCTGGGTGGGATCGTACTTCGAATTGCGCGCCAATCGATTCTGCACGCTCGCGCATGAATTGCAGGCCGTACGCGCGCCGTGAGCTGGTCGGCTTGACATCGGGGTCGAATCCGCGCCCATCGTCGTGGATTTCGACCAACCACGAATCGGCGTCCGGAACGGCCCGGATCGTGACCAGCTGCGGCTCGGCGTGGCGACGAACGTTCTGGAGCGCCTCCTGGATGATCCGCAGGACGGCCAGCTCCGAGCCGTCCGACAGGACGTCGATGGCCGGATTGACGTCGACGGCGATGTTGATCCCCAGGATGCCGCCGACCTGGTCCGCCGTGTCCCGGATCGCACCAGCCAGACCGAGGTCGGTGAGAATCGGCGGGCGCAGCTGGCTGATGTAAGCGCGCATGTCGCCGAGCTCGCGGCGCAGGATGTCCCGCAGGAGCCGGATCTCGGCGGCGGCGAGCGCCGGGTCCCGATCCAGCTGGCGTTCGATGATCTCGAGCTGGAAGATGGCGTTGGAGAGCACCTGCGCTGGTCCGTCGTGGATCTCGCGCGCAAGCCTGGAGCGCTCGGCTTCCTGCGCCTCGACCACGCGCTTCTGCAGATCCTGGTTGGAGATTCCGGTCAGTTCGATGGGTCGGGGATGGGCGTCGCCTTCCAGAGATGCCGGGATCTGAGTCTTCGGCTGGCCGTTCATGCGTCGCGAGTATACGGTCGTGGACAGGGTGTACCAGGTGCGCAGCCGGGCGTCCGTCACGGGCAGACGATCCGGAACACGACGACGCTGGTCAGCGGGTCACCCGGCCCGGAGAGAGGCAGCGTCACCGGCTCGAAGCAGCGTCGGCCCGTCGGATCCGTGGCGGCCACACTCGGCCAGATGGTCCCGGAGTCCTCGGTCAGGATCACCAGTTCGCTCCCCGGGAACGCCCGTGCCAGGTCGAGCACGGCGTCCGGTGACTCGTCGGGCAGTGCCAGCGAGCGTGTGCCGGTGGCCTCCGACATCCAGATCGGGAAGTTCGTGATCACAGCACCGCCGTTCGTCGGCAAGGACGCCCCGGCTGCGGACAACGCCGCAGGGAGTGCCGCGTAGCGATCGCGGACCGTGTCCCCGCCCCGACCGAAGAAGGGCAGCAGGGCGGCGGTGAACAGAATTCCCGCCGCGATCCCGGAGGCCGGCCCGAGCCAGGCAACGGGGCGCGTCCAACCGCGACGCCGCCCGACAGCGGCGATGAGGCCATCGAGCGCGAGCATCGCGGAGACGAGGAGCAGGACCTGCACCGCGGCCGAGGCATGGAGGAACGTGCCCCACAGCGTCGCGACGGGAAAGAGCAGGGTCGTGGCCGCGAATGTCAGGAGCGAGAAGATCACGAGCAGGCGAAGCGCCGAGCCGCGCGCCGTCCACGGCAGAGCGGCGAGCCCGATCGCGGCGATCGGCACCCCAGGGAGCAGCAACACGCTGACGAGGTTGTGGACGAAGCCGTCCCAGCGGAGACCGACGAGCGTCGGCAGGCCAGCGGCCACGTACCGGGATAGCGACGGCGGGTCGCTCCAGGCGAAGATGTCGTGGCCGTCGAGCGAAAGTGCGTTGGTGAGTGCCTGCCCGGGCAGCGGGCTGCCGAAGACCATCCAGTCGCGGATCGCCCACGGCGCGAACACGAGCAGCGCCGGGATCGCGGCTCCTGCGACCAGGCGCGCCCACCCGCCAATCCCGGAGCCCGCGTCGAAGGCGATCCCACGGGCCACGATGAGCCAGCCGAGGGCCAGCCAGGCGGCCTCATTCCTGGTGAGCGCCGCGAGGCCGAGTGCGACGCCGATCGCCAGCACGCGATGGTCGGCGATCTGCGCTCCGCGCGGGTCGCGGACAATCCGGCCTGCCAGCAGGCAGACGACGAGGACGAGTGCCCCGAACAGCATCGTCGAGTCGGGGAGCGCGGAGTGGAGGACCAGCGGCAGGAAGACCGCGGCCGTCAGCCCCGTTCCGAGCGCCAGGGAGCGCGCGCGGCCGAGGCTCAGTCCCCGCTCCGTTGCGACATCCGCAGCGAGGCGCCAGGCGAGGACGGCGACGAGCGATCCGATCGCGATCGACGACCACTGCGCCGCCGCGAATGTCGTCCCGAGCAGAGCCATCGGGACCGCAGCCAGGAACGAGGGCAGCGGCAGCCAGACCTCGAACGCCGGGCGCGGGAAGACGAGCGGCGGAGTCCCGTAGCTCCAGATCGCGTTCGTCACGAGACCGCGGCCCTCGACCAGGTTGCGCGCCACGCCCACGTAGTAGGCCGTGTCCTCGGGCCGCGGGAACGTGATGATGGATGCGGCCCAGACGCGAACCGCGACGGCGACCACGGCGACCATGAGGACGGACAGCCACGCTTCCCGGCGCGTCATCCTCCTGCTCCGCAGCGTTGGTCGTCCGGCTTGGTGCAGACCGGATAGAGCACCAGCCGCGGGGTGGGGTTGCCGTCCGTGACCGTGAACGCTGGGGCCCCGATCCATGCTGGGTGGGACTGACCTGTCAGTACCGGACCAAGGGCTCGAGCGGCGTCATCACGCTCGATCACCAGCCAGCGGATGTCGTAGGCACGGGCGACGGCCTCGATCGTGTCGATGGGATCGTCCGGGGTGACCACGCCGGGCCGACCAGTCCAGTACTTCATGCCCGCGGCATCGATGGACATCACCCGGTCCGTGGCAGGCAGGTTCATGCGGTCGAGTTGGGCGGCCAGCTGGATCCGTGGCTGGCGCGTCTCATCCCAGCGAGCCGTCACTGGCCCCCCGAAGACGACGGCGGTCGCGACCACGAGGCCCGCGATTCCCCAGGCGAGAACGTTGCCTGCAGCGCGCTCGTCCCACGCACGGCGACGCGACGCGATGGCGCTGACCAGGATCAGCACGCCTTCCATGGACAGGATCGCGGCGTGCGGCGCCAGCCCGATCGCGGAGTGAATGAAGGCGCCGCCCGGCACGTGGAGCGGATACAGCAGCGTCGCGGTCAGGAAGACGATGCCGGTATAGACGAACCACGGCGTGAAGTCACGCGATCGCGCCCGTCCGATCGCACCCAGCAGGATGAACGGGACGAGCAGCACCGAGCCGATGACCACGACGTAGTTCCCGATGGCGGACGAGAGACCATCCAGACGGCTGGCGATGATGGTGCCCCAGCCCTGGTCCAGGAACTGCTGGAGGCTCGGGTGGGCCGTGATCGAGTTCCACTCGCTGATGCTCCGGATCCAGAGCGCGGCGCCGCTGGAGCTGGTCGGCGAGATGGAGCCGAAGACCGCCAGCTGGCGCGCCCACCATGGACCCATGACGAGCAGGAAGAGGGCCAGGCAGCCGACGGCCGCGGCGAACGAGATCGGCCGGCGATCCTCGACGTGCACCCAGCTCCCGGTGCCCCGTCGGCTGCGCCACCAGCGGATTCGATCGCCGAACCAGATGAGCCCGATGGCGGCACCGAGGAAGACCCCGTCATTGCGGCCGAGAGCGACAAGGCCGGCCAGGAGCCCGGCGAATGCGAAGGCCCGTCCGTCACCCTTGAGTCCGCGAGCCGTACACCAGATGGCACCCGCCACGAGCGGATGCATGATCGCAAAGTTCTCGGGCTGGGCCATGAACACCGTCGCCGCCGCTGGGACGGCGGACAGGACGCCCGCGGTCACGGCCACGAGCGGCTGCGCCCGCGCGTCGCGGGCGATGGCCCAGGTCAGGGGAGCTACCAGTGAGCCGATGATCGCCAGCGGCAGCGCCGAGGCGAACGCCGTGGGGCCGAGGACTGATATGAACGGCACCTGGACGAGGCTCGCCAGGGGCAGCCAATGGGCGTTCGATGGGATCGGCAGCGTCGGGGCATCCGGGATCCGGTTGCCGACCTCGGCGAAGATCCAGATGAAGTCGAGATTCAGCCCATGGCCGGCGGCGATGGCCCGCGCCACATCCACGTAGTAATAGGAATCCGGGTATGCGGGATCCGAGTAGATCGCGATCAGGACGAGGCGAACGACCAGAGCCAGCAGGAACAGCGCGATGGGAGTCCGCCAGGGGGTCCGCACGATAAGGGAGCGTAGCAGTCGCGATGAGCCGAGGTCGCAGCGGCTAATGCACACGTGCTCCCGGCTCGTACCATCCGCGCATGACGCTTAGCCCGCGCGGACGCCACATCCTCTTCGTCGGGCTGGGAATCGTGGGCTACGTGTATCTCGGTCGCGTCCTGCTGGTCAACGGAATCCAGGACGCCGGCGGGCTGGGGGGGATCGATGCCATCGCCTATTGGACCGCGGCAGGCCACGTGCTCCGCGGCGAACCCCTATACGCAATCGGAAGTTTTGAATTCGGAGCATTCCAGTACCCGCCCCCATTCGCCCAGGTCCTCGCGCCGGCGGCGCTCCTGCCAATGCCTGCGTTCGTGTGGGCCTGGCGGGCCGTGGAGCTGGTAGGGCTGCGCCTCGCCACAGGTGGGTGGGCCAGATCCGGGATCGCGATCCTCGTATTTCCGCCCGTGATGGCCGAACTCGATGCGGGCAACGTGCACCTGGTGATGGCCGGGATCACGGCGCTGGCGATGCGCGGGGTCGCAGGCCTGGAAGGGCCGGCAATGTTGCTCAAGGCCGCCTCCTGGCCTCTGGCACCACTTGCCTGGGTGCGTGATCGGAGCAGGCTCTTGGCTGGGGGCGCGGTCCTTCTGCTGGTCATGTCGGTCTCGATCGTGATAGCGCCTGTGGCGTGGAACGACTATCTCGGATTTCTGAGGTCCGCGGCGACGCCGCTGGGCTACAACGTGCTGGCTGTAGTTCCCACGCCACTCCGGCTTCTGCTTGCCGGGGCGTTTGCGTTAGCGGCGGTCCGGTGGGTTCGACTCGCACCGATCGCCGTGACCCTTGCCTACCCAGTCGTCTGGTTCGACGCGCTGAGCACCCTGACCGCCGTCGTGGCGCGCGTGGACGCGAGCCGGATCCGCGGGCACGTGACGTGACGCGTCGTCGAGCGCTGCGAGACGGCATGACGATTGCCGGACTCCTGTTTGGGGTTTACCTCTTCATTATCGTCGCGCCGAGTGCAGGCACCGTGGGCTTCGATGCCTATGCCTACTGGGCGGTGGAACTTGCGCACCCGTATGCCCGCGTGGCTGGCGAGCTCGGGGCATTCACCTACACACCCGTCGCGGCACGGCTGTTCTCGCCCGTAGCGGTCCTGTCCTTCCCCGCCTTCTGGTGGCTGTGGACGGCGGTCCTTCTCGGGACGGCAATCTGGCTCGGCCGCGCCGGATGGCGCCGGTGGCACGCGGCGCTGTTCGTCCTCGCGTTTCCACCGGTCGCGCTCGAGCTGTACCACGGCAACGTCCACTTGTTGATCGCCGCGGCGATTGCTCTCGGCCTGCGGTATCCGGCTCTGTGGGCGTTCGTGCTGCTCACCAAGGTGACCCCTGGTGTCGGGCTCGTGTGGTTCCTGGTCCGACGCGAGTGGCGCCAGTTGGCAATCGCGCTCGGCGCGACGGGGGCGCTGGTCGCAGTCTCAGTGGTTATCGACGGACAACTGTGGCGTGAGTGGATCGTGGATGGCCTGCTACCCGTAACCGGCGGGCCCGTCCAGCAGTTCTACATCAACGTTCCGTTGTTCGTGCGACTCCCGGTCGCGGCTGTGCTGGTTGTCTGGGGGGCGCGGACAAATCGGACGTGGGTGCTGCCCGTAGGGGCGACGTTGGCGCTCCCTGTCCTCTGGCTGTCTGGTCTGTCGATCCTGGCTGCCATTCCCGCCATCGAACGGCTGAAGCCGCTCCGCGCAGCGACAGCAAGAGAAGAAGCAGCCGATGCTTAGAGCTGGTGGCACGATCCATGTTTGAGCTTATCGGCGCACACGAATCGTTTGAGAGATAGGGAGCGGCGACCTTGATATTTAGCGAACAGGCGCCGCATCTGACACTCACGGAGCGACTTGCGTGGGTCTACGTGGTAATCGTGGTCGCGTTCGTATTTCTAGTTGGCGGGACCTACCCAACGATGGGCT
Source organism: Candidatus Limnocylindrales bacterium (assembly GCA_038328755.1). GTDB lineage: Bacteria > Chloroflexota > Limnocylindria > Limnocylindrales > CSP1-4 > UBA5189. Next base: position 8,211 of record JBBQMH010000069.1, read on the forward strand.
CCGCCCTCGTCCGCGCGATCACTCAAGCCCTGTTGATGGGATTGATCGTCGGATGGGCCCTGGCCTGGTTCCGGAACCAGCAGTGGGCGCCCACGCGAGCCTCCATCGCGTTCACTGGCCTTGGGCTTACGGCGGGCCTGCTGTCGCTTGTGGGGTCCTCCGCGCCTCGACTCACGCTCGAGGCCATCTACTGGGCCTCGCTCCTGGGCGGCTCATTCCTTGCACTGGTCGCCCTCGGTCGCAGCCCGACATTCCGGGTCTCGCTCCGCAGCCTTACGATCCTCCTCTTCCTGGTGGTGCTTACGGGATACCTCGTGCAGCTCGGACTATCCTGGTCCGAGTGGGTGCGGCTGACGGGGCGGCTCTCTCCGTTACCGCTCCATCCCGACGGAGCCAGCCTGACGTTTGGCGCGTCTCCGGTCGTGGCCGCCGTGCTGCTGATCCTCGCGCCCGTGATCGTCACCCTGCTTCCGATCGCGCGACACCGCGTGCTGGTTGTAGGCGCCATAATCGGTTTGACCGCCATCGCCATCCTTGCGACCGGCTCCAGGTCCGGATACCTCGCGATGGGCGTGGAGTCCCTGGTCGCTGTCCTGATCCTTGGCCGACATCGTGCGCGGGAATTGGTTCGGACCGCTCGTCGATCGCTTCTCACCACGGCGGTGGTGATTGCCGGGGCAGCCGGCGTTTCCCTGGGCGGGTCGCTCGCAACGCGCTTGTTCGATGGATCTACCCTCACCGAGCGGGTAAGTATCTGGCGCTCGGCGCTCTCGATCTGGGAACGGTCGCCCTGGTTTGGGGCTGGAGCAGGCACCTGGCCGTACCTGCGGGCGGCCGCATATCCAGTTGGCGAGCCTAGCCTCGTCGTACCGCATGCGCATAACCCGATCATCCAGCTGCTCGCCGAGACCGGGATTGTCGGGGTGGCCTTGACGGTATTCGGCGTCGTGTTACTCATTCGGGCCGTCCACGCCGCTGGCGCGAGCGATGATCCTGCCCTCCAGCGAACGGCTCGCGCCACTCTCATCGGTCTGGCTGGATTCGGGGCGTTCTCCGTTCTCGACGATCTGGTGAATCTGGCAGCCGTTCTGTTGGCCGTGGCGATGCCATTGGTTCTGGTCCTCGGAGCGGCGGGTGGTTCGACGTTCGCGCCACGTGGCGCGTCTGAGTCAGGGAGGCCCACGAGCAGACGGAGAGTCGCGGCTCGGATTGCACCGGCGATGGTGGCCGTCGTGACATTGCTAGTCGGTGGCCTTGCCGCAGTGCCGCTCAACGCGGCAGCATTCGCGGCCGCACGGGGGATAGATGCCGCCGATCGTGGAGACTGGTCGACCGCGGCTCATCAATTCAGCACCGCACGAGATGTCGACCCCGGCATGCCCTTGTATCACCTTGAGTTGGCGACGGCTCTTGCCGCGCAAGGAAACGAAGCACGAGCGTGGGCCGAGATCAGGGACCTCGGCCAAGCTGACGGTACTCCACTGACACTGATCGCCCGAGCCTGGCTCGCACTCGGTCAGGGAGACTTGCAGGCTTCTCGAAGTGCGATCGCCTTGGCCTTCGAGCGCTCAACGGGCGATGCGACTGCGATGCTGAACGTTGGTGCAATCGCGGAGCGCTTGGGCGACTCTGAGCTAGCCGCGCGAGCCTACGCACGCGCCATTGTTTCCGCACTGTCCCTTGCGGGAAGTGGCTATCTCCATGCTTCACCGCGGTTCAAAGAGGCCCTGGCATCAGCCCTCGAACTCGCACATGGTTCGCCAGATGGGTCGATCGCCGCCGACCTGATTTCGGCCTACGCTGGCCAAGCCACCTTCGCCACCGCCGATCTCATGTCTCAGCCATCCTCGGCGGCACGGGATCGTGCTCTCGCGGTGAGCCTGACGCTCCTCGGGAAGATCGATGACGCAACGCAGCTCCTCCGAAATCGGCTCGATTCCGACCCGTTGGATGGCCAGACGGCAGAGCTGCTCGCTCGGATCCGGCTCGATGTTGGGGATACGGTCGGGGCGATGAGATATGGCAGGTGGGCCCGCATAGCTGGAGTCGGGAGCGCTGCGCTGCCCGTGGCCTCCGGGTCGGCGGTGGTTACCGTCCGCGAGGCCGGGACAGCCAATGTCGCTCAGAACTATCCGTGGGCAATTTACTGGCGCTTCGGTCCGAAGATCATGCTTCCTCCGGAGGCTCTGACCATCGCCGATCAATGACGAAGGTCGAGCGTCAGCCGCGGACCGCCGCAGACATTGCATCGATGACACGCCCAATGTCCGCGTCGGTCATCCCTGGCCAGATCGGGAGGCTGATCGCTGAAGCATAGGCTGCCTCGGCGCGAGGGAACTGGCCGACGCGATACCCCATGCGGCGATACAGGGGGTGGAGGTGGAGCGGTATGAAATGGACGCTCGCACCGATGCCGCGTGCGCGGAGGGTTTCGATCACACGAGACCGTCGCGACGCGGTCAGTCTTAGAGTCCGGGGAAGGCCCGCGACTCCGGGGAGGTCCAGATCCTCGGAGTCGCGCGGTCTCGCCTGCTCACCGAGGCGGACGATGAAGAGATGCCAGGCGTGATCATTCGCTGGACTGACCGGGAGCCGGAGGAGCCCCTCCTGTTGGAGACCTCCGAGCCCGTCGACATACCGAGCCGCGATGGCCGCCCGTGCATCGCGGAGTGCATGCGCCCGCCTGAGTTGCACCAGGCCGAGGGCGGCAGCCATGTCGGTGAGGTTGTCCTTGAACCCTGCAGCCTCGATCTCGTAGTACCAGTTTCCGGAGGACGAATACCGCTTCCAGGCATCCCGTGAGATGCCGTGAAGCCTCATGCTCCGGGCCCGATCCGCAAGTATCGCGTCCTGGGTCACCAACATCCCGCCTTCGCCGGTCGTGATGGTCTTCGTGGCGTAGAAACTGAAAGCTCCGGCACGCCCGATTGTTCCTGCAAGGCGGCCGCCGAATGCGCCAAGCGGACTTGGAAACGCGTGCGCAGCATCCTCGATGACCGGCACGTCTCCAGCTACCCGGAGGACTTCGCCCAGATCAACCGGCAGGCCAGCCAGGTGGACTACCTGGATGGCTCGGGTCTTGTCTGTCAGTGCTTCCCCTATCGCGATTGGATCGACGTTCAGGCCATCTGGCTCGATATCCACAAGGACCGGTCGCGCCCGCTGATAGAGAACCGTTTCGCCCGAAGCGGCGAACGTGTAGGTCGGGACGATGACTTCATCACCCGCGCCAACGCCCAGCCCCTCCATTGCGAGGTGGAGAGCAGCG
>JBBQMH010000070.1:0-11400 GCA_038328755.1 Candidatus Limnocylindrales bacterium
CGAAGGCCCGGTACTCGGCTGAGCCCTTGAGGGCCAGGTACTTACTGATCGCCGCGGTCAGCGACGTCTTGCCATGGTCGATATGGCCGATCGTGCCGACGTTCACGTGCGGCTTGTTTCGCTCGAACTTCTTCTTGGCCACAGTGACCTATCTCTCCACTACTTGGGGCTGACGCGCGGTGCAACGCGCGCTTCGCCTGATTCCGTTTCTTCCGGGCCCGATGGAGGTCAACGGGTGGAGCCCACAATCGGACTTGAACCGATGACCTCTTCCTTACCAAGGAAGTGCTCTGCCAGCTGAGCTATGTGGGCCCGGAGGCTTCACGGATGGAGCCGACGACGGGACTCGAACCCGGAACCTGCGGTTTACAAAACCGCTGCTCTACCAATTGAGCTACGTCGGCGCAGCGCATGGGCACCTAAGGGTGGTCCGAGCGCCCGCGAATGATAGGCCGGGGCATGCTGGACGGTCAAGCAGGGTCGATCGGAAGGCCAGGGAGCAGATCGTCGTCGGACCCGTCCCCTCCGGGGTCCGGGTCGAGACCCGACGCGGCGGGCTCGGCAGACGAGGGATCGAGAGCGACTGGATCCTTGCCCGAGGCGCCCTTCTTCGCCGCCCGCCGGCCTGTCGCCCGCGGCGGCGGTGGGGTGGAGGCGGGCGTCGGCTGAGCCGCAGGATCCCGCTGTCCGAGTGCCTCGAACAGCAGCACCGAGCCGGCGACAGCGGCATTGAGCGATCCGATCGCGCCACGCATCGGAATTCGGACCATCAGGTCGCAGCGGCGCCGGACGGCAGGAGCGAGTCCTTGGCCCTCGCTGCCGATGACGATCGCGATCGGCCCGCGAAGATCGGACTGGCGCGCGGTGAGCGGAGCCCCAGCCTCGGAGCCGACGACGCGGAGCCCCCGTACGTGGAGGTCCGTGAGCGCAGCACCGAGATCCTCGACCGGGCACAGGAGGAGGTGCTCCGTCGCCCCGGCGGACGCCTTGACGGCAGCCGGGCTGAGAGGAGCCTGGCGCGCGGTCGGGAAGATCACGCCATGGACGCCGGCGCCCTCGGCACTTCGGAGCAGTGTTCCGAGGTTCTGCGGGTCCTCGAGCGAATCGAGAACCAGCACGAACGGCGGCTCTCCCCGCTCGATGGCCCGGGCAAGGATGTCGTCCAGGCCTGCGAACACCCGTGGCTGCACGACCAGGGCGACACCCTGGTGCCCATCAAATCCGGTGATGGCCGTCAGGGTTCCGCCCTCGACCTCGACGATCGGGATCCGCAACGTGGTGGCGTGCAGCACGACCTGTTCGAGCGCGTGGCGGCGCTGCGGGGTGACCAGCAGGCGCAGCGCAGGGCGCCGAGCGGCAAAGGCCTCCTCGACCGGGCGGCGGCCGGCAACGAGTTCTTCATCGGGTCCGAGCTGCTCGGCCGCCGGAACCAGAGCATTGAACCGGGGTGGTGCACCAGGTCCAGGTCGGTCGAATCCATGACGACCCGGTTGTGGCATGGGTCCAGCGGCCCGGTAGGGCGGCCCCGGTCGCGGCGAGCGACCAGGGGGCCCGAACGAACCCCCGTCCCGGCGCGGGTCGCGCCTGAACCCGCCGGAACCCGCGGGGGGGCCACCGACCGGACCACGGCGGAAGGGAGGAGTCGGGCCATCCCCGCGCGTCTGATCGGCACCGGACCACGGCGGCCGGCCCTCACCCCAGGGTGGCGGAGGGCGATGCCCGGCCCCCGGCCGTTCCACTCGATGTCCCGGGCCGGGGCCCGGTGCGCGCCAGCCTGACCCCGCGCCGGGGCCCCGCCATCCCGGCCCTGAGCCAGGGGGCCGCGGCCCGCCTGAGCGTTCACCCGGGCCGGAGGGCCGGCCACGGAAGCGTGGCTCCTCCCGCCTGGCGGGTCGGTCGGGTCTCGGTTTAGGGCTCATTCGGCTTTGTCCAATCTGGTCCAGCGCTGGCCGTCCCGCGAGTCCTCGACGTGGATCCTGATGGCCAGGAGTTCGTCGCGGAGGGCGTCGGAACGTGCCCAGTCGCGGGCTGCACGGGCAGCCTGGCGGGCATCGAGGAGGACGGCAGCTTCCGGCTCGAGCTCGGCGGGCGCATCGGCCAGCAGGCCCAGCACGACATCGAACTCACGTAGGAGTCCGAGTGCCGCCGCGGCATCCGCCGTTGCCAGGGAGCGGCCGTCGATCCGCCGATTGAGGTCGCGAACCAGCTCGAACACGGCGCCGAGCGCGGCCGAGATGTTGAGGTCGTCATCGAGTGCGTTCGTGAACGCGTCGCGGGCAACGCCCAGGGCGTCTCGGAGCGACGGATCGCCGGGTCCGTCTTCCCGGTATTGGGCGAGAGCCGTCACGACGGCGTCGAGGCGCGCCACTGCAGCACCGGCCGCGGCCAGCGATTCCTCGCTGTAGTCGAGACTCTGCCGGTAGTGGACCGACAGGAGCGCGTAGCGCAGGGCCCGCGGGTCTGTCCCCTCGGCAATGAGATCGGCGACCCTGGCGATGTTTCCCACGCGGCGGGCCATCTTCTCTCCGCCAAGACGCACATGGGCGTTGTGCAGCCAGGTCCCGACGAACGGCTTGCCGGTTGCCGCTTCGCTCTGGGCGATCTCATCCTCGTGGTGCGGGAAGATGAGGTCCACGCCCCCGGTGTGGATGTCGAAGCTGTCCCCGAGATGGCGCATGCTCATCGCCGAGCACTCGATATGCCAGCCCGGGCGACCCGGGCCAATTGCCGTGTCCCATGACGGCTCGTCGGGTTTCGGACCCTTCCAGAGCGCGAAGTCACGGGCGTCATCCTTGCCGTAGTCGTCGGCCTCGACTCGCTCCCCGGCCCGGAGCTGGGTCGGATCCAGGCGGGCCAGGCGTCCATACGCGGGCCAGCTCGAGATCCGGAAGAAGACCGAACCGTCGTCCGTTCGATAGGCGTGGCCGCCGTCGAGGAGCCGCTGGATGAGAACAACCATCTCGTCGATGTGGTGGGTCGCCCGGGGCAGGACATCCGGCGTCGTCATTCGAAGCGCCGCGGCGTCCACCTTGAACTGCGCGATCCAGCGGCTCGCCAGTTCGTCGATGGTCTCGCCCGCCGCATTGGCGCGGGCGATGATCCGATCATCGATATCCGTGAAGTTCATCACCCAGGTGACCCGCAGGCCCCGGTAGCGGAGGTAACGAACGAGGAGATCGGGGAACAGGAACGCCCGGAAGTTGCCGATGTGGGCCGGGCCGTAGACGGTGGGGCCGCAGCTGTAGACGCGGGCGTGGTTCGCCTCGAGCGGCACAAACGGGCGGGTCTGGCCGCTGAGCGTGTCGTGCAGATGGAGGGTCATGCCGGGACTGTCTCCGGCGGCGACGCCGCCCAGCGCTCGACAAGCGAGACCGAGGCAATGGCCTCGATCGAGCGGCCCGCTCCGGCGGGCCCATCGAGATTGCCGGTCGAGGCCTTGACTCCGACGGCACTCGCAGGGATCTGGAGGAGTTTCGCGAGTGACGACTGCATCGCGTCGAGGTACGGGGCGAGGCGCGGGCGAGCGGCGGTGATGGTCAGGTCCACCGTCGCGATCTCCCACCCCGCCGCCGCAATCTGCCGTCCGACTTCAGCGAGGAGGTCCCGGCTGTCGATCCCGGTCGACGTGCTCCGATCAGCCGGAAAGAGGCGTCCAAGGTCACCCAGCGCGGCACCCCCGAGCATCCCGTCGGCGATGGCGTGGATGGCCACGTCGCCATCGGAATGTCCGTGCAGTCGCGGTGCGCCCGGAATCTCGAGCCCGCCGAGATGGAGGGGCTCTCCTGGTCCAAAGGGATGCGAGTCCGTTCCGAGGCCGACGCGGACAGCGCGTCGTGAGGCCAGGGCTGCGTCGGCGCGCGCAAGATCGGCGGGTACCGTGACCTTGAGGTTCACAGGGTCTCCGGGGATGGGATGGACCGGGATTGTACAGGCAGCCAGCAGTCCGGCCTCGTCGCTGAAGTGGTCGGCGCCACTTGATGGGTACCGCCGATAGGCGTCCAGCAGCAATCCGGCACGCATGCCCTGCGGGGTCTGGACCGCGACGAGGTCGGTTCGGTCCATCGTCTCGGCGACGACTCCAGCACGAATTCGCCGCACGGTGTCGACCACCGGAACGACGGGCATCGCCGCCCCGTGCTCCGTGGCTGCCGCGGCCACGGATGCGATGAGCGGCGGCGACACGAGGGGTCGCGCCCCGTCGTGGACGAGCACCACTCGATCAGGGTCCAGTCCGCCGGGGCTCAACCCGGCAAGGGCCACCAGGCCGGCCTCGACCGAAGCGCCGCGGTGCCGGCCCCCGGCCACCGTCGCCGCGACGACGGTCGGGATGAACGGCCGCATTGCATCAAGGGCGGGTCCGGGATTCATCACCAGGACCACCCGTTCGACGACCGATGACGCGGCAAATGCGTCCAGGGTCCGCGCCAGAAGCGGCCGTCCGGCAAGGGGCACCAGGCGCTTGTCGATCCCGTTCATCCGGCTCGATTCGCCGGCTGCCACGACGATGACGTCGACCATCGACATGGCTTCGTGGTCCTCCGGAACCCCGAGCTCCATCGGATCAGTCGCGGTTGGGCTGCGCGAAGACCATTCGTCCGGCGACCGTCTGGAGCACGCGCGTGACCTCCACCTCGATCTCGGCATCCATGAACCTGGCTCCGCCCTCGATCACGATCATGGTTCCATCGTCGAGGAACGCAACGCCCTGGCCCGCTTCCTTGCCCGCTTGAATGACCCTGACCCGGAGGTCTTCTCCGGGCAGAAGCGCCGGCTTCACGGCATTGGCCAGTGAGTTGACGTTCAGGACGCGGACGCCCTGGAGCTCGGCGACTCGATTCAGATTGAAGTCGTTGGTCAGGACGGCCCGACTGAATCGCTTGGCCAGGGCGACAAGCTTGGCATCCACCTCGACGACCTCCGGCGCATCGTCATCGACGATGACGACCGGCGTTGGTGAATCCTTCTGCATCCGGGTCAGGATCTCGAGCCCACGCCGCCCGCGATTCCTGCGCAGCGTGTCGGAGCTGTCGGCGATCTTCTGAACCTCATCGAGAACGAAGCGCGGGACCACGAGCGTCCCGAACAGGAACCCGGACTCCACGATTTCCGCGATCCGGCCGTCGATGATCGCGCTGCTGTCGACGAGGATCTGCGGCCCGCTGGGACCATCCTGGGGCACCGTCGGGCGCCGGACCAGGCCGACCGCCTCAGCCGCGATCAGCAGGTCCTCGCGCTTCGCGACGGTGAGACCAACCATCCCCAGGCCAAGGAAGAGGGACACGCCGACGGGGAGCCACAGCCCGAACGGGGCCGGGAACGCCGACAGGGGCGAGCCGAGGAGGAGGCCCATGAGAAGGCCCAGCAGGAGGCCGAGGACGGCCGTCACGAACTCGGCCGTGGACAGCTCCTGGACGCCTCGAACGACCCAGGCGGCGGGGACGGTCGTCAGATAGGGCAGGATGGAGAAGCCGAGTACAGCCCAGGCCGCGATCCAGGCCAGGACGATCACGCCCGAGCCGGGGAGAACCTCGAAGGTCGATGGCGAGGCTGCCACGACGACAATCCCGATGAGGATGCCGAGGGCGGCGCCGAGGACACGGATGGAGCGAATCACGGGGCGTCAGCCTAGCACTGGATCACGGGCGTGCCGCCCGCGCGGCGTCGGCACCCGAATGCTTCGCTGTGGACCGGGCGTCGTCCGGCTGGTCGGTTCCGAGCGCCAGGCGCAGCGCATCGCGAATGGTGGCGGCAACGTTCACCCGCATGCCAGGGACCTGCGGCGCGGCATGGCGACTACTGGCGGGAACGATTGCCGTGGTGAACCCCAGCCTGACGGCCTCGCGGAGTCGCCGCTCCAGGCCGGGCACGCCGCGCAGCTCTCCAAGCAACCCGAGCTCGCCTACCGCTACGAGACCGGTCTGGACGGGCCGATCCCGCAATGAGCTCGCGAGTGCGAGCGCCAGCGGCAGGTCAAGGCCCGGCTCGGATACTTCGAGACCCCCCGCGAGATTGGCGTAGACATCGTGCGTCGCCAGGGACAGGCCGGCTTTGCGAGCGAGCACCGCCACGATCAGCGCGAGGCGATTCGGATCCAGTCCCGAGACCCGGCGCGCGGCGGTTCCGTAGCCTGCCGGAGCTACCAGTGCCTGGACCTCCACGAGCAGCGGACGGGACCCTTCCATCGTCGCGGCCACGACGCTCCCCGGGGCGGGGCCCTCATGCTCGACGAGGAATGCCCGGGCCGGATCCGCGACCTCGGCGAGGCCGCTCTCTCCGAGCTCGAAGACACCGATCTCCTCGGTCGACCCGAACCGGTTCTTCGACGCCCGGAGGAGCCGGAGGACGCCGGCTCGGTCGCCGCCCAGTTCGAGTACCGCATCCACCAGGTGCTCGAGCGTCTTCGGCCCAGCGATGGATCCATCCTTCGTCACATGGCCGACGAGGATGATGGCGATCCCCTCGCCCTTCGCGAGATCCATCAGCCGAAGGGCGGACTCCCGCACCTGTCCGACGCTCCCCGCCGGACCGTCGAGTTCGTCAACGGTCATGGTCTGGATCGAATCGACGATCACCAGCGCCGGGCTCGTCGCTCTGGCGACCTCCGCCACCCGCCCGACCTCGTGTTCGGCGAGTACGGCGATGGCGCCGGCCGTCGCGTCATCGAGCAGGCCGAGGCGATCGGCCCGAAGCCGAACCTGGGCAGCACTCTCCTCCCCGGTGACATAGAGAACGTGTCGGGCCGGCTCCCCGCCACGAACGAGCCCAGCGGCAGCCTGGAGGAGGAGGGTTGACTTGCCGACTCCGGGCTCACCGCCCAGCAGGACCAGCGAGCCCTGCACGAGCCCCCCACCGAGGACGCGGTCCAGCTCGCCGATGCCGATTGCAAGGCGCTGCTCACCGGCAGCTCCAACGTCGCTCAGGGCGATGGCCGCCGACGACGACGGACCACGGCTGGCAGCGATGGACCGATCGGCCCTCGTCGGCAGTCGGATCACTGTCTCGACGAGCGAGTTCCAGACGCTGCAGTTCCGGCACTGGCCTTCCCAGCGAAGAAACGCCTCACCGCAACTCTGGCAGACATAGCGGCTGCCGGCCCGTGCCACGAGGCCCCTAGGAGACTTCGACGGGCGTCTTCGACTCCGCGGCGCGGATGTCCAGGCCGCCATCCTCGATTCGATCGACCACGATCGTCGTCCCCGGTTCGTAGCGGCCGAGGAGCAAGTGCTCTGCGAGGACATCCTCGATGGTGTTCTGGATCACGCGGCGCAACGGCCGTGCGCCGTAGCTCGGATCCCAGCCCAGCTTGATGAGGTGATCCTTCGCGGCCTGCGTGACCTCGAGCTGCATTTCCTGTGCCCGAAGCTGATCGCGAACGCGATTGAGCATGAGGTCGACGATCTGGCGGATCTCGTCGACCGTCAGCGAGCGGAAGACCACGGTAGCGTCGATCCGGTTGAGGAATTCCGGCCGGAAGTTGTTCTTGAGCTCCGCCTGGACCTTCTCCCGCATGATGTCGTAGGAGTTCTGCTCGCGAGCGAGATCGGTGTCCTCGACGGCGCGGAATCCGAGCGATGAACCGGTCTGGAGTTGCCGGGCGCCCAGGTTCGAAGTCATGATGATGATGCAGTTGCGGAAGTCGACGCGCCGACCCTTGGCATCGGTGAGCTGTCCATCCTCGAGGATCTGGAGGAGGATGTTGAAGACATCCGGGTGCGCCTTCTCGACCTCGTCGAGCAGCACGACCGCGTAGTTGCGGCGTCGAACTGCCTCGGTCAACTGACCGCCCTCATCGAACCCGACATAGCCGGGAGGGGCTCCGACGAGGCGACTGACGTTGTGGCGCTCCATGAACTCGCTCATGTCGATCTTGATGAGCGCGTCCTCGCTGCCGAACATGAATTCGGCGAGGGCCTTGGCCAGTTCCGTCTTCCCGACGCCGGTCGGCCCGAGGAAGATGAATGAGCCGATCGGCCGCTTCGGATCCTTGAGGCCGGCCCGCGCCCGGCGAACGGCCCTGGAGACGTTCTCGATCGCCTCCTGTTGACCGATCACCCGGTTGTGGAGTGCGTCCTCCATGTGGAGCAGCCGCTCGGACTCCTCCTGGGCGATCCTGGTGACCGGGATGCCGGTCCACATGGCGAGAACCTGCGCGATTTCCTCCTCGTCGACGGTCGGGGCGTCGCCGGCGATCGTGGCCTGCCAGGCCTCGCGGAGCGCGTCGACGCGCTCGCGGACCTCGGTCTCGGACTCGCGCAGCTTCGCCGCGGACTCGTATTCCTGGGCGTTGATGGCGGCGTCCTTCTCCTTCGTGACCCCCTCGAGCTCGCGCATGGCATCACGGAGTGCCGGCGGAGACGACGCATGGCGGAGGCGGACTCGACTCGACGCCTCGTCGATCAGGTCAATGGCCTTGTCGGGCAGGTGGCGGTCGGTGATGTATCGGATCGACAGGTCCGCGGCGGCCTTGATGGCGGCGTCGGTGATCGTGACCTTGTGGTGCTGCTCGTACCGCTCGCGGATCCCCATGAGGATCTCGATGGTCTGCTCCGTCGTGGGTTCCTCGACCATGACCGGCTGGAACCGCCGCTCGAGCGCCGCATCTCGCTCGATGTACTTGCGGTATTCGTCAAGGGTGGTCGCGCCAATGCACTGGAGCTCGCCGCGCGCGAGGGGCGGCTTGAGGATGTTCGCGGCATCGATCGCGCCCTCGGCGGCACCGGCGCCAACCAGCGTATGGAGCTCATCGATGAAGAGCACCGCGTCATTGGTGTTGCGCAGCTCCTCGATGATCTTCTTGAGTCGCTCCTCGAACTCGCCGCGGTACTTCGTGCCGGCCACGAGTGACCCGATATCGAGCGTCAGCACGCGCTTGTTCAGCAGGATGTCAGGGACGTCGCCGGCCACGATCCGGTGGGCCAGGCCCTCGGCGATCGCGGTCTTGCCGACCCCTGGCTCGCCAATCAGGGCGGGATTGTTCTTCGTCTTTCGACCCAGGATCTGGATGACCCGCTCGATCTCCTTCTCGCGGCCGATGACCGGGTCGAGCTTGCCCGCCCGCGCCGCGTCCGTGAGGTTGATCCCGAGGGCATCGACTGTGGGGGTCTTGGAGGCGCGCTTCGTTTCCTGGGTCGGGCCGACGGACGTGGACTGGGACAGCACCCGGATCACCTCGTGGCGGACCTTGTCCAGGTTAACGCCAAGTGATTCGAGAACCCCGGCGGCGATGCCCTCGCCTTCACGCACGAGCCCGAGCAGGAGGTGCTCGGTTCCGATGTAGTTGTGCCCGAGCCGACGCGCCTCGTCGATGGCGAGTTCGATCACGCGCTTCGCACGCGGGGTCAGCCCGACCTCGCCGACAACCGGACGATCCCCCCGGCCGATGATGAACTCAACGGCGGTCCGGACCTTGGCCAGTTCGACGTTCATGTTCTCGAGGACGCGGGCAGCGACGCCCTCTCCTTCTCGAACCAGCCCGAGAAGGAGATGCTCGGTCCCGATGTAGTTGTGGTTGAACCGCTGCGCCTCGTCCTGCGCGAGTGTCAGGACCTTGCGCGCGCGATCAGTGAACTTGTCAAAGCGCTCCATCGGTTTCGAACGCCCGTTCCCCTTCTGCGCACCTCAGCGCGCCGTCATCCTAGCACGGGCTTTCCCCTGCGCTGACACTCGGAAGCATGCTCGACGATGAGCGGCCCCGGGCGTCGCCTCGCGCGACCGTGAATCAAACGACCCGCCGGGGATCCGGCGGGTCGTCCAGGTGAGTGCCTGAGGGGTCAGGCCGTCTCGGTGGGCGTCTCAGTGGCAGCCTCTTCAGCCGCTTCAGCGGTCGTCTCTTCCCTGTCGTCCTTGTCGACCTTGTTGGCCTTGGCGGACTTCTTTGCCGCCGTCCGAGGAGCCTTTTCCGCGGGGGCATCGGCCGCCGCTTCCGGGGTGGCTTCGGGCTCAACGGTCGCTTCCGCCGGCTCGGCCGGGGCCGCTTCCCGTTTGGCTGCCGCTTCCGGCTCGGCCGGGGTCGCTTCCGGTTCGGCTGCCGCTTCCGGTTCGGCTGCCGCTTCTGGTTCGGCTGGGGTCGCTTCCGGTTCGGCTGCCGCTTCCGGCTCGACCGGGGCTTCTGGTTCGGCTGCGGCTTCCGCCACGGAGTCCGCAGGCGCTTCGGCCGGCACGACGCTGGCCTCGGCAACCGCTTCCGACGTGCTCTCAGGCTCAGCGGCCGCTTCGGCCGTCGCGACCGGGGCCTCGGGGGCCTCACTCACGACCGGAGTCTCCGTAGCGGCTGGTTCGTCCGCTGCCTCAGCTGCGGCGAGCTGCTCCCGAACGCCGGCGAAGGCCGCCGCCAGGGTGGTGTCGATGCCGCCTTCGGGCTCCTGAACCGCATCCGAGGACGAGTAGCTTCGCTCGCGCTCGCGGTCAGGACGAGGCCGGCGCTCGGGACGAGGGGCCGACGCTGGGGCGGACCCTGGTTCCGGCATTGTCCGGACCGGAGCCTCCTCGGCCTGCTTGAGGCTGAGCCCGAGTCGATGACGCTCGGAATCGAGGCTGATGATCTTGAGCTTGAGCGCCTGGCCCTCGTGAACGACGTCACCCGGATGCGCAACGCGCTGGTGACTCAACTCGCTGATATGGATCAGGCCTTCGAGGCCATCGCGAACCCGGACGAAGGCTCCGAAATTCACGAGCTTCGTGACCGTACCGTCGATGACATCCCCGACGGTGAAGTCGGCGACCGTCGTATGCCACGGATCCGGCTGGAGACGACGGATCGAAAGGCTGATCCGACCGCGCTCGTGGTTGATGTCGATGACCTCGGCCTCAACCTCCTCACCGACCTCGTAGCCGGCCTCGGGGTTGTTGACCTTGTTCCACGAGAGTTCGCTCTTATGGACCAGGCCGTCGATCCCGCCGAGGTCGATGAAGACGCCGAAGGGAGCGATGCTGCGGACGGTGCCGGTGACCTTCTGTCCGACCTGGAGGCTGCTGAAGAGCTCGTCCCGCTTCTCGCGGCGCTCCTCGTACAGGGCGACCTTCTCGGACAGGATCAGGCGGTTGGCCTTGCGGTTGACTTCCAGGATCTTGAGTCGAAGCTTCCGGCCGACGAACGGCATCAGCTTCTCGGCGATCTCCTGTGCCGCATCGCGCGGCTGGTCGTTCTGCGGCCGGCGCGGGAAGTCGACGATCTGGCTGATCGGCACGAAGCCGCGGATGCCGCAATCGACGATCAGGCCGCCCTTGTTGTGGTCGATGACCGGGGCCTCGATGATGACACCCGCCTCGAGCTGCTCCTGCATCGAGCGCCACTTGCGCTCGAGGCCGGCACGGCGAAGCGAGAGGACCACGTGGCCCTCCGGCGATTCGGGCTGAAGGACGTAGACGAGGACGACATCACCGATAGCGAGGGCCGGCTGG
>JBBQMH010000071.1:0-11317 GCA_038328755.1 Candidatus Limnocylindrales bacterium
CTCACGCGTCTGGCGCACCTCCGCGCCGCGCTCGCCTCGCTCGGCGAACCGCATCGCGCTGGAGTCCCGGCCGACCGCGCGGTCAAGTGGATGCGGACGCTGTCCGAAACGTGGGAGCAGGCCGACGTCCCCGAGGCCAAGGCCGAGCTGCTCCACGCGATCTACGAGGTCATCGTCGTCGCCGGCCGCCGAATCGTCTCGGCGCGCCTGACGCCGTCGGCCTACGAGCATGGCCTCGCGCTTGCGCTTCCGGAGGTTGTTATGGCGCCCCCCCCTGTTTTATTTCGGTGGGAATAGTGCGCCCCGAGGTGGGTCGGCCGCGCCAACGAAGGTGGCACGCCGTGGCCGCACGATCGGCCTATGGCGCGCACGAGGTTCGATCCGACGGTCGTCCGACCGAGTTGCCCCGAGCACCCGGGCAGCCGGGTGCGGCTCGATGGCTTTCGGCGCTGTGAGTGGAGCGACGCTCATCGGAGGCCGCGCTATCGCTGCGTGACGCTGCCAGGCACACGCGGCCACTCGTTCAGCGTCCCGGTCGCCGTCCGCCAGCCGACCAAGCGCCACCCCGACTCGGGCCAGGCCTGCCCGACCTGCGAACACCTCTACGCGCGCCACGAAGGCGTGAGGACCGGTCGCGACTTCGTGTTCGGTCACGCTGAGATCGCCCGCCTGTTCCTGCGGATCGGCGAGGGGATGAGCCTGCGCGCGGCGAGCCGGGAGCTGCGCGAGTCGGTGTTCCGGTTCTGCCACCGCCATCGCCCGACGCGACCGTTCCGGTCCATCCGTCCGGGCGAGACGAGCCGCCAGGCGAACCTCGCCGTCAACTACCTCGACGCCTTCGCCCCGGCCGTCATCGGCGCCCTCCACCCGACCGTCTGGCCGCCCGTCGTCGTGCTCGACACGACGACCCTGTTCAGCCGTGGCTATCGACCGTCGCGGAGCCAGCGCGCCGACGGCGACGGAGACGACGCGCGGGTCGGCAACCTGAAAGCAGGCACGATCCTCGTCGCCCTCGACGGGACCGCCCACGGTGCCCGGCCGTGCCTCATGCGGGTCGCCGGCGGCAAGGAGGTCGAGAGCTGGACGGCCTTCTTCGCGATCCTCGCGGGCGCGCCCGGTGTCGTTGTCGCCGACCTCGATGCGGCGATCGGGCGGGCCGTGCGCGAGACGTGGCCGGGCGCGATCCTCGTGCCCTCGCGCCACCACCTCGCCGCCCAGATGCGCGAGCGGGCACTCGCCGACGGGGTGCCCGAGCGGATCCGCGCAGACGCGCCGGTCCCGCTCGATCGCCCGCTGCCGTGGACCGGCGAGCGCACGAAGCGCCGGGTCGTCCATCCCCTCCATGACGCGCTGCTGGAGGCCCAGCGTGGCCCGGCCAGCTGGGCCGCGTTTCTCGCGCTCGTCGAGCGCCACGTGCCGCCCGACCGGCTCGAGCTGCGCAGCTGGCTCGCGACGAACGAGCCGCTCATCCGCCGGCAGTGGCAGATCGCCCACCGCCACGGCGGCGTCCCGCGCTCGACCGGGGCTCTCGAGGGAGCAATCGGCGAGTGGCTGGCGCCGCTCCGCCGGCGGGCCGGGCGCTGGCAGAACGCCCGCCGGCTCAACCTCGTGCTGGGGTTGATGACGCTCCGTGGCCGGGGCGAGGCGCGCGAGGCCCGCTACGCCACCATCGTCCGGGCGGCCTTCGCGGCGCGCGCGAACCGCTCGCACCTGCCGGCCGACAACGAGCTCCCGACCGAGGCATACCGCGGCCGGGTGCGCCACATGAGCTGGTGGCGGACATGGCACGACCGGGCCGAGGCGTCGCTGCCGCGCCTCGTCCGCGAGACCGACCGGCGCTGGCGGCGGCGTGCCGCCTCGGACCACGCCGCCGCTGTCAGGGAACGCCTGGCCGAGCGCTACGCCGCGGAGGTCGACCTGCGCACCCGGCTCGGCCTGCCGGCTCCCCCGAGGGGGCGTCCGAAGCGGCCGCTGGTGCGCGAGGCGGCGTCGGTCCGCGGCCTCCACCTGGCCGACTACCCCGATCTCCTCCTCGAGTGGGCGTGGGACGTCAACGCCGATCTCGATCCGAGCCAGATCGCCGCCGGCAGCCACGAGCGCGCCGCCTGGCGCTGCCTCCTGAACCCTGCCCACGTCTGGGAGACGAAGGTCGCCGACCGCACCTATCGGGCCACCGCCTGCCCCTACCACATGGGGGTCCGGGCCCACCCGGCCGAGTCGCTCGCGGCGTACTTCCCGTGGCTCGCGCTCGAGTGGCACCCGACCCGCAACGCGCTCCGGCCCGACCAGGTGACCCGGGCCTCGGCCCGCGAGGTCGTCTGGCGGTGCGAGGCCGGCCACGAGTGGGCGGCCCCCGTCTACCAGCGGACGCTGTCGGGATCGGGCTGCCCCGACTGCTACAGGCGCGCCGCCGCCGCTCGCTCGAAGGCCGGCCGACAGCGGGCCCGCCGTGCCCGAGACGCGACCGCGATGGACAAGGTCGTCGCCCTCCACCCGCCCGCGGTCGACAGCCAGGCAGTCTGACCCGTACACGCCGCGCTCCGCTCGGCGTCGCCGGGGATCGTCCCGCGCCCGAGACGACCGGTCTGGAAGGGCTCCGATCCCGGACCGCCCCTCCTCTCGCTCCCGTTCACGACCTCGCGCGGCCGACCCACCTCGGGGCGCACTATTCCCACCGAAATAAAACAGGGGGTGGCGCGCCCGACAGGATTCGAACCTGCGACCTTCGGCTCCGGAGGCCGACGCTCTATCCACTGAGCTACAGGCGCACGCAACGTCACGCAACGGCGTGGGGCCGGATGATACCGCGGAGCGCACGCCCTGCCGCGGAAGCTGGCTCGGCGGCTACTGCCCCAGCGCCTCCCGGTCGACCGGCGGACCGAGTCTCGCGGCAACGAGGTCATGAACCTCGCCGGGGAGCGGGTGTCGCTTGAGGGCGGCCTTGGAGAACAGCAACTCGCCGTCGAGGGTGACCTCGAAGCGACCGCCGGCGCTCGGCAGCAGCGTCGCGCGCGCAATCCGGGGCGCCCATGCGCCGAGGAGTTCAGCCACCAGACCGGTGGCTCGATCGGTGTAGTTTCAGACGACGCAGAACTCGATGTCGAGTTCGTGCATTCGGTCCGGGGCGTCCTTGCTCATGTCCCTACGGTACGCCGGACGAAACCGGGACGCCACGAGCCCGATTAGGTGTGTGACGGTCCCAGGCCGCTGTTTTCGCCCGAAATAGAGCGGAGCGGCTCCCGAAGGAGCCGCTCCGTTGCTGTCCCGGTGACATTCCGCCAAAGCGGATGCTTCCCACGCGTCAAGAGCATCTATCACGTCGGCTTAACCGACTACCCTGACCCAACCTACCCATGACCTTGCCGCTGAGGCAGCGGACTGCGCGAACGCAGTACCTGGCGGAGTCTATACGAACGGGCGCTTGATTCCAACCCTTTTCGACGCGCCCTTTGTGTAAATTCCTTAACGTTTCGCGGCTGGATGCCGCAACGGGGCTGCGGACCCGTCGTGCCTGGATCAGTCCTCGTGGATGGTGATCGAGGTGATCGCCACGGGGTTGTCGGGCAGGTCGCGGCCATTCCGGGGTGCGCCGACGATCTGGTCGACGACGTCCATGCCTTTGGTGACCAGCCCGAACAGCGTGTAGTTCTTCGGCAACTTGCCGGTCAGGTCCTGATGGCAGATGAAGAACTGGCTGCCGTTGGTATTCGGGCCCGCGTTCGCCATCGCCAGGGTGCCGCGGACGTAGTCGCCCTTGAACGACTCGTCCTCGAACGTGTAGCCGGGACCGCCCGTCCCGACGCGGTTCGTGTTCAGGCTGGCCTTCTTGCCGTGTTCGCCGTCGCCCGCCTGGGCCACGAAGCCCGGGATCACGCGGTGGAAGATGACGTCGTCGTAGAAGCCCTTGCGAGCGAGATCGACGAAGTTGCCGGCTGCCTTCGGGACATCCGACGTGTAGAGCGAGACCTCGATGTCACCGAGTTCGGTGGTAATGGTGGCGCGCGTCATGGGTTCTCCTTGTGCGGGTCAGGGGCTTGTGACCGTGACGCTGGCCATCACGATCGGATTGGTTGGGATTTCCTTGTCGGCGGCTGCGGCGATGGCGTCAGCGGCTTCCATGCCGGCCGTCACCTCGCCAAAGATCGCGTAGGTGTTATTGGACGCCAGGGCCTGGGCCGCGTCGTCCGCCAGGACGATGAAGAATTGCGAGCCCTGCGAGTTCGGCTGACTCGACCGGGCCATCGCGAGGGTACCGCGGTGATAGGCCGCGGTCACCGGCTCGTCCTGGATCGTGTACCCGGGATCGCCCTTTCCGGTCGCCCGATTGAGGCCTCCCTGGATCACGAACCCGGGCACGACGCGGTGAAAGACCACGCCGTCGTAATATCCGCAGGCTGCGAGGGCCACGAAGTTGCCCGCGGCGATCGGGGAGAGCGAGCCTTCGATCTTCAAGGTGATATCGCCCTTCGAGGTCTTGATGACGACCGTCCGCGTCTCTCCCGCAGGCAGCGGTGCCGGTTGGCTGGTCGGACAAGCCGTCGATCCGGCCCCCGCCCCTGGTGCCTGGGACGCCGCAGCCGTGGCGTCGCCAGAGGTCCCGCAGCCGGCCAGGACCAGGGCGAGGAGACCCAGTGCAACCGCGGCGGGGGCACGCCGGGCGAGCGGGCGCGATCGGTGGTTGGTCATCTGGCGGCCTCCAGGGCGGCGGTGTAGTCGATGGCCCCGGACAGGAGCGCCTCACCAAGGATGATGCCCGCGATCCCGCCATCGCGCAGCCGCCGCACGCCGTCGAGGTCCCGAATACCGCCGGCCACGAGGATTTCCACGTCGACCGAGGAGCGCAGCGCCGAGAGTGCCTCGAGTTCCGGCGCCGCGCCACCGTGCGTCAGGATCAGCCGGGCCACGCCACGCCCGGCGAGTTCATTGGCCAGATCCACGAGCGTTGGCGCGTGAGCTCGACGCCACGGATAGGCCGCCAGTCGGTCCGCGCGGGCATCGAGGCCGACCGCGAGCCAGTCACCAGCCAGGGCGAGGCAGTCGCGGAGGACGTCCGGATCATCCGCCACGGTAAGCCCGACCAGCACCCGCGTGGCGCCCGCGGCAAAGGCGAGGCGGATGCCATCGGGCGTATCCACTCCACCCGCCAGTTGCAGCGGAGTCGCGACGCGGGCCGCGATCGCACCGACGACGTCGAGATTGACTGGAGTGCCCGCTCGCGCGCCGTCGAAGTCAACCAGGTGGATGACCGGCGCCCCCAGCGACACGAAGTGCTCGGCGATACGGTCGGGACGATCGGTCGGCGCCCCGACGCCACTCGCCACGCCTGGCCAGAAGACGGTCCTGGAGCGCCCCTTTTCGAGATCGATTGACGGGATGACCTGCATCGGGACCGCGGTCAGGGGCGCGCGGCGGCCCGATCCGAGCCGACCGATGACCCGCCGTGGCCCTCCTGTGCCTGTCCGGCGAGGAGTCGGTGGTGGAAGCTGATCGGGATGGATCCGTTGCGCAGCAGCGTGTCATGGAACGAACGCGCGTTGAAGGCTGCGCCGCGCCGGCGCCGCTCGGTGTCCCGGAGGCCGAGGAGGAGGACCTTGCCCAGCAGGTAGGAGAGCTGGTAGGTCGGAGTCGAGGTGTAGCGATTCACTTCGGCCAGCGCATTGGCGCGCTCAAAGCGCGTGTGTTCGACGAGGAAATCCGCCGCCTCGCCGACGGTCAGCTCGCCACGATGCATCCGCACGTCCAGGATGATCCGGCAGGCCCGCCAGATGGCATCGGTCGCCAGGCCGAGACGGAACGCCGGCTCGTCGTCGAAGCCCTCTTCGCGCATCAGCTGCTCGCTGTACATCCCCCAGCCTTCGATGAATTCCGGGGCCTCGGTCAACAGCCGCGTCAGCGATGGGTTACGGGCGGCAATCACCAACTGCAGATGATGGCCCGGATACGCCTCATGGATGCTCGTGTTGCTGATCGCCGACCGGTTGTGCTCCCGCATCGCTCCCGGATCGCCATCGACGGAGGGTGTGACGATGTACGTCCCGACCGAGTCCGCATCGAACGGCGCCGAATTGAAATAGGCAGCGAACGGCATGACGTTGCGTAGATAGGTGGGCGTCGCGACGACGTTGATGCGCTCGTCATCCGGGACGGTCACGATCCGGTGGTCGATCAGGTGCTGGCGCGCCCGGGCCATGGCCGTTCGATACTCGTCGAGGGCTGCTTCGAACGTTGGCGGATGATCTGATTTGACGCGCTCCACGACCTCGAGCTCGTCGGCGGTCGGGTCAATTTCGCGAGCGGCAGCTGCACGGGCCCGGCGCTGAATCTCGAGTTGCTCCCAGCCGATGGCGAGGATCGCCTCGGAGTCGAGCCCGTCGAAGGCGCGGAGCTCAACTAGCTGGTCGTAGCGCTCCCCTCCGAGGGCCCATTCGTCCGTTGCGTGATGCAGGCTCCCGGCGACCCATTCGAGGTGACTCTGGACCGCCGTCCCGGCCGATGCGGCGGCCCTTCGAAGGCGGCTGACGAGCAACAGGGGCAGGCGGAGCTCCTCCGCTCCCCCGACGATCTCGTCGAAGAAGGACGGAAGGTCACGTCCGGACGCGATCTCGAGGTGTTGCCACAGGCGGACCTGGGGTCCGGCTGGCCGAGTCCGATGGTCAGCCAGGAGGCGGGAAACGCCCTCCATTCGAGCAGCGAGTGCCTCGAAGCGTTCGATCGGCGCCCCGGCAGCCCGAACGAAGAGCAGGAACAGCGCGTCGCCCACGGCGTCGATTCCCGCGGAGTGCCGTTCCCAGCGCCGCAGGACATCGACATCGAAGATCGTCCGTCGGAGGTTGTGGATCTCCAGGTCCCGCTCGAATCGGGCGGCGCCGCTGAGCCTGTCCGGATCGAGTGACTCGATCATCGCCAGGTGCCGGCGATCCTCGGCGAGATCGCCAAGGATCTGATCACGGCTGCCATCGGGCAGTCGATCATCCCAGGCGTGAATACCGAGGTACGTCGCCGTCACCGGGTTGCCCTCGACGATGCGCCGGAAGCGAGCCTCAACCAGATCGTAGAAGCGGTCGTCGTCGGGGCCTTGATCCGGGGCCGCCGCTGGCCGAGGGAGCGCCACGCCCCCCAGGAGCGGTCGCGTCACGCGTGCATGCCGAGCGCCGGACTCGTCGCGGCTGGTTCGGTCGCCGAGCCGTCCTGGGCTCCAGTTCCCTCCGAACCCGCCGTCCCCGCCAGGGCGGCGGCGATGATCTCGATCGCCTGCTTGATCTCGCCCGGGCCTATGCCATCGTGGGTTGCAGCGCGGACCTGGTGGTGCGGGAAGGGATCGAGCAGCAGGCCCCCCGCGCTGCAGGCGTCCACGAACGCAGCTCGATCCCGGTCCACATGGAACAGGACGAAGTTCGTGACCACGCGGCCTGGGTCGAGGGGGCCATCGGTCGGTTGCGCGATGTCGCCAGCGGACCGGATCCCGGGCATCGTCGCGAGCGCCTCGGCCAGCTGCCGGGCATTGGCGTGATCCTCGGCCAGTCGCTCGATCATGCCGGCCGACCCGTCACGCAGCGCGACGAGGCCCGCCGCCGCGAGGACCCCGGCCTGTCGCGTCCCGCCGCCGAGCAGCTTCCTCGCGCGTCGAGCGCGGGCGATGAAGTCGTGATCGCCGACGACGACGCTGCCGACCGGGCAGCCGAGTCCCTTGGACAGACAGAATGTGACCGAATCGGCGGGCGCTGCGAGTTCTGCCCCCGAGACGCCAAGGGCCACGGCCGCATTCCAGAACCGGGCGCCGTCCACGTGGAGCGGCACACCGCCCTGGTGCGCTATCGCGGCGACCTCGGCCGTATAGGCGACCGACAGCGGCCGACCCATGGAATGAGCGTGAGTGTTCTCGATGATCACGAGTCCGGTGATGGGTTGATGGGGGTCGGTCGGATCGCGAAAGGCATCGCGAATCTCATCGGGATCCAGCGTCCCATCGGGCCGCTCGCGCAACGCGCGGACGGATGCCCCGACCACGACGGCATGCCCGGCCGCCTCGTCGAGGACGACGTGGGTCTGGTAGCCGGCGATTGCCTCCTGGCCGCGGGCCAGGTGGGCCATCTGGGCCACGAGGTTGCCCATGGTCCCCGAGGAAACGAACAGCCCGGCCTGCTTGCCAAGGAGTTCAGCGGCGCGTTCCTCCAGGGCATGGACCGTTGGATCGTCCCCGAAGACGTCGTCGCCGACCTCGGCGCTCGCCATTGCGCGGCGCATCTCCGGGGTGGGTTTGGTGACCGTGTCCGAGCGGAGGTCGATCAGTTCCATGGGCGTCGGCAGGATACCGCGCAGCCGCACGGTCGGCGTTTGCCGGCAGTTTGTGACCAACGGACCTAGCCCGGCCCGGCCGGACAGGTCACGATGCCGACTTCCGTTCCAAGGAGATACGTCCATGGCCGATCTGTCGACCATCTTCACCGGGATCCGGTTCGAGAATCCATTCCTCCTCGCGTCCGCTCCGCCGACGGAGTCCGAATCCAATATCGCCCGAGCCTACGAGGCCGGCTGGGGAGGCGTCGTCACCAAGACGATCGGCCTCCACCCGGTGAGCAACGTCCGTGGTCCCAAGACGAAGTTCCTGCGCCTGGACAACGGCGGCACCCGGCTGTCGATGGAGAAGCGCCCGGACTCAACGCTCATGGCGTCCTGGAACTGGGAGCTCATCTCCGACAAGCCACTCGACTGGTGGGTGCCGAAAATCGAATCACTGAAGCGCGAATACCCGACCAGGGTGCTCGTCGCATCGATCATGGCCGGGTCTGGCAACGACAAGGAGCTGGCGAACTGGCAGGTCCTCGTCCGCGCCGTCCAGGACGCCGGCGCCGACGCGATCGAGCTCAATTTCTCGTGCCCGCACATGGATCGGATCGACATGGGTGCGAATGTCGGCAAGGATCCCGTGCTCTGCTCGATCTCCACGCAGGCCGTCAAGGAGGTCTCGCGTGTTCCGGTCTGGGTGAAACTGACGCCCGCGACCGCGAACATCGTCGAGGAGGCCGCCGCGACCTTTCTTGGTGGAGCCGACGCGATCTCCTCATCGAACACGTTTCCGGCCCTGCCACCCGTCAACCCGGAGAGCGTCGATTTCGAGGTGAATGTTGACGGCTACGTGTCGTCCGGTGGTCTGGGCGGCCCGGCGATCCTGCCCCAGTCGCTGGCCAAGATGGCGGAACTGACGCGGGCATTCCCCGACCGCGAGTTCTCGGGGATCGGTGGCATCTCCGGGTTCGACTCCGCACTCAGTTACTTCCTCCTCGGCTGCGGGACGGTACAGGTCGCCACATCCGCGATGCTCGATCACGCGATCGGACCGAATGTCATCCGGGACCTGACGACGGGAATGGAGGCCTTCCTCGATCGCAACGCCGATCGCGGCTGGAACCGCCTGGAGGACTTCCGGGGGCATCTTCGCAACCGGATCGCGCTGCAATCGGAGATCCACCGGCCCGATGCGGCCGACTACCACGGCGGCTACGACGAGGAGGAGGCCGAGGGGTACGCCAGTGCCGAGGATCCCGCGGGCATCTGACAACGGTTGCCCGGCCTGCTATCCTCCGCCCTCGCCAGGACCCGTGGTGTAGCGGCCTAACATGCCAGCCTGTCACGCTGGAGATCGCCGGTTCGAATCCGGTCGGGTCCGCCATCAACCTTGAATACACCTTGCGCCCCGTCTGCCCGCCCGGACGGGGCGCTGCTATGTCCGAGTACCCTGCGACGATGATGAAGCGACTGGGAGCGGCCCTCGCAAGTGCCCTGTTCGTGGTTGGCGCGTGCTCGCCAGCGTCGATGCTGGCTCCGGCTTCTGCATCGGTCGCGCCGAGCGCGGCTCTCGCGGCAACGCCGGGTCCAACGGCCACGCCTCGGCCGACCCCCACGCCAGAGCCGACCCCCACCGTCGTGACCCGTGCTCTCGTCCCGGTCACGAACTTCCGCGCCCCGTGGATCAGCGTGTCAGCGGAGGAAGTGCGCGCGACGGCGGACGGCACGTCCACGCGGTTCGAGGCGATCGAGGTCGTCGAGTCGGTGCCTGTCTCTCTGTCCGCCGCGCTGGACGGGATCACGAACCCCCAGCTCGTCATCGCCCCCGATGCGGCGTCGCTTCGGGAGGACATGGCCACGCACCCGAACCGTCTCGGGTTCCTGTTCGCAGACGAGATCGACCCCAGTGTCGAGGCGCTCGGCTGGGACGATCTTGCGATGTTCGGCGAGGGCCGCGTGACGAGCCTTGAAGACTGGCCGCTGATGGTCTTCAGCACGTATTCCGCGGACACAGTTCCCGAGATTCCGGCCGTTCAATACGACCCGGCTCGTGCGTGGACCCTCGTGGCCGGCGGCGACATCATGCTCGACCGTGGCGTGGCGAAGACGATCAAGACCGACGGCAAGGGCATCGATTTCCCGTTCGACGGCGGCACGGTCAAGATCACGAGCCGCTGCAAGGACTGCTCCGTTTTCGGCTGGGATCTCCCGCGGACCCAGCGAACCGGCGACGCGGGGGCGGTGCGCAGCCTCGTCCAGGGCGCGGACCTGGCGATCTTCAACTTCGAGAACCCGGCGCCCGATGCGTTCACCTGGCACTCGACGGGCACCGTCTTCAGCGCCGACCCGGCGCTGATCGAGGGGCTCGCCAATGCCGGGATCGACTGGGTTTCGCTCGCCAATAACCACATTCGCGATGCCGGGGCGAAGGGGATCCTCCAGACGATCGCGAGCCTCGACAAGTGGGGCATTGCCCATAGCGGCGCCGGCGCCGACATCGCAGCGGCACGGACGCCCGCGCTGCTGACCGCTGGC
Organism: Candidatus Limnocylindrales bacterium; assembly: GCA_038328755.1. Lineage (GTDB taxonomy): Bacteria > Chloroflexota > Limnocylindria > Limnocylindrales > CSP1-4 > UBA5189. Next base: position 10,822 of record JBBQMH010000071.1, read on the forward strand.
GGCCAGACCGTGGCGATGCTGGGCTACGACACGATCGCGGGCAGCTACTGGGCCACGTCGTCGCGGGTTGGGAGTGCCCCGATGACGGTGGCCAACCTGCGTGAGGACGTCGCCGCGGCACGCGCTGCCGGAGCCGACATCGTGATCGTCTTTCCGCACTGGGGCACGGAATACGACGCGACGCCATTTGGGGGCCAGCGGGCACTGGGGGAAGCCGCCATCGATGCCGGCGCGGACATGGTCATCGGCAACCACGCTCACTGGGCCGCGGCGATGGAGGTCTACAAGGGCAAGCCGATCTGGTATGCGCTTGGCAACTTCGTCTTCGATCAGACCTGGTCGGAGCCGACGATGGAGGGGATCACCCTCGAGCTGACCTTCGACGGCGCCCGACTGGTCCAGATCCGGCTACGCCCGCACCTGATCCTGGACAAGTCACAGCCGAACTTCATGGATCCGGCCGGTAGTGGCGCAGTGGTGATGGACCAGGTCTGGA
>JBBQMH010000072.1:0-11136 GCA_038328755.1 Candidatus Limnocylindrales bacterium
CCGTTCTTCCCTGGCGACGAGGGCATCGAGCGCCGGATCCGTCGCCTGATCCGTTGGAACGCGGTGGCCATGGTCCTGCGAGCCAACACCCAGTTCGCCGGGATCGGTGGTCATCTCGCCACCTACGCATCCGCCGCGACGCTGTACGAGGTGGGCTTCAACCACTTCTTCCGGGGCAAGGACGGCGAGGGGAGCGGGGACCAGATCTTCTACCAGGGCCACGCGGCGCCGGGACTCTACGCTCGCGCGTTCCTCGAGGGCCGCATCAGCGAGGGGCAGCTGGACCACTTCCGGCGCGAGACCCCACCGCAGGACGGCCTGTCTTCCTACCCGCACCCGAGGTTGATGCCGGACTTCTGGGAATTCCCGACGGTCTCGATGGGCATCGGGCCGATCAGCGCCATCTACCAGGCCCGCTACAACCGCTATCTCGAGAACCGGGGCCTCCTCGACACATCGAAGTCCCGGGTCTGGGCATTCCTCGGTGACGGTGAAACCGATGAGCCCGAGTCGCTGGGCGCACTCCACGTCGCCGCCCGCGAAGGCCTCGACAACCTGACCTTCGTCGTCAACTGCAACCTCCAGCGCCTCGACGGGCCGGTCCGCGGCAACGGCAAGATCATCCAGGAACTCGAGGCCGTCTTCCGCGGCTCGGGTTGGAACGTCATCAAGGTGGTCTGGGGTCGCGAGTGGGACGAGCTCCTGGCCAAGGATCGCGATGGACTGCTGGTCGAGAAGATGAACTCGACGGTCGATGGCGAGTTCCAGAAGTACTCCGTGTCCGGAGGCGACTACATTCGCGAGCGCTTCTTCGGGCCAGACGAGCGGCTCACGAAGCTCGTCGAGCACCTTTCCGACGACGATCTGACCAAGCTCCGCCGTGGCGGTCACGACTACCGCAAGGTGTATGCGGCCTACAAGCAGGCGACCGAGCATCGCGGCGTGCCCACTGTCGTCCTGGCGCACACAGTCAAGGGCTGGACGCTCGGTCCGGGCGTCGAGGCGCGGAACATCACCCACCAGGCAAAGAAGTTGTCGGAGGCCGAGCTCAAGGCGTTCCGTGATCGTCTCGAGCTGCCGATCCCGGACGCTCAACTGAAGGACGCTCCCTACTACCACCCCGGCCCGAAGTCCGAGGAGATCGAGTATCTCCACGAGCGGCGGCGCGCCTTGGGCGGTCCGCTTCCCAAGCGCGTCGTCCGAGGTGCCGCCCTGCCGGCCCCGAAGCCGTCCTTCGATGCGGAATTCGAGACCGGCAGCACCACCGCCGTGTCCACGACGATGGCCTTCACGCGACTTCTCCGAAACCTCCTCCGCGATCCGGACCTGGGACCGCGGATCGTTCCGATCATCCCGGACGAGGCCCGGACGTTCGGTATGGATCCACTCTTCAACGAGGTCGGGATCTACGCGTCCGGCGGCCAGCGCTACGAACCCGTCGACTCCGAACTCGTGATGAAGTACCGGGAGGCAAAGGACGGGCAGGTCCTCGAAGAGGGGATCACCGAGGCCGGCTCGATGGCCAGCCTGACGGCTGCCGCGACCTCGTACGCGACCCACGGCCACCCAATGATCCCGTTCTACATCTTCTATTCGATGTTCGGGTTCCAGCGGACCGGCGACCAAATCTGGGCGCTCGCGGATGCGCGCGGCCGCGGCTTCATGATGGGCGCGACGGCGGGACGGACGACGCTTGCCGGCGAGGGCTTGCAGCACGACGACGGCCATTCGCAGGTTCTTGCGTCCACGGTTCCGAACGTGCGCCAATACGACCCGGCCTTCGCCTACGAGCTGGCAGCCATCGTTCGCGACGGGATCCGGCGGATGTACGTCGAGGGTGAGGACGTCTTCTACTACGTCACGCTCTACAACGACAATTACCTGCAGGCTGGCAAGCCGAAGGGCGTCGATGAGGGTCTCCTCCGCGGGATCTATCGCTACTCGGCGGCGCCAAAGCTGAAGCGCGGTGCGAAGAAGGTTCGACTCGTTGGATCCGGAGCGATCCTCCAGTGCGTGATCGAGGCGCAGGGCCTCCTGGCTGAGAAGTTCGGGGTGGCCGCGGAGGTCTACTCGGCTCCGTCATTTCCCCTGCTCAGGCGCGAGGCACTCGAAGTCGATCGCTGGAACCGGCTACATCCCGCGGCGAAACCGCGCACGCCCTACGTGACGAAGGTACTCGGTGCCGACGGAGGCCCCGTGATCGCCTCGACCGACTGGATGGCCACCCTGCCTCAGGGCGTCGCGCCCTGGGTCCCGGCCACGTTCGTCGCGCTTGGCACCGATGGTTTCGGCCGGAGCGATACGCGTGAGGCCCTGCGCGCCTACTTCGAGATCGACGCAGCGCATGTGGCAGCCGCGGCAATGACCGCGCTGGCGCGCGACGGATTGATCAGCGGCGAAGAGGCCGCGGCTGCGATCACCACGCTTGGCATCGATCCCGACAAGGCGGATCCGCAGGCGATCTGAGCTCGGATCGAGCGGTCGGAGCCCGATGTAAGGGACCCTGTCAGCCAGCGACAAGGTCGCTTGCGCAATTCCGAGCGCGCGGCTAGGATTTTGTCATATCTCGCATCCTTCAGGAGTCAGTTGCGTTGGAACTCGGAGCCCTGATCAGCGGTCTGCTCATCGGCCTTCGCGAAGGCGTCGAGGCGGCGCTTATCGTGGCGATCGTCCTCGCGTATCTCGTCCGGACCGGCAACGGGCAGCACGCTGGCAAGGTCTGGATCGGCACGGCTGGAGCCGCAGTCGTCAGCATCGTCGTCGGGACGACGCTATTCCTGTCCGTCGGCGCCCTGCGCGAGCCGTACGAGCAGATCTTCGAGGGCACCACCCTCGCTCTTGCTGCGGGCGTCGTGACCTGGATGCTCTTCTGGATGCGGCGGCAATCCGCCGGACTCAAAGGTGAGCTCCAGGCAGCGGTGGACCGTACGCTGGGTGAGGGGACCGGCTGGGGCCTCGCCGTCCTGGCTTTCACGGCGGTCATCCGCGAGGGTGTCGAGACCGCCCTGTTCCTCGCCGGGCAGGCAACGTCGCTGAGCACCTCGGCCGGCAGCGTTGCGCTCGGCGCGCTCGGCGGGCTGGCGGGTGCGGCGGTGATCGGCTGGGGGTTCTACCGCGGCAGCCGGGCCGTCGATCTTCGCAAGTTCTTCAAGTGGACCGGAATCGCGCTCGTATTCATTGCCGCGGGTCTGCTGTCCCAGGCAACCCACGAGTTCGTCGAAGTCGCGGGACTGGCGGGGATCGCCCTCCCGGGAGCAGGCGCTGCCTACGACATCAGCGCCATCCTCCCGCACAAGGAGGGGATCGGGCAGTTCCTGCGGGCGATCCTCGGCTACAGCTCGTCGCCGGAGGTGCTGACGCTGATCGTCCACCTCGGATACATCGTCAGCGTGCTCTGGCTGTACCTTCGGCCCGGCCGACGGGTAAGTCCGGTTGGCAACCCGAGCCCGGCCCAGACCTGATGTCCGCCTAGGGAGCTGTGGCGACAACCCGCGAAATCGTCCCGTCCAGGTTCGCTGCGAACAGCTCGCCCCCCGCGTCCTCTCCGAAGGCGGCAATCCCTCCGCCGGTCGTCCCGACCAGCACTGGCGCCCGATATCCGCTGCCAGCCGCGGCGATGACCCACAGACGGCCGGAACAGTAGTCCGCGAACAGGTATCCGCCGACCAGCAACGGCTGGGCCGAACCTCGATACACAGCACCACCGATCACCGTGCAGCCGAGGTCGTGCCCGTACTCCGAGACGGGTTCCGTCAGGCCGGTCGAATCGCAGCCGCTGGGCGGTGCGTAGCAGTGTCGCCCTTCCCTCACGCGCCACCCGAAGTTCAGTCCTCCGACGCCCGAACCGGCGACATCGATCTCCTCCCACGCACCCTGGCCAACGTCGCCGATCCAGAGAGCGCCGGTGGACCGATCGAAGGACATCCGCCACGGATTGCGGAGTCCGAGGTGCCAGATCTCCTGGCGCGCCGAGTTGCTTCCCGCAAATGGATTGCCAGTCGGGATTGCATATGGCTGTCGGGCATTGGCGGGCACATCCACGTCGATGCGCAGCACCTTGCCGAGTAGCGTGTCCGTGCGCTGGGCGTTACCCGCCTGGTCGCCGGCACCGCCGCCATCGCCGAGCGAGATGTAGAGGAAGCCGTCCGGGCCGAAGGCGAGCGCCCCGCCGTTGTGCCTCGAGTGCGGCTGGTCCACTTCGAGGATTCGTTTCTCCGTAGAGGCGTCGAGTCGATCCGGATCATCGACGGCCAGACGAAATGAGGCGACGACGGTGTCGCCGGACTGGTCCGTGTAATCGACGAAGACACGCGGGTCGGCCGGGAATTCCGGATGAACGGCCAAGCCGAGAAGGCCCTGCTCTCCGCCACTCGAGACGAGTTCGCGGAGGTCGAGGAGGGGAGTGGCAACCACGGTTTTGCCCTGAAGGATCCAGATACGCCCGTCCTTCGCCGCCACGAGCACCCGTCCCGAGCCATCGTTGGGCGCCGCGAAGGCCAGTGGGCCGCCGGCCACTGTGGCAACCGGGACAAGGGCAACCGAGATTGCGGCCGGGTCGAACGGGTCGGACCGTGGCCCGGTCGACGGGGTTGCGCCGGTGGGCAACGGCCCGGACGCCGTGGCGCTCGCCGTCGGGGTTCTGGTCTCGGCAGGCAGTGCGCTGGCGGGCGATGACGGCGACGCCCCGTTGCATGCGGCGACGAGGACCAGGATCCAGAAGGGGCGCGCAATGCCCGCTGAAGTGCCGAGCGACCTGCGGCGGCGTTGAGCCTTCAACGGGCCAGGCCCGTCAGTTCAGTCGCCAGTTCCGCGGCCCGACCAGATTCGTCGTGACGGAAGACGACGAATACCGGGTGGCCCGCATCGAGGAAGGGCTCGAGGCGTGCGGCCCACGCATCGAGTTCGTCCGTGGAGTAGTCGAGACGCCTCAGGCGCAGGTAGAGACCGGTGCCGGTGACCCGGATATCCAGCGGCCCGTCTTGCTCCGGAAGTTCCGTCGTGCAGAGGACCGCTCCCGCGTGGCGCATCGCCTCGAACGTCTCATCGACATGCCAGGACGGATCGACGAATTCGAGGACCAGCGGGAGGTCTCGTGGCCAGGCCGACAGGAGTTGCCGGATCGCCTCGTCGGAGGTTCCATCCGTGCGCCGGCGAATGGTTGCGGGGATCCGGTAGAGGACCGCGCCCAATCGATCCCCGAATGCGTCGAGTCGGTCGGTCAGCCAGTCGACGCTCTCCTGCGGTGTCGACAGGAGCGCGCGCATCGAGGCTCCCCGTTGGGTCTTGACGACGAAGCGGAAGGTCTCGGGAACGGCATCGCACCACGCGCCAATCCGGTCCCTCGTTGGGCGCTGGTAGAAGGTGTTGTTCAACTCGACGGCGCCGAGACGGGACGCGTAGAACGCCAATCGATCGGAATCGCGGAGCCCCGCCGGATAGAAGCGGGGAGCCCAGTCCGAGTAGGCGAAGCCAGACGTTCCGACGAGGAGCTGCCCGGCCGTGCCGCCAAGTGCGCGGATCAGGCCCGTGCTGGGACCTGATCGTGCGCCGGGCCAGGGTGCTCGGCAGCATCTTGGTGATCACAGATGCCACCGGGTTCGCACAGCCCCGCCGCAACTGCGTGCATCGCCCGCTCGACAACCGGCACGTCATCGCCGTCTATCGCGGCGTAGAAGTGATCCCGGATTCCGGCCAGGTGCGTCGGCGCCGCGGCACGCAGCCGAGCCAGCCCGGAGCCAGTGAGCGAGGCCTCGGCTCCGCGAGCATCGCTGGCGCAACTCGTCCGCTCGACCAGACCATCGTCGACAAGGCGATCGATCAGCCGGGTCACGCCGCTCTTCGAAAGCAGGAGGGAATCAGCCAGTCGACCCATCCGCAGCCGTCGACCCGGCGCCTCGGCCAGGTGGAGAAGCGTCTCGTATTCCTGGAGTGAAAGAGCGTGTACGGCGCGCAGATCCTCATCCATGCGACGCGCCAGGCGGGCATGCGCGTGCAGGAACGAGCGCCACGGTCCGAGATCCATCTCGTCGGTGCTGGCGGAGGGCGCGCGCTCTGTTGTCATAACCCCATCCTACCCGGAGAATCGTTGCGTCGCCAACCATCTCCCGCAATTCGTGCTGCCGGCCGGGCAGCAACGCGCCTCGAGGGGTAGGATCGAGTCCATGACGAACCTCGATATTGCTGCGCTCCGATCCCGCTTTCCGGCCCTCGCGCGGACCCATGACGGACTGCCGTTCATCTACTTCGATGGGCCCGGCGGCACACAGGTGCCGGACGTCGTCATCGATGCCGTGGCCGATTACTACCGGACCTCGAATGCCAACCACGGCGGCGCCTTTGCGACGTCCGGTCTATCGGATGTGATCGTCGCGGAAGCGCACGCGGCGATCGGGGATCTGCTCGGCGTGGATGCCGACGAGGTCGTCCTGGGCGCCAACATGACGACCCTCACGTTCCACCTCAGCCGCTCGATCGCAGCCGCTCTTCAGCCCGGCGATGAGATTGTCGTGACCGGACTCGATCACGCGGCGAACGTCGATCCCTGGATCGCAGCAGCCGCGGACCGGGGCCTCGTCATCCGCTGGTGGGAGCCGCGGCTCGACGATTGCACCCTGCACCTGGACGATCTCCGGGCGATCCTCACGCCGCGGACGAAACTCGTTGCGGCAGGCTGGGCCTCGAATGCCGTCGGCACGATCAATCCAGTGGCGGACATCGTCGAGGCGGCCCACTCCGTCGGAGCGTGGGCGTACATCGACGCGGTCCATGCGGCGCCGCACTTGCTGATCGACGCAGCCGCGGTCGATGCTGACTTCGTCGCCTGTTCGGTCTACAAGTTCTTCGGCCCGCATGTCGGCGCGGTCTACGGGCGTCGCTCGATCCTGGCGGGTCTCAAGGCGTACAAGGTCCGGCCGTCGGACTCCGGCTATGAGACCGGCACCGGCAACTTCGAAGGGTTCGCCGGAGCGCTGGCGGCCGTCAGCTACCTCGAGAGCGTCGGGGTCATGGCGGGGGCGTCACCCGGAGCGACGCGTCGTGATCGACTCGTCGCAGCGATGACCGCGATCCGTGCAGTGGAGATGACCCTGTACCGACACCTCCACGACGGACTGGCGGCCATCGATGGCGTAAAGCTGTTCGGGATCACGGATCCGACCTCGTTCGATCGCCGGACGCCAACTGCCGCGATCACGATCGATGGCGTGCCCGCCCCCGACGCCGCCGCGGCGCTGGGCCGGGCCGGAATTGCCGTGTGGGATGGGAATTTCTACGCCCTCGGTCTGGTCGAACGGCTGGGCCTCGCCGACCGAGGCGGCCTGGTCAGGATCGGCCTGACCCACTACAACACGACCGAGGAGGTCGACCGGTTGCTGGCCGAGGTAGGCCGAATCGCGGCGAGCGCCGGCGGCTCGTGACGGAGGGGGAGCGCCGACCGTACGGCGCCCAGAGCATGACCGCGCCGCTGCGCGACGTCCTCGTCACGCGGCCGGGGGCGGCGTTCGGACGGGCCTTCGACGACCCGGCGCACGGGTTCCTTCACGCGGTCGATCTCGCGCTGGCAACTCGAGAGCACGCCCGCTTTGTCGAGGTCCTGTCATCACTCGGCCCGCGGGTTCACGTACTCGAGGAGGAAATGGAGAGCCCCGATCTGCTCTACCCGTTCGATCCGCTGCTCGTCTCGGACCGAGGGTCGATCGCGCTGCGACCCGGCAAGCCCAATCGACACGACGAGCCCGCCGTTCTCGAAGCCTGGACCATCGGGGCGGGAATCCCGGTGGCCGGTCGGATCGAGGCGCCCGGCACGATCGAAGGCGGTGATACGTTCTGGTTGCGACCGGATCTCCTGTGCATCGGCCGGACGCTCCGGACCAACAGCGAAGGCGTTCGGCAGCTCTCGGAGATCGTCGGCGGTGACGTCCGGGTCTTCGACGTCCCGTACTGGCGCGGATCAGTCGAGCTGATCCACCTGCTTTCTGTGATTTCGCCGGTGGCCGATGACCTGGCCGTCGTCTTTCCTCCCCTCCTGCCGGTCGGGCTCTGGGAGCTCCTCAACGAGCTGGGCATCCGGATGCTGGAGGTGCCCGAGGATGAGTTCGGCACCCTTGGCTGCAACGTCCTGGCAGTCCGGCCGGGCGTGGTCATCGTGGCCGAGGGCAACCCGATCACGGCCGCCGCCCTCGTCGCGGCTGGCTGCGAGGTCTACACCTACCCGGCCACCGAGATCGGGATCAATGGCTCCGGCGGCCCGACCTGCATGACGCGGCCGATCCTGCGCGGCTGATGTCGCGCCCGGGCCGGTTCAAGGCCCGCTCCGCTCCTCCTCGGCCACCGCACGGCGGTGGGTTCGAAGCGCCAGGATCGGAATGAAGACGAGGCCGGTCCCGAGGATCCCGAGGGCGGTATAGCCAACGGTTGCCATGATCACGCCCGAGCCCAGGCTGGCACCTGCGGCCGCACTCCAGATCAACGCATCGGCGACGCCTTGCACGCGCGTCCGCTCGTGGACCTCGAGATGTTCCGAGAGGAGCGAACTGCCCGCCACGAACCCGATGTTCCAGCCCAGTCCAAGCAGGAACAGGGCCACGAGCAGCAGATTGCCTCCATCGGGTGGCGCGAGGGCCGCCATGACGGCCGAGGCCGCGAGGACGCCGGTTCCCAGAAAGATCGCGGCGACGTTTCCGATCCGTTCGGCGAGGCGCCCGGACAGCGGGCTCAGGGCGTACATCCCCAGCGTGTGGCCGGAGAGCACGATCCCGACGGCTGCGAGCCCGTGGCCATGCTGAGTCATGTGCAGTGGCGTCATGGTCATGATCAGTGTCATCACGAACTGGCCGATGACGAGGGCAACGATGGCGGCGGTCACGCCCGGTCGCCGAAGCGTCTGCCAAAGCGCCACCACGGTCGCACCCTCGGGGAGCTGCGTGCCGGGTCGATGGGCGTCTTCGTCGGCCATGTCATACGGGTCAGGACGGAGCAGGACGAAGGACAGGATCGCCGCGGTCCCGGCGAACAGGACCGGCAGCAGGTACGGTCCAGCCAGCTGCGGCAGCCCGGCTGCCGCAGCGAGGAAACCGGCAACGGGTACGAGGCTCGGCCCCAGTACCGAGCCGACCGTGGCGCCCCAGACGACCAGGCCGATGGTTGAGGCGCGCCGCGCCGCCGGCACGAGATCCGCGGCCGTGTATCGCGACAGCTGGTTCGAGCTGTTGCCGAAGCCGAGCAGTACAGCGCCGACGAGGAGGAGCGGAAAGCTGCGGAAGATCACGGCCCCGGTTGCCAGGAGTGCCCCCGCGACGCTGATGACGTAGCCCGTGACCAACCCGAAGCGACGACCCTTGCGGGCCATCAGGTTGGACAGCAGGACGGAACCGAACGCCGATCCGAGCACGATCGTTGCTCCAGGTGCGCCCGCGAGCGTCGCCGACCCGAGGAGATCCTGGGCCACGATCGTGGCAACGGTGACCGCCGCGATGTGGCCGGTGCTTCCGAGCGCGACCCCGGCGATGAGGCTCCCGCGTGCGCGTCGGCGGGCACGCTCAAGCGCGGCGGGCGACATGGTCAGGACGGCCCCGCCCACGCTCGGTCCCTCCGGAGTACTCACGCCGGGAGGACTTCCACGGGCGTGGCGAGCTCCACGAACCGGCACAGCACGTTGAGGAGTCGCATCTGCTCGGGCGTGCGACAAGCGACCGCGAGGAGCGCCGGACTGGCGATGACGACGGCGAGGCCCTGCGCCCGCGACACCGCGACATTGAGGCGGTTGCCCGAGTACAGGAACTCGAGGTTGCGCGGAGCGTCCTCCGGCGTCGACGTGGTCATCGAGTAGATCGCGACTGGTGCCTCCCGGCCCTGGAACTTGTCGACGGTACCAACGTTGGGTCGACCACCAAGCCGCTGTTCGACATGGCGTGAAATCTCGGCGACCTGAGCGTTGTAGGGAGCAACAACGAGAATATCGTCCATCGCCAGCGGCCGTTCATGCCCAGTGCGATCCCGCCACGACCGTCCGATGAGCAGCTCGATCGCATCAGCGATCCAGTCGGCTTCCTCCGGTGATCGGTTCGCGGCATCCCGATGTTCGATCGCAATGTGCCGGACTCCGGTCCCGCCAACCGGTTGCCCGTCGGCGAGGCTCTGCCTGGCGTTCGCCGGATCGGTTTCGAGCCGGCCGTCGTAGAACGCATCGGAGATGAAGGCATTGATGTCAGGGTGGAGCCGATAGGTCGTATCGAGGAGGAGCCCGCGTTCCGGCGCAATAGTCCGCTCGCCGCGCACGAGGTGCTCCAGAGCGGAGGCTTCGGCACCTTCCGGATGCGTCCCGCTCGAGACCTGGGGGAGCTGGTTCGGGTCGCCGAGGAGGACGAGGGACGGTCCAGCGACCGAGACGGCGAGGGTATCCGCCAGCGAGAACTGGCCCGCTTCGTCGATGAACAGGACGTCGACCGATCCCTCCATCTCCTCGCGAGCCCAGAGCCAGGCAGTCCCGCCCACGACATCGAAGCGACCCTCGCTGAGTCCGTCACGGGCCGCGTCGTTTGACCCGAGCCGGGCGACCTTCGCCCAGTCCGGCGTCAGGTCCTCGTCGTCCGTCTTCTGGGCGATGTGGACGGTCCGACCCTCATCCCTCGCGGCCCGGGCGATCGACTCGAGCGCGTTGGCGATCACGCGATGCGACTGCGCCGTCACGCCGACCCGCCGACCCGCCGCCACGAGGTCGAGGATCATCCTGGCCGCCGTGTAGGTCTTGCCGGTTCCGGGTGGACCCTGGATCGGCAACACGCCCTGTCGAAGTTCGAGGCCCAGCCGCCGCGCCGTCGTGAGCGCATCGGCTCCCGGCCGTAGCAGCACTCCACCGGCGGGCACGCTTTCCAGACCCGGCGGCCGACCGAGGAGCGCGTCACGAGCGGCCGGATAGCGTTCCAGTCCGCCAAGGCCAGAGGCGATGACCGCGTCGCCGATCCGACCGAGGGCCTTCCGCTGCTCGTCCGTCCTCATCGGACCCGTCGGAATCAGTGCCCGCGGATGGGCTGCCTTCGCCGACATCTTGAGATCGACCCAGCCGGCGATTGGGTCGATGGCGAGCACTTCCAGGCTGGATGGCTTCGCATCGGGGTCGGGCCACAGGGCGTTGAAGGA
>JBBQMH010000073.1:0-10582 GCA_038328755.1 Candidatus Limnocylindrales bacterium
CAGCATCGCGTCACGGAAGTGGCGCCGGGCCGCTGGTGGCTGGCAGCCCGGCGCGATCTCGAAGGCGCAGCGGTCCCGCTCGCGGACCGGGTCGAATGGGCCGTCTACAGCCTCCTGTCGACCTCAGGCCCACTCGACGAATCGGCGTTCCAGGAGCGAGTGGCTGCCTTCTTTGCCGGTCACGACCTGCCCGATGAGGCCCTCGTCCGGAGCTGCCTGGCGAGTTACCGCAGTCCTTCATCCACCAGCGACCGGCTGGTCACCGCCGACGACGTGCGGCGCCGCACGGCGGAGCACACGGAGATGCTGGCGCGCCTCGCCGACGCCGGCCACCGGCTCGGGATGAAGGTCTGGCTGGGTCGTCGAGAGCAGGGAAGGCGGTTCGGGGCGGGAACCCTGGGCGACCTCCTGCGACCCAGCGAGCGGACCGCGTGGCTGGCCGGGATCGCGCGCGCCTCGGCCGAGGACCTCGAGGAGGTGGACTGCATCTGGTATGGGCGCGGTCGGACCGCATTCCTGTTCGAGGTTGAATGGACCGCGATGCTCGGAGACCTCGTGCTCCGTCGGCACTCCCGGATCGCTGCCGACGATCGGCTGGTTCGCTTTCTCGCGGTGGCGCCGGAGCGCGCGGACCTCATCCGCCACAAACTCGGTGCCTCGCCGATCCTGAACTCGGCAATCGAGGCCGACAACTGGCACATCGTCCTGTGGCCGCACCTCATCTCGTGGCTGACGTCCGAGCCGCTCGACCTGGCCGGGCTGGAACGATACCTGGGCCTCGAGCCGGCCGTCGCGGGTCGCGGTCAGCAGCTCGGCCTGTTCGCGCCACCCGAAGGACGACCCTGACCGCCGCTCAGGAGTCGAAGCCGATCCCGATTGCGTCGAGGGCGCGCAGCACGGCACCGCGGTGTCCCTCGTGCTCATCCGCGAGCGCCAGTTCCCGTTGGACCGCCTGGACCGCCAGCCAGCGGGCCGGCTCGGGCGGGAACGGAAACGGGGACGACCGGACGATCTCGAGCTGGAGACGATCCGAACCAGGGTCGAGGAGCATGTCCCGGACGACGGTCCCGGCCCAGCGTGACGCACCGACGCCCAGCCCCGTGTATCCGATGGCATAGGTCAGGCGCCCGCCGAGGGACTGGCCGAAGGTGACCATGAACCGGCTCGTCGTGTCGATGGCGCCGCCCCAGCGCCACGGGAAGCTGAGGCCGTCCAGCTGGGGGAAGGCCCGGAAGAAGTGCGCCGCGAGGCGCTCGAACGACGCCGGACGCTGATCGAGGCTCGGCTCGACACGGTTCCCGGCGTGATAGACGGCGTCGTAGCCGCCCCACAGGACCCGGTTGTCCGCGGTCAGTCGGAAGTAATGAAATTGATTGCCGGCGTCGGACACGCCCATCCGCCGACTCCAGCCGACGGATGCCAGCTGGTCGGCATCGAGTGGCTCTGAGACCAGTACGTAGTCGTACACCGGCACGTACAGGCGCTGCAGTCGCCCGAGCCAGCCCGAGTAGGCCGATGTGGCCACCACGACATGCTCGGCCCGCAGCGTCGCTCCAGCGGCCGTGTGGATGTCCACTGAGCCGGCGCGACGATGGACGCCGGTCACGCGGGTCCGCTCGTGCACGATTGCTCCGCGGCGCAGCGCGGCGTGCTTGAGGCCTCGAGCCAGTCTGGCCGGATCCAGCATCGCTGTTTGCTCGGGACCCTCGAGGACCCCGGCCAGGAAGATCGGCGAGCGGATCTCGTCGGCCAGCGCGGCTCGATCGAGGAAGACGGCCGAAGGTCGATACTCGGCCGCCATCTCAACGTATTCCTTGAGCTCATCGACCTGGTGCGGCTGATCCGCGACGCTCATCGAGCCCGTTCGCTCGAGGGCGCAGTCGATGCCCTCGGAGTCGATGAATCCGGCCAGCTCGGCCAGGTTCTGGCGGCCCTCCGCTTCGAGTGCGTGGATCTCGCCAGGGAAGTGGGCCAGGCCGTTGGCGAGGCCGTGGGTCAGGGAGGCATCGCAGAAACCGCCGTTCCGACCCGACGCGCCGAAGCCGGCTCGCTCCATCTCCAGGACCGTGACCCGGAGGGCAGGGTCCGCCTCCAGCAGGCGGATCGCGGTCCACAGCCCCGTGAACCCTCCGCCGATGATGGCGATGTCGGTTCGCGCCCGTCCCGACAGAGCTGGTTCAGGTGGGTCCGGCGCCTCGGCGAGCCAGAAGCTGGCCTCGGTGTCGGCGGCCCTGGGTGCTGCAGAAGTCATGGGCCAATCCTACCCGGCGCACGCGGGATTGGTCGTGCCGCCTCGGCCGACGGATGCGCATCAGCTGCCCGACAGGCCATCAGACGGTGGAATTCGCATCGTTGCGACCTGTGACCGACGAATCTCGCGTTGACGCTGATCGACGGCCTATGGCACGATGACGTCCCCATCCGACCACCGCAGCAAGGGGGGAACCGGGCGCCGCATGCCCTGCGCGCGTCCCGCGTTACCCGCCGGAGGCATCATGACCAGCCCCACCAACGCGCCCAGGCCGATTTCCCGCGAGCGCCAGCTCGAGCTCTACCGACGAGCGATCAAGACCCTGCCCGGCGGTGCCAACTCGAACTTCCGGGCGTGGGGCGAGGACACGATCTACATCGACCGCGGCAAGGGCGGCAAGGTCTGGGACCTCGATGGCAACGAGTTCGTGGATCTCCGAATGGGCTACGGCCCGGTCATCCTCGGCCACGGCGACGAGCGGGTGGACGACTACGTCAATGAGCGGATGCGCCGCGGGGTCAGCTTCTCGCTGACCAGCGAGGACGAGGTCCGCGCTCTCGAGTTGCTGTGCGAGCTGACGGGCTGGGTGGATATGGCCCGGATGACCGTCTCCGGCACCGAGGCCACGATGCACCTGATGCGGCTCGCCCGGGCGTTCACGAGTCGCGACAAGATCGTCAAGTTCGAGGGCCAGTACCACGGCCTCCACGACTACGCCCTGATCAGCGTGTCGCCCAACAACATGGCCGACCTCGGCGATGCGGACAATCCCGTCGGCCTCGCCTGGGGCAGGGGCATCCCCGAGGTCGTCGCCAGCACGATCATTCCGGCCCGCTTCAACAACATTGAGCGGCTGCGCCGCTTGTTCGAGCGCCAGGGCCACGAGATCGCGGCCGTGATCGTGGAACCGGTTCTCGGCAATGCCCAGGGGATCCTGCCGCAGGAGGGCTTCCACAAGGCCCTCCGCGAACTCACGAAGGAGTTCGGGATCCTGCTCATCTTCGACGAGGTCAAGACCGGCTTCAGGTTCGCCAAGGGCGGAGCGGCCGAGTACTTCGGGATCACCCCGGACCTGGCGTCCTATGCCAAGGCGATGGGCAATGGCTACCCGGCAGCTGCGTTCGGAGGTCGGCGCGACATCATGAGCCTGCTGCCCGACAAGGTCAGCCACGGCGGCACCTATGCGGGCAACCGGGTTGCTGCGGCCGCGGCCGTCAAGACCCTCGAGATCATCCGCGACACGGACGCGCTCGAGACCGTCCATCGGACCGGCCGACGGATCCAGGATGGCCTCCGCGAGGTCGTCAACGAGGCCGGCCTGCCGTACCACTTCACGGGGCATCCCTCGATGTTCGGGATCATGTTCACGGACAAGGTCGCCACGGAATACCGCGACTGGGCCGACACGGATCACGCCCTCTACGACGCCATTGCCGTCGGGATGCGGGCCCGCGGGGCCATGCCCGAGCCCGACAGTCGCGAGCCGTGGTTCGTGTGCGAGGCGCACGCCAAGGACGACTCGGTCGATAGGGCGGTCACGGCGTTCGAGGATTCGCTCAAGGCGGCGCTCGACGCTCGGGCGCGCGGCGAACTCCCCGAGGCCGACGGGACGGCGACCTGACCGTTCCCTGGCGGGCCGCCATCCGGTACCCTCTCGGGGATGCCTGATCTCAGCAACCTGACCTGGTCCGAAGTTCTCGACTTCCTCAAGGGCGATGGAGCGAGCATCGCCCACGCGGTCATCATCATCGTGGTCGTGGTGGTCGCGATCCGTGCGGCCAGGATCTTCGTCCACGGTGTCGTCAAGGCGCTGATGGACCGCGAGGCGTCGGAGGGGACCGCCCAGGAGCTCTCGGCGGTCGAGTTGACGAAGCGGATGGGCACGCTCGATGACCTCGGCGTGAACGTCCTTCGTGCCTTCATCATCCTGATCGGCGCCGTCACGCTGCTCGATGCCTTCAGCATCAATGTCGGGCCTGCGGTCGCCGGCCTCGGGATCGTTGGCCTGGCCGTGGGTTTCGGCGCCCAGCACCTCGTCAAGGATTACCTCAACGGCGCTCTCATCCTGGTCGAGAACCAGTTCAGCAAGGGTGACGTGATCCGGATCGCGGGGGTCGAGGGGATGGTCGAGGATTTCAGCCTCCGCCGGACCACGCTGCGCGATCTCGATGGCAACGTCCACACCGTGCCCAACGGTGAGATCGCGGTCGCGACCAACCTGACCCGAATCTGGGCGCGCGTCAACGAGAACGTCACCGTCGCCTACGGGACCGATATCGATCAGGCCAGCGAGATCGTCCTCGAGGTGGGCCTCTCGATGATGGAGGATCCCGCCTGGAAGCGGCGGATCCTGGAGGCGCCCCACGTCGAGCGCGTCAACGGCCTGAAGGACAGTGGCATCGAGCTGAAGATCCTGGCGACGGTCCGAGCCCCGGAGCGTTGGGCCGCGGCCGGTGAATTGCGGAAGCGGCTCCTCGTCGCCTTCGCCGCGAACGACATCGAGATTCCGTTCCCGCATCGCGTCATCATGAATCGCTCCGCTGGCGGATCCGCCGACGGCCCAGCGACCGTCGATCCCGCCGCAGAGGCGGCCGCAGATTGAGGTGCCGTTCGATCCGGAGGTTCGACCCATGACCAGTAACGAGCAGCGCCCCGACGGGCCGACGATCGAGAACCTCATGGCCGAACGGCGAACGTTCCCGCCGTCCGCCGAGTTCGTGGCCCAGGCCAACGCGAAGGCCGCGCTGTACGAAGAAGCCGACGCGGATCCGGTCGAATTCTGGGCTCGCCTGGCCAGGGAACGGATCAGCTGGACCAAGCCATTCGAGACCGCGCTCGAGTGGAACCTGCCGTTCGCCAAGTGGTTCGTCGGCGGCGAGCTCAACGTCGCCTACAACTGCCTGGACCGCCACGTCGAGGCCGGCCTCGGCGACAAGGTCGCCTACCACTGGATCGGCGAACCGGGCGATACGCGGACCCTGACCTACGCGGATCTCTTGCGCGAGGTCGGCCAGGCCGCCAACGCCCTCCTCGAGCTCGGTATCGAGAAGGGCGACCGCGTGGCCATCTACATGCCGATGATCCCGGAGCTGCCGATCGCGATGCTCGCCTGCGCCCGTATCGGCGCCCCGCATACGGTCATCTTCGGTGGCTTCTCGGCCGAGGCGCTGTCGGGCCGGATCAACGACTGCGGGGCGAAGGTCCTGATCACGGCGGATGGCGGCTACCGGCGCGGCAAGGAGGTCGGCCTCAAGCACCACGCCGACGAAGCCCTCGTTTCGACGCCCACCATCTCGGCGGCCATCGTCGTCAACCGGACCGGGCACGACGTCCACATGGTCGAGGGTCGAGACCACTGGTGGCACGACATCGTCGGGCGGCAGTCGCCGGACTGCGCGCCCGTCCCGGTCGATTCGGAGCACATGCTGTACCTGCTCTACACCTCTGGCACGACCGCCAAGCCAAAGGGCATCCTGCACACGACCGCGGGATATCTGCTCGGGACGAGCTACTCCCACGAGATGATCTTCGACCTCAAGCCGGGCGACGTGTACTGGTGTGCCGCCGATATCGGCTGGGTGACCGGTCACAGCTACATCGTCTATGGCCCGCTCGCCAACGGCGCAACCGGGATCATGTACGAGGGCGCTCCGGACACGCCGACCTGGGCACGCTGGTGGGAGATCGTCGAGCACTACAAGGTCTCCATCCTGTACATGGCGCCAACCGCGATCCGGGCCTTCATGAAGCACGGCCCGCAGCACCCGGAGGCCCATGACCTGTCGTCGCTCCGCGTGCTTGGATCCGTGGGTGAGCCGATCAATCCGGAGGCATGGCTCTGGTATCACGAGCACATCGGCGGCGGCAGGACCCCCATCGTCGACACGTGGTGGCAGACCGAGACGGGCCAGATCCTGATCAGCCCGCTACCCGGCGTGACAACGACCAAGCCGGGCTCGGCGACATTCCCGTTCCCCGGCATCGGGGCCGACATCGTCGATGGCGACGGCGTGTCCGTGCCGTTCGGCGGCGGAGGTTACCTCGTGCTCACCCGGCCCTGGCCGGCGATGCTGCGCGGCATCTACGGCGACCCCGAGCGCTACCGGGAGACGTACTGGGAGCGCTTCCCGGGCAAGTACTTCGCCGGTGACGGCGCGAAGCGGGATGAGGACGGCTACTACTGGTTGCTCGGCCGCGTCGATGACGTCATGAACATCGCCGGTCACCGGATCTCGACGACCGAGGTCGAATCGGCGCTTGTCGACCACAAGTCCGTGGCCGAGTCCGCCGTCGTCGGGGTCAAGGACGACGTCTCGGGGCAGGCCATCTTCGCGTTCGTGATCCTGAAGGCGGACCAGACGCCATCGGATGCGCTCGGCGTCCAACTCAGAGAGCACGTTGCCTACGTCATCGGCCCCATCGCCCGGCCGAAGCACCTCATGTTCGTACCCGACCTGCCCAAGACGCGATCTGGCAAGATCATGCGGCGGCTCCTGCGGGACATCGCCGAGGGCCGCACACTGGGCGACACCACGACGCTGGCGGACGCCGCCGTCGTGGATGCGATCAGGGATCATTCGGGCCGAACGGAGGAGTAGGGCATGCTGTCATGGTTCGGCCGAAAAAGGGACCAGGCCAGCGAAGCGGCTGCGCCCGAGACGCCCGGCGGCGGCTCCCGGGGACCGCGCTCCGTTCGCTTCATCGGGTACACCGAGGACTGGCGCCTCGAGGCAGCCATGCAGTTGACCGGACGATTGCTCGACACGGTCAACCGGCGCGATGCCATCCCACTGGCTGACGTCACCTGGGCGCCGCTGGATGGCAGCGCCGCGATGGAGCCGGCGCCCGGGATCCAGAGTGTCGACCCGTACGACCTGATCGTCGTGGTCGCCGCCGAGGACACGCTGGCCGCGGTGACCGCGGAGGAACGCGCCGCGCACCGGGTCCACAAGGTCACCTTCGAGGTCGCGCTCGAGGCGCCCCCGTTCCGCGTCGTCGGGACCATCAGCCTGCATCCCGGGACGAGCCCGGAAACGCTGATGGAGCGCGGAACCCAGATGTTTGCCGCGATCAAGGACTCCGTCGTCACGGTGGGTGACGGACTGATCGACCTCGGAGGAGCCGAGGTCGTGCTCGTGAACCGGTTCTACCTGCGGGACGTGGCCCAGGTAGACCGGACGACCGGCCTGCCTCATGAGCCATTTCCGGGGTCCCGCCAGGGTATCGGCTGAGCAGAGGGTCGGGCGCACGGGCGCCGTCAGGTCCTGGCGACCTGCTTCCGACCCAGGAGGCCATTCAGGATCGAGGGCCGCCCGCGCTGGTCCGGTGCCGCCTGCGGGACGGCTTTGCCGAAGCCCAGGATCTGATCCGCAAGGTGCTCGAAGTCCCCACTGACCGGGTCCTTCGGGAACATGTCCAGGACGGTCTTGCCCTCGTTTGCGGCGCGGACGAAGAGCATCCCACCAGATCTAATGCTGGCGACTGCTGTGAGCCCCACTGCCTCCTCGATCTGCTCGACCGAGACGCCGCTCTTGGCTCGGTTGACGACCATCGCGAGCCGATCGTGGAGTCCGAGCTCACGGGCGACCATGGACAGTTGCGCTGCGGCGCGAATGGCGGGCAGGTCCGGCGTGACCGGAACGATGATCCGGTCAGCGATCGAGAAGATCCGCTGGTTGACTTCGCTGTACGACGGGTGCAGGTCGACCACGATGACATCGACGCCCCATCGCGCGGCCAGGATGGCCTCCTCCACGCGCTCGGCGTCGAGGTCAGGCATGGACAGTGGATTCGAGACCAGCGCGGCCACCCGGATCCCGGACTCGTGTGTCGCGGCGATCTGGAGCAGGCCTTCGCGTGGACCGCCTTCGTCCTCATCCAGCCACGCGTCAACGAGGGTGCGGCCGGACTCCATGCCGAGTGACATCGTCACGTGACCGGTCACCGTGTCGGCATCCAGGAGCAGAACCTGCCGGTCCCGAAGACGCTGAAGCGCGCTGGCGAGGTTGGTTGCGATCGTCGTCTTTCCGACGCCACCCTTCGGATTGAACACAGCAATGATGGGCGAACGGGCCGCCCACGCCGCATCGACCGGGCCGCGGGACATTACTGCGCCGTCGGATGACACCGGGGCGACCTGTGATCGAATGACCATTGCCTCGGCGCGCCAGCGAATCCCGTCAGCGTCGACCGGCCGGACGACGATCTCGTCTCCCGGGCCAAACTCATGCTCGTCCAGGAGCGCGTCGATCTGGTCCGGCCCGACGACGATGAGCGCGGGCACATGGATACCGTCCGCACGAAGCTGGGCCAGGGCCATGGGCAGCTCCTCCGGGTCGTCGGCGACCTCGAGGATCGCCAGGGCGACCGGCACGCCGCCATTGACGACCGCAGCGAGATCGCCAGCAGTCTCGAGCTTCACGGTGCCGAACTCGGCCGCCATGAGCTGCTCGATGATAGCGTCACGCTCGCCGGGCGAGAGCCCGATAGCGACGGTCGATCGGGGCATGGAGATGATTTCCTCGATCCTACGCGGTGGGTTCTGCGGCGGTCACCGTCAGCGACCCTTCGGCCGTACCCGTCACGCGGGCGGAAAAGCCGCTGAGGTCGGAGATCACGGTGCTGAGGTCAATCGATGGCGCGTGTTGGACGCTGAAGATGAAATCCCCGGACGGGCCCGAGGCGACGGAGATCGCATCGACACCGGGTGCCTTGGCAACGGCACGTTTGAAGCCCGCGATGCTGGCGACGCTGACGAGGCCCGTGACAGCAACCGTGGTTGTGATGGGCTCGGTGCTCGCGTCCCCTTCGATCTCTGCCATGAGCAGATCAGACTCCGTCTCAACGGAAGCGCCGACTTCGAAGTTGATCGCGCCGAGATCGGCGCTCGCCTCTGCCTCGGCGGCTGCGGCGTCGTCGGCATCGAGGAACCGCACTGAGCCCGAAACGTCGTCCGGCTCGTCATCGAGCGCGGGCGGCTCCGGCATCTGCTCGGCGAAGCCAGCCAGGCGCGCGGCGTCGTCCTCGGCGAGGAGGCTGCGGAAGAATTCGTCCATTCGGGCTTCGAAGGCGCTCACGGTGCCTTGCACGTGCTCGACGCCTCGCTCGATGCTGGCCCCGTGAGCCTCGGTTTCGAGCTCGAGTCGACGCTTTCGCTCGGCGACCTTCTCTTCGGTAAGGTCGCGAACCCGGGCGATCTGGGCCTTGGACCAGTCGCGGATCTTGGTGATGTCTTGATCGTGACTCGCGCGCAGGTCGGCCACCTCGGTCTCGGCCGATGCCTGGATCTCCCGGATCCGGTCTCCGGCCTCGGTCCTGGTCCGAGCAAGTACTTCGGAGCGAGCTGCCTCGGCGGCCTCACGCATGGCGCGCACGAGGCCAGCCATCAGC
Source organism: Candidatus Limnocylindrales bacterium (assembly GCA_038328755.1). Lineage (GTDB taxonomy): Bacteria > Chloroflexota > Limnocylindria > Limnocylindrales > CSP1-4 > UBA5189. The sequence continues at coordinate 9,641 of JBBQMH010000073.1, forward strand.
GGGTTCGCTGGGCGGGCGGGGTTCGGGGGTTCGATGGTCGCGATCGAGGCGTCGGGAGTATTGACGTTGGCGGCGGCCTCATCGGAGCCTCCGGTGCCCACGCCGTCGGCCCCGCCCTGGGTTGCGGCGACATGCTCCAGCGCCGCGTCGTTGTCGGCGTTCGTGGGCTCAGGCGCTGGATCGTCCGTGTGGGTGGTCTTCCAGGGCCTCGAGTCGGTGTCCGATGTCGTCTGTTCCGTCGCCATGATTGGTTCGTCCTCGCCGCTGCTGGGTTCGGTTTCCGTCCATTGGCCCCACCCGGGATGCGCCATCCGCTTGTCGGCCGCACCGGTCGCGCCTGTCCCTGGGCTCGGGGCCCAGGGATGCCGGAGCGCTGACCGCTGCTCGGTGGTGGCCATCGTAGGTTCGTCCTTGCGCTGTGGTTACGTGGGGTTCGATGGAACGGGTGCTGGTTGCATAGTGGTTGTCCGTGGTGCGTACTGGCAGTCGGCCGGTCGTACCGGTCGATTGATCCTGTCGTACTAGTCGCGGCTCGAGGCGGGAACCGCCCGAACCCGCGGATCGACCCTCCGTCGTACGATCGTGCCGTGCAGGACGAGACGACCCTGGCCCCAGCCGCTCCAGCCGCGACCTTCGACGGCCGTCCCGGCTTGCTCGACACGCGCGGCCGCGCGCTCCGGGATCTCCGGATTTCGGTCACCGATCGGTGCAACTTCCGCTGCACCTACTGCATGCCGGCGGAGGTCTTCGGCCGGGATTACGCGTTCCTGCCACACGCGGAGGTCTTGACCTACGAGGAGATTCGCCGCCTTGCGGGCCTGGCGGTCGGGCTGGGGGTCCAGAAGCTTCGGATCACGGGTGGCGAGCCGCTGGTCCGGCGCGCCCTGCCGGACCTGATCAGCATGCTGGCAGAGCTGCGAACGCCTGAGGGCGAGCTGGTGG
>JBBQMH010000074.1:0-10545 GCA_038328755.1 Candidatus Limnocylindrales bacterium
GGCAGCCGGCGTCGGGCGCTTGCTCTATGTCTCCGGTGCGGGAGCCGCCGCAAACGCTCTCCGTCACTGGTTCCGTGCCAAGTGGCGCGCTGAGGAGGCCGTTCGCGGTTCCGGGATCACCTGGTCCATCGTCCGTCCGACCTGGGTCTTCGGGCCCCGGGATGTGTCACTCAATCGGTTCATCGGGTTCGCCCGGCTCCTCCCGTTCGTGCCGATGACGAACTTCGGCGGCCAGAAGTTGGCGCCGATCTTCCTCGGCGATGTCGCCGGGATCGTGGCCGACACCCTCGAGTCCGAAGCCGCGGCCGACCGCGTGTTCGAGATCGGTGGCCCCGAAGTCTTCACGATGCGCCAGATCATCGCCCGCGCCCTCCGGGTCGCCGGCATTCGCCGACCGATCCTGCCCGTGCCGGCCCCACTTATGAAGCTCATCGCCTGGCCGATGCAGCTCCTCCCGTCGCCGCCACTCACGCCGGATGCGGTCGACTTCATCAACCAGCCGGCGACCGTTGACACGGCTCCGCTGCTCGCGGCCCTGCCGCGTCGCCTGACGACCCTCGAGGAGGGTCTGGCCACCTACCTGGGGCCATCCGCCCCGGGATCCGCGTCCATTTCGTTCGCATGACGCCGAAATCCGGCGCCACGATGCATCCTTGATCGTGCTGAGAAGCGCACAGTGAGGTAGTCATGTCAGTCGCCACCATCCCGCTCGATCGGGCCCGTTCACTCGCCCGCTGGAATCGCGTCCTCGCGTTCCTCCACGGCGCCCAGTTCATCGCCATGCTGGCGGTTGCCAGCACGGTCGCGGTCTTCGCTCCGTTCGTCCCGACGGTCAAGCCGATCCTCGACAACGGGAAGTTCGTGGGCATCGAGCAGACCAGCGTCGAGTTGTTCTCCATCCCGCTCGCCTGGTTCATCGCCTCGTTCCTGGCCATGAGCGCCATCGCTCACTTCATCGCCGGCTGGCCACTCCGGACGCGCTACGAAGGCTGGCTCGCGCGGGGCATGAACCCGCTTCGCTGGGTCGAATACTCGTTCAGCAGCACCGTGATGATCGTGGCCATCGCCTACATCTCGTACATCCGGGATCTTCCCGCGCTGGTTGCCATCGCCGGGGCCAACATCGCCATGATCCTGTTCGGCTGGAGCATGGAAGCGGCCAATGAAGGCCGCCGCGACAACCCGGACTGGAAGCACTACATCTTCGGCTGCATCGCCGGCATCGCGCCGTGGATCGGCATCTTCTCGATCCTGCTCGCCTACGGGGCCCAGGCAGACCTGCCCGAGGGAGCCGGCATCCCGGCCTTCGTCTACGTGATCGTCGGATCGCTCTTCGTGGCCTTCAACGTCTTCGCCATCACGATGGTCCTCCAGTACAAGAGGATCGGCCCATGGCGCGACTACCTCGTCGGGGAGAAGACGTACATGGTCATGAGCCTGGTGGCCAAGTCTCTGCTTGCCTGGCAGGTCTTCAGCGGAACCCTTCGGCCGGGCGGCTGACCTGACGCACGGGAGGCCCCGATGAGTTCTCCGGCTGCCGGGCCACGCATCCTGGCCATCATGGGATCGGGTGAAACCGCCCCCACGATGGCTCGGGTTCATCGAGCGCTGTTCGATCGTCTTGGGCCCGACGGTGAGCTGGTACCCGGTGTCATCGTCGACACGCCATACGGGTTCCAGGAGAACGCACAGATCCTCAGCGCTCGCACGAGCGAATTCTTCGCGACCAGCGTCGGGCGGCCGGTGACCGTTGCGTCATACCTGAGTCGCGAGGTGGACGAGGTGACCCTGGCAACAGCCGTGGCTCGAATCCGCGAGGCCCGGTACGTGATGGCCGGCCCCGGCAGCCCCAGCTACGCACTGCGCCAGTGGATGGGCGGCCCCATCCCTGATGCGCTGGCCAGCAAGTTGACTCGTGGTGGGGTGCTGACGATGGCCAGCGCAGCGGCGCTGACGTTGGGCGTGGTCACGATTCCGGTCTACGAGATCTACAAGGTTGGCGAGGAGCCCCGCTGGCTGGAGGGCCTCGACCTGCTCGGGTCGGCGACCGGCCTCCGGGCCGCCGTGGTGCCTCACTACGACAACGCCGAAGGTGGCAACCACGACACGCGGTTCTGCTATATCGGCGAGAGGCGGCTCCGGGTGCTGGAAGGATCCCTGCCCGAGGGCGCCTTCATTCTCGGAGTCGACAGCCACACGGCGCTCATCTTCGATCTCGAGCGAGGGCTGGCTTCGGTGGCGGGCCTCGGAGCGGTAACAGTCCGGGTGAGTGGTGAGAGCCACTTCTTCCCGTCGGGGACCGAGTTCCCGATTGAGCGGCTCGCGGAGGCCGCCGCGGATCTCGCGTCAGGCGGGGAGGCCCTCGCTGAACCGGACGGCCGTCGCCCAGAGGCTCGCGCCGGCCGCCGCGGAGTCGGCGACGCGCCGGCGGGATCGCCAAGGGAAGCGCTCCTGGATTCCGTGAGTCGGTGCGAAGGTGACTTTCGAGACGCTCTCGATCGCGGTGACGTCCGTGCCGCAGTGGGTGTCCTGCTCGAGTTCGACTCTGCCATCGCGACCCGGATCCGCGCGGGCGAGGACAGCCCGGACCTTGACACAGCGGGCGCCATCTTCCGGTCTCTCATCACCAGGCTTGGTGAAGTCGCGGAGACTGGGGCCGGCGATCCCCGCGAACCCATCGACCCGTTCGTCACGGCGCTGCTCGCGTTGCGAGCCACCGCCCGCGAGTCCGGCGACTGGGCGACGGCAGATTTCGTCCGGGATCGGCTCGCGTCCGAGGGGATCGAGGTCAGGGACGAGGCCGGGGCCACGTCCTGGGTCCTGGGGGATGCCCAGCACTCAGCGTCGGACAGCTAGGCGCCACGCTCGCCGTCACTGGCCACTCCCCAGGGCCGGCCTTGTCATCCACTGGCCGTCCTTTCGGGCCACGAGGCAAAGACCGGTACGAATGCCCGCCTCCCAATCGTCGAGGCTGGGCACGACGGCGAACGTTTCGAACGTTGAGGCCGATTTCGGGGCGCCGACGTACGGCTCGAACCGCGCCTCGCAGGCGACCTCAACGGCCGCCTCCTGGTTCTCATACACGCCAGTCGGGGTCGTCAGTGGGATGACCGCCAGCACCTCGTGCCCGTGCGAGCCGCTGCACGGGGCGTACTCGGCGGCGCCGGCCAGGACGATGGACCCAACGTCGGTCGGGCCACCGATCGGACGTGCCCCGGGCTCGGTGTCGTTGATCGCGCCCGTCCGCGCGAACAGGCACTCGCCGACGAAGAGATCCGTCGGCCCCGTTGGCCTCTGCGGCGAGACGATCTGGGCGACGTACCCGGCACCCAGGACGAGGACCGCGATCGCGGCGACCGGATGCGATCGAAGCCAGCGCACGACATCGCCCAGCTGCTCCAGGAGCGATGCTCGCCGATAGCGATTGATCTCCCGCATCGTGCTCAGCCGGACCGGGCCCCGCCTTTCGACGGACCCGGCCCGAAGTTCGTTCTGGCCGCCAGGATCAGCTGCGCTCGAGGTATCGCTCGCGGTCCCAGTCGTGGACGACCGAGTCGTACAGATCCTGCTCGACACGAGCCGCGTTGAGGTAGTGATCAACGACGTCCTGGCCGAAGATCTCCACGGCCGCTTCGGACGCCTCGAGCTCCCGAATCGCCTCGTACAGCGCCCGGGGCATGCGCGGCACGCCCTTGGCGATATAGCCGTTGCCCTTGAACTCGGGCGCCAGCTCCAGGCCGTGCTCCATCCCATACAGGCCAGCGCCGATAGCCGCCGCGTAGGTGAGATAGGCGTTCATGTCGCCGCCGGGAAAGCGGTTCTCCACGTGGAGTGACGGACCGTGGCCCACCAGGCGGAACCCCGTCGTCCGGTTGTCCCGCCCCCAGACGACGTTGACCGGCGCCCAGGATAGCGACGCGTACCGCTTGTAGCTGTTGATGAACGGCGCGATGAACGGGGCCAGCTCGCGTGACAACGCCATCATCCCGGCCACGAACTGGCCGAACTGGCGGCTGATGCCGTACGGCAGGCCGTCCGCTTCGTTGTGTGTGAGCGGCTTCTTGCCGTCCACGTCCCAGATGCTCATGTGGAGGTGACCGGACGAGCCGGTCCAGGTCGCATCCGGCTTCGCCATGAAGGTGATGCCCCAGCCGTTCAGGTAGGCGATCTCCTTCGCGCCGTGCTTGAACAGGACACTCCGGTCGGCCGACTCGAGAACGTGGTCGTAGCGGATGTTGACCTCGTGCTGGCCGGGCGCCGCCTCGCCCTTGGAGAACTCGATCGGGATTCCGGCCTCGGTCATCTGGTTGCGCAGAAGCCGATGGAGCGGCTCCGCCTTGGTCGCCTGGAGGAGGTGGTAGTCCTCGTTGTAGTTCCCGAACCGCTTGGGGATCGCATAGCCGTTCTCCGCGATCGTGTCCCACGAGTCCTTGAGGACGTAATACTCGAACTCGGAGCCGGCCTTGACCGTGATCCCAGCCGCACGCGCGCGTTCGACCTGGCGCTTGAGGATGGTCCGCGGCGAGACCGGGATCTCGGCGTGCGTCTCCTCGTCAACGGTGTCCGACAGGACGAGCGCGGTCTTCTCCAGCCACGGTAGGACGCGCATGGTGTCCCAGACCGGGGATGCGACCCAGTCGCCGTAGCCGGTCTCCCAGTTCATCAGGGCGAACCCCTCGGGCGTGTTCATCTCCATGTCCGTGCCGAGCAGGTATGTACAGAAGTGCGCGCCGTGGTCGATGACGCCGTCGAGGAAGGCCTGGCCCTGGACGCGCTTGCCCATCAGGCGGCCCTGCATGTCCGTGAAGGCGACGACGATCGTGTCGATCCGGCCGTCCCGGACCATCTGCTCCAGCTCGGCGAGGCGCGGGTGCTTGTCGTGGTGTCCGTCGCTGCTCATTGAATCTTCTCTCCAGGACGCCAGTGATGAATCAAGAGGGCCGGCCGGCGGTGCCGGCCGGCCCTCGAGTTGCCGAGTTGATGCTTGGCTAGGTGACGATGGTCTCCGCTGCGTGCTCGAACTCGCGCTCGATTTCGGTCAGCGTGTCGTCCGCACCCATGATCCGCGGACCCTGGAACTTGTTCTTGGCGTACGCGAAGTAGTAGATCGCCATCAGGGCGAGAGTGATCAACATGAAGGTGATCGAGATGTTGCCCGAGGTCGGGAAGCTGAACAGGATCATGAGGACGATGACCCAGAACAGCGCGATCATCGCGATCGGTCGCGACCATCGGCCGAGACTCCAGACGCGATGCTCGATCCAGCCCTTCGTGGTGAGCCCGAGGTAGATCGTGATCCCGTACGCGGCGTACAGGAAGATCGTGCTGATGGCCGTGACGATGACGATGGCCGTGCCGCCGCCGGCGAGGAAGGCCACGATCGTCAGGATGAATGCACCAACGACCATCGCGACGAGCGCGTTGGCCGGGGTGCGGTACTTGTGGGAGACCTTCTTCAGCCAGCCGGAGCCGGGCATTCCGTCGTCACGAGCGAACGCGTACAGCATCCGTCCGGCCGAAGCCACGGATGACAGCCCGCAGAAGCTCATGGCGATGGCGATGGCGCCACCGAAGAGCCCGCCGAGGCCGGCCCCGAGGTTCTCTGTGAGGATGTAGTTCACCGCGGCGTTGTCGCCGAAGTAGTACTGGCTGTACTTGGCCGGGTCGTCGAGTTGCCCGAACAGTGGCGTGAGATCCGGCAGGTGAAGCGTGAGCGCCAGCAGGAAGACGAACCCGACGACCGCCGAGACCGCGACCGACAGGAACAATCCCCAGGCGCTGGCGACACGCGCGCCGACCGTTTCCTCGGCGACGTGCGCCGAGGCGTCGTAGCCGGTGTAGGTCCAGTTGGCGAGCAGCAGCGAGAAGAAGAAGGCGAGGAACACCGGGTAGCTGTTGGCCGGCCCGAAGAGGAAGCTGAACCATGGAGCGTCCGCGCCCGGAGGGACTGTGATGTCCCAGGAGCCCAGCGTGTCCTGCGGCTGGATGGCGAAGAGCGTCAGCCCGGCGTCGGTCGCCGTGTCCTTCGTCCCGAGGATGAACAGCGATCCGGCGATGAGGATGACGAAGGCGATGTGCCACCACACGCTGACCTGGTTGAGGATCGCCACGATCCGGATGCCGACCACGTTGAGGATCAGCTGGCCGATCATCAGGACGGCCATCGTCAGGAGCTGGCCTGAGATCAGCAGCGTGCCGCCGTCCGCGACTGCGCCACCGATCGTGAAGACTTCCGTTGTGTTGGTCAGCGCGTTGTTGGTCAGCGGGCTGACGATCGTCTGGTTGAGGAAGAACGCGGCGGCAAAGTTGATGCCGGAAACGATCGCGAACTGGCCGATCAGGTTGAACCACGCGGTCCACCAGCCCCAGTTCTTGTTCTTCATCTTCGACGCCCAGTAGTAGAGACCGCCGGCCGTCGGGTAGGCCGAAGCGATCTCCGCCATGGAGGCCGCGATGGTGAGAACGAAGACGGTGACGAGCGGCCAGCCGATCAGGACGGCAGCGGTGCCCGCCCAGGCGAGGCCGTAGTCGTACAGGATGACCGCACCGGTCAGGATCGAGATGATCGAGAAGCTGATCGCGAAGTTGCTGAACCCGCCCATCGTGCGGAACAGTTCCTGCGCATAGCCCAGTTGGTGGAGCTCGTGGATGTCCTGCTTGATGACATCCTCGCGGGATCGACTTTGCACGGGGCCTCCCTCACAAGTGGCCGGCAGGGCCTGTCGCCGCGCTCGGCCGTCCTCCAGGTTCGAATCACATTCAGGGTCCCGTCATGGGCGACATTGGGACCCGCACTCGCTTCGAACGTGGGGCGACTATACGCGCGCGACGAGGCGGTTTTGCGACGATTCCGCAGAGATCCACGGCTCCGAATGAACTCTGGTCCGAGGATCAGCGGCCTGAGGCAAAAGCCTCAGTAGAGCATCGTCGTCCCGTCGGGAAAGGTGAACTCGAAGACTCCCGGAGCGAGCGTGGCATCGGGTTCGAGCGAGGTCACGATCGCCTCCCGGGTGACGGCCCCAGCCATCGACTCGGTCAGGCGGGTGATGATCCCGTCGGCCCGATCGACCGCGATCTGGATGTGGAAATCGGGACGATCCGCGGTCCACTCGATGGTCCGCGGGTGGTCACACTCGAGGACGATCGCCTCGCGTCCGGCCACGATGTCGGTCCCGGAAATCCAGGTCCGGCCCGTGGCCAGGACGTTCTGGCAGTAGCCGGCTGGATGGACGAACAGTTCAGGAAGCGTCTCGAGCGGCAGCGGCGTGATCGGCTCGTAGACCCGTGAGCTGCCGGGGAAATCGCTGCCTAGCCCTCGCGGCCGGTTCCGGATCGGACGCTCGGTCCCGAGCTGATGCCTCCCGGAATACGTCTGGACGGTCTGTCCGTCACCGACCCATAGCTCGAAGTTGCCGGCCATGCCGCCGCCTGCCTCGGTCGTGGTCACGCGGGCGTGTCCCGGGTGCTGGATCGAGACATCCATCGCCATGACCTGCTCGCCTCGAGCGCCGAAGGTCCGCTCTTCGAGCCGCATTCGAAGGGTCTGGAATCGAAGCTCGGCGTCGCGCATGAACTCGAACAGCTGCGGCACGGTCGGCAGATCAGCGGGCAGAGCCACGACCGCCGGCACGCGTCGATCGGTTCCGGCGGGAACGAGGGCCGCGCGGTCCCAGAGGCGGGTTGTCATCGTTGGGATTGTAGCGGCCCCGTTCCTCTCCGACACCGACCCGGGGCCGCGATGCGGGATCCGGCTGCCGCGAATCGAGGTGGCCCCGTAGACTCAGCCCGTGGAGATCGAAGCCGGCCGCTTTCGTCAGGTGATGGGCCATTTCGCAACCGGCGTGTCGGTGGTCACCACCCTCGCCGAGGATGGGCCCCAGGGAATCACGGTCAACGCCCTGTCGTCGGTCTCGCTGAACCCGCCCCTGATCATGGTCGCCCTGGATCGGCGCCGGTTCATCACGCCGATGGTCCGGGCGCACGGCCGCTACGCCGTGAGCATCCTGTCCGACAGCCAGCAGGCACTCTCCGACTGCTTCGCCCACGCCGCGGTCCGGCCCGGCCGCGAGGACTTCTGTGGCGCAGCCTGGACACCCGGCCAGAGCGGTCTCCCACTCCTCGACGGCGCCATCGCAACGCTCGAGTGCACGGTCGTCGAGACGTTCTCGGCGGGCGATCACGACCTCTTCATCGGGCGCGTGGACACGATGAATACGCCGGCTCCCGCCACGGAGGATGCCGGGCCGCTGCTCTACTTCCGGCGACGCTACCTGCAGATCGAACGGGCGGCGGAGGCCCCGGTCGAGGGAAAGCCGGAGTCCTGACCTTGCCGACCATTCGCGCCAACGGGCTGGATATCGGCTACGACGTGATGGGAGCCGGCCCCCCGATCGTGATGTTGCACGGCGCCACCTCGGTCGGGCGCGAGGACTTCGCCGCCCAGATCCCGCTCTTCCAGCGCGCGTTTCTCCTCCACGTGCCGGACGCCCGTGGCCACGGGCGCACCAGATGGGACACCGGTGAGGGGTTCCAGTACGACTGGATGGTCAAGGACCTCGAGGGATTCGTGGACGCCCTCGGTCTGCGCACCTTTCACCTGCTGGGTTTCTCGATGGGCGCCATGACAGCGCTTCAGTTCGCGTCCCGTCATCCCGATCGGGTCCGAACACTGGTGGTGATCGGGATCACGACCCAGCGAGAACCGCGGACCAGCGTGGTCCGCGCCCTGATGGATCCGCCCAAGATCGAGGCGACGGACCCGACCTGGGCAGCCGCCCTGTCCCGTCGCCACGACGAAGGTCAGGGAACGGGGGGCTGGCAGAAGCTGCTGCCAGCGATTGCCGCCGACGTTGCAGCGCAGCCGCTCCTCGGGCCGCGCGACCTCCACCGGATCGAAGCACCGACGATGGTCGTCGTCGGCGACCGCGATCCGTTCGTTCCCGTTGACCATGCCTGGGGACTGTCGCGCCAGATCCCCAACAGCCGCTTGTTTGTTGCGCCCGACTGTGGACACGAGGTCACCGTCAGGCGGCCGGGCCTGTTCAACGAGGCCCTGTCCGGGTTCTACCGGACGACGGCCGACGAGGCCGCGCGCCGGGCCGACGCCAACCCGATGGCCACCCAGTCACCCAAAGGAGATCCGCAATGACGACTTTGCTCGTGCTCTACCGGCGACCGGAAGGTGGAGCGGAAGCCCTGGCGACCCTCGAGCGGCGGTACCGCGACGAACACCTGCCGCTGGTGGCCGACACGCCCGGACTTCGTTCCACGCGGATCTGGCGCGTGTCGCAAGGTCTCGGTGCCGAGACCGATCTCGTCCTGGCAGCAGCCATGGACTTCGACGATCGCGCCTCGCTTGACGCTGGTCTCGGGTCGGACCCGATGCGCGCGGCAGGCCGCCTGCTCCGCGAGATCGCCCCGGGCCTCGCCATGTTCCTCGTCCTTGAGGACGCTTCCGACCTCCTCGCCGCCCCCTGACGTCGACCGACTCAGCGGGGACCTTCCCGGGCAGTGGATACTGGACCGACACAGGACAGGGGTAGTCAGTGACCAATACCGAACGCGCGGCACCTTCCATTCGGGTCGAATTGCCGGCCAGCGGACCTGGCGGACCGGTCGACGGCGTGGCTCTCGTGACGCTTGATCGACCGAAGGTGCTCAACGCCCTGAACTTCGCCCTGATCGCCGATCTGACCGACGCGCTCGAGTCGCTCGATCGTAATCCAGCCTGTCGGGCGGTGGTCATCACCGGTGCCGGGGACCGGGCATTCGCCGCCGGGGCCGACATTCGCGAGCTGGCCGGGCAGACGCCGGCGTCGCTCGTTACCGACGACCATTTCCACCGCTGGGAGCGGATCAAGCGGATCCGGAAGCCGCTCATCGCAGCCGTGCGCGGGTACGCCCTGGGCGGCGGGTGCGAACTCGCGATGACCTGCGACATCATCGTGGCCGGTGAGGATGCCCAGTTCGGACAGCCGGAGATCCGCCTGGGCGTGATCCCGGGTGCCGGCGGCACCCAGCGGCTGACGCGCGCCGTGGGGAAGGCCAGGGCCATGGAGATGGTCCTGACCGCGCGCCCAATCGGCGCACGTGAGGCCGAGGCCCACGGGCTCGTGACCCGCGTCGTGGCGCCGGAGGCGGTGGTGTCGACGGCGCTGGAGATCGGCGCCGAGATTGCCGCGATGCCGCCGCTCGCGGTGATCGCCGCCAAGGAAGCGGTCAACCGGGCCGAGGAACTGCCACTCGAGGCGGGACTCGAATTCGAGCGCCGGAACTTCTACGGACTGTTCGCCAGCGAGGACCAGAAGGAAGGGATGGCCGCTTTCACCGAGAAGCGTGCCGCGGCCTGGAAGGGTCGCTGAAGGAGGAACCATGGCCTGGGATCCGGAACTCGGAGACGAGCCAGCGGGTGCCTTGAGAGACGAGGCGCCAGACATCCTCTCGCCGATCGACCCGGATGCGCCCGTCAGCGGCCACCACCCGCCTGCAGAGGCCCCGGCAGGTCCGTCGCTGGCACCCGAGCAGGACTGGTTGGCGGCCGAGCCG
>JBBQMH010000075.1:0-10497 GCA_038328755.1 Candidatus Limnocylindrales bacterium
GCATCCCGGGCTGGTACGACCCGGCCGGTCGGCTGTCACCGGAACGAATCGCCGACCACTTCGTTGAATTCACGCTTGGAATGCTGGGAGCTTCACGATGACCGATCCCGTTGCCCTGGATCCCGTTCTATCGCCGCAGGATCGAAGCGCCCGGCCGTGGAATGACGATCTCGACCACGACGAGCGCTTCGCGCTGTTCGAGGCGCATGTCCTGGCCGGCGGCAAGATCGAGCCCAACGACTGGATGCCCGACGAGTACCGGACCGCCGTCCTGCGATTTGTCGAGATGCATGCCAACTCGGAGCTGATGGGCGTCCTCCCGGAGCGCGAGTGGATCATGCGAGCGCCGACACTCAAGCGGAAGCTGGCCCTGACCGCCAAGGTCCAGGACGAGGTCGGGCATGCCCAGCTCCTCTATCGCGTGGCCGAGGATCTCGGCAAGTCCCGTGAGGCAATGTACGACGACCTGCTCGCCGGGAAGACCAAGTTCCACAACGTCTTCCACTATCCGACCAGGACCTGGGCCGACATCGGGATCATCGCCTGGCTCGTGGATGCCGCGGCGATCGTCGCCCAGCAGGCGCTCCGCGATTCCTCGTACGGCCCATATGCCCGGACGATGCAGAAGATCTGCTGGGAGGAATCGGTCCACATCATGCATGGCCGGGATGTCGTGGTGACCATGATGACCGGGACGGATTCGCAGCGCGCGATGGTCCAGGAGGCGCTCGATCGATGGTGGGGGCCACTGATGCAGATGCATGGCCCGCGCAGCGACCGCGCCAAGGATCGTGACCTCCACTGGCGGATCAAAGCCAAGACATCGGAGGAGCTCCGCCAGGAGTTCCTGACGATCTACGTTCCGCGACTGCTCGAGCTCGGGCTGGTGATCCCGGATCCCGCCCTCGCCTTCGACGATGAAGCCGGCGAATGGCGCTACACGGACCCGGACTGGGCCGAACTGCGGACCGTCGTCACAAACCACGGTCCGATGTCCGAGGAGCGCCTCGAGTTTCGACGCGTGAACCGGGCTGCCACGACGTGGGTGCGCGAGGCGATCCTCGCCGAGAAGCGAGCGGTGGCATGACTGACGGCGGCGACCGAATGGTCGACGAGGGAGATCCAAACACGGGCCGCGCCGGTGCGCTCGACGAGGGCGCCGCGGCCGAAGTGACGACCGCAGCCGCCACGCTCGAGCCGTACGAGGTCTTCCGCCAGGAGAAGGATGGCGATCCGATGCGCCACGGCGGCAACGTCATGGCGCCGGATCCGGAACTGGCACTGCATTACGCGCGCGAGATGTTCAGCCGACGCGGCGAGAGCGTCCGACTGTGGGTCGTCCGGCGCGCTGACATCGGGGTACTGGAGGACCTGGACCTGCTGCAGCCACCGCTCGACCGGTCCTTCAAGAAGCCCGGTGGTTACGTCATGCGAGACAAGCTTGCCGCCGCCCGCGAACGCGCCGGCACGTCCAAACCGGGTGCCCGGGCGGCCTCCCACGATCGGACCGGCCGCCGGGGCACCGACGGCAGCGACACGCACGCCAGCGGCGACACGCCGGGCGAGGACCCGCTCGTATGACAGCGAAGGGCATCACTCCGGAAACAGTGCCCGCGCTCGCGGAATTCCTGCTCTCCATGGCCGACGACGAATTCGTCATCGGTTTCTCCGACTCTGAATGGACCGGCATCGCCCCGATCCTCGAGGAGGACGTCGCGATGAGTTCGATCGCCCAGGACGAGCTGGGCCACGCCCGAGCGCTCTATGAGCTCCTGGCCGACTTGCTCGCCGATGGCCGCGACGCGGATGCACTGGCCTACGACCGCGAGCCGGACGCCTACCGACACGCTCGGCTGCTTGAGCACGGCCGTGGTGACTGGGCCACCACGATGGCCCGCCGCTTCCTCTACGACACCGCTGACGCCGCCCGGCTGGCCTCCATCGGGGAGGGCTGGCCGCCGCTGGCCGACCTGGTGGCCAAGATCCGGCGCGAGGAGCGCTACCACCTCATGCATGTCACGGCCTGGGCCAATCGTCTGGCCGCGGCCGGCGGCGAGGCCCGCTCTCGGTTCGTGTCCGCCCTCGAGGCGCTCGCCGTGGACGCGCCATCGGTGATATCGGCGCCCGAAGGGGAGGCCGAGCTGGTCGCCGCTGGAATTCTCAGCCGCCCGATGGCCGATGCCGCCACCGAGTGGCGCCAGGAAGTCGTGCGCATTCTTGGCCCCCTCGACATCTCGCTCACGCTCGACGCTGACCCGGCGCCCCGCGACATCGGCCGCGTTCCCAGCGCTGACTTCCAGTGGTTGTGGGGCGAATTCACTTCGGTGCGTCGTTCGGAAGTGGGGGCCACCTGGTGACCGCGGCACCACCGGCCATCGACGAAGCCGCCGTCCGCGAAGCCCTGCGAGCCGTCCATGACCCGGAGATCCCGACCGTTTCGATCGTCGATCTCGGAATCGTCGAGTGTGTATCCGTCGCGCCAGACGCCATTCACGTCGAACTGCTCCCGACGTTCGTGGGCTGCCCGGCCCTCGACATCATTCGCGACTCGGTTATCGAAGCCTTGGCACCGCTGGGCCAGCCTGTGACCGTGGACTTCACCTGGCGCGTGCCATGGACGTCGGATCGAATCAGCGAGGTTGGCAGGGCTCGACTCGCTGCGAGTGGTTTCGCCCCGCCGGCCGAACCGGAAGACGTCCGCTGTCCCTACTGCCAGTCCGATCACGTGGCGATGGACAGCGCCTTCGGCCCAACTGCGTGTCGCTCGCTGTTCTACTGCCGTGATTGCCGCCAGCCGTTCGAGGCCTTCAAGCCGATCTGACGCGGCGCCGAGTGGCCACCACGAGACCCAGCGCGATCGCTGGAGCAACGTATGGTACCGTGTATGGCATGGAGAAAACGACGGTCTACCTGCCGACGGAATTGAAGCGCGCGCTCGAGCGGGCCGCCCGCTACGAGGGCCGCAGTGAGGCCGACCTGATCCGTGAGGGAGTCGCGGCCGTGACCGCGCGCCACGAGGCTCCTGAACCGACTGCACCGCTCTTCGACAGTGGCGATCCCGACTTCATCTCGCGGATCGACGAGCTCATGCAGGGCTTCGGGGAACAGTGATCATCGTCGACACGAGCGGCGTACTGAGCGCCCTCGACGGTGGCGAGCGACATCACCGGGCCGCGCTGAGGGCGCTGCGTGGTCGACACCCGCGTCTACTCTCACCCTTGATCCTCGCCGAACTCGATCATCTCCTCGGCGCCCGAGCGGGCGCGCGCGCACAGATGGCCGTGCTCAAGGACGTGGCGGACGGCGTCTACCGACTCGAACCGTTCACGCTCGAGGACCTCACCGAGGCCATGGAGATCCTGGAGCAATACCGCGATCTGAATTTGGGATTGGCCGATGCGTCGGTCGTCGTCCTTGCTCGGCGATACGGGGTTGCCGACCTGCTCACGTTTGACGAGCGGCATTTCCGGGCTGTCCTGGGGCCTGCCGGACGGCCGTTCCGGATCCTTCCGGCCGACGAGCCCGCGGCGTGAGCGGTTTGCCGGGCACGCTCGGCGTCGTCGGCGCCGGAACGATGGGCGCGGGGATTGCCCAGGTCGCGCTGGAGGCGGGCTGGGCGGTTCGAATCCATGACTCCGCCCTGGGGGTGGCCGGGCGTGGGCAGGCCCGGATCGCCGATGGCCTCGGGCGGCGGGCTACGAAGCAGGGACTGCCGACGCGGGCGGCCTCGACATGGCTCGACGAGTGCATGGCCCGCCTGTCGATCGTCGGTGAGCTCGCCGCGCTGGCTGCGAATGCCGGGCTCGTGATCGAAGCGGCCCTCGAGGACCTCGACGTAAAACGGACGATCTTCGCTCTCCTCGACGCCGCCGCCGACCCCGCAACGATCCTCGCGACCAACACCAGCGCCCTGTCGGTCACGGCGATCGCCGAGTCAGCGGTTCGGAACCCGGAACGAGTGCTCGGGCTTCATTTCTTCAATCCGGCCCCGGTGCTGGCGCTGGTCGAGGTCGTGGCGGGGGAGCGGACCGAGGCGGCAGTACTCGAGCGAGCGTCCGAGATCGTGACCGCCTGGGGCAAGACCACGGTCCGCTCGACCGACAGTCCCGGGTTCATCGTCAATCGGGTCAATCGACCGTTCACGATCGAGGCCCTGCGCATGCTTGAGGCTGGCGAGGCGCGGGTCGCTGAGATCGATGCCGCGATGCGAGCCGACGGGTTCCCGATGGGCCCGTTCGAGTTGATGGATCTCGTGGGACTGGACGTCAATCTCGCGGCCGCGGCCGGTGTATGGGACGGCCTCGGGCGTCCGGAGCGGCTCCGCCCCTCGCCGATCCAGGACTGGCTCGTGGAGCGCGGGCACCTCGGCCGGAAGGCCGGGATGGGCTTCTACCGGTACGACGCCGGCCGCGATCCCGTGCCTGAGCCCCTCCCGAAGACCGTGGCAATGCACGGATCGCTCGACCGCTCGCTGTCGCACGCCGCCATCGTGAGACGGATCCGGGAGGCCATCGCTGCCGAAGCAATCCTGGCGCGTGGCGCGGGAGTAGCTTCGGAGGCCGACATCGACACGGCGCTGTGGCTCGGCGCGGCCCACCCAGAGGGTCCGTTCGCGTGGCTGCGCCGGCACGACCCTACAATCAACGCATGAGCCGAGATCAGCATCGTCAACTTCGCGACGCCTGGATCATCGAAGCTGTTCGCACGCCGATCGGACGGTATGGCGGGGCACTCGCCGGGATCCGCCCAGACGATCTCGCGGCGCTGGTCATCCGGGCCGTCGTGGACCGCTCCGGGATCGATCCGAGCCTGATCGAGGACGTCATCCTCGGCTGCGCCAACCAGGCCGGCGAGGACAACCGCGATGTGGCCCGCATGGCGCTCCTGCTCGCCGGGTTGCCGGTCGAGGTCGGCGGGCTGACGGTGAACCGCCTGTGCGGGTCCGGTCTCCAGGCAATCAACTCGGCTGCCCATGCGATCGCCGTCGATGACGGCGATGTATTCATCGGCGGTGGCGTCGAGTCGATGACGCGGGCGCCGTACGTCCTGGCCAAGGCCGAGACCGCCTACGACCGCGGCGGCCGCGAGTTGCAGGACACGACGCTCGGCTGGCGGTTCCTGAACCCGAAGCTCGCCTCGATGCATTACCCGTACTCCATGGGCGAGACCGCCGAGAACGTCGTCGAGAAGTGGTCCGTGAGCCGCGAGCGCCAGGATGCGTTCGCGCTCGCGAGCCACCGGAAAGCCATTGCGGCGATCGAGCGAGGCGCCTTCGACGGTCAGATCGTGCCCGTGCCGGTGCCCCAGCGGAAGGGGGACCCGATCCTGGTCACCCGGGACGAGCACCCGCGCGCCGATTCCACAATGGAGACCCTGGCCAAGCTCCGGCCCGCCTTCCGCGAAGGCGGCAGCGTCACCGCGGGCAACAGCTCCGGGATCAACGATGGCGCGTCGGCCGTGCTCCTCGTCGAGGCGGATCGCGCCCGCGCCCTTGGCCTGAAGCCGCTCGCCCGGGTCGTGGCGACCGCGGTCGCCGGCGTCGATCCAGCGATCATGGGTTCCGGGCCGATCCCCGCGGTCCGTAAGGCGCTCGCCCGCGCCGGCCTCGCGCCGGGCGACCTCGACTTGATCGAGCTGAACGAGGCATTCGCGAGCCAGTCCGTGGTGTGCATCGACGAGCTGAAACTGGATCCGGAACGGGTCAATGTCAACGGCGGCGCGATTGCGCTCGGTCATCCGCTCGGCATGAGCGGCGGTCGGCTCATGACGATGCTGGTTCACGAGCTGGCCGCTCGCGGGGGCCGCTACGGTCTGGCCACGATGTGCATCGGGGTTGGCCAGGGGATCGCCACAGTCGTAGAGCGGATCGAGGGCTAGGGGCGCGTCGTCACTCGGCCCACCCGCGGCTCGGAACCCGAGATCAGTCCAGACGCGCGGAGCGGATCTCCTCCAGAGCCCGCGCAAGAGTCCCCTCGAGCGTGATCCCAGGGGCGGTTCCAGCGACCGCGGAGATTGCGCGGATCGGCGCGTCCGTGGCCCGCAGCCAGATCTCGCAATCGGCCACCATTCGTTCCGCGGCGCGGATCGCCTCTCGCTCCGTGGTCTCGGGGAGCAGCACCTGGAACGTTGCCTGACCGGTCTGGGTCGCCACATCGGTCTCGCGGACGCCGCGGCGCACGGCGTGGGCGATCGGAGCCGCGACTCGACCCAACCACTCCTGTGCCTCGGCCGTTGCAGTCAGTGGCTGCCCCTTGACGATCAGGACCGCGGCCGGCCGGCCGTAGCGCAGGCTCCGGTCGCTCTCGCGGACGAGTGCCTCCATCCAGGCGGCAGGGCTCGACAGCGGAGCCACGTGGTTCGCCCGCTGGCGCGTCCAGTCCCGACGGTTCGCCGGACTCCGCGGATCCTCGGGTCCACGGAGGAACGCCTCGATCGCCTCGTCGACACCGTCGTCGCCGAGGTCGGGAAGCGAGAAGCGGCGAGTTCGATTGGAGGTCGGAGCAGTCATGTTCCAGGTCCCGGGGTGTGTCGATCGGCCGGACAGCGAGCGACGGCTCACGCCTGCCGAGTGGAGGTCGAACCATACCGGACTCGCCCCGACCGCGCCCCCGCGAGCCGATTTCGACGTGCCTCTTGTCGAAATCGGTTGACGTGCGTACGATGAGCGCCTCGATCGGTGATCCGGTCGTCAAACCAACCGAGTCCCCAATCCTCCCGAGAGGCATGCACCACATGATCGACCAGCAGCCGACGGTTCTCTCCCTGACCGATACCGCAGCCGCGAAACTGCGCGAATTGACCAAGGAAGAGACCAATCCGAACGTCGGCCTCCGCGTCTACGTGTACTCGGGCGGCTGCTCGGGCTACAAGTACGGGATGATGCTCGAGGACGCGCCGACAGCCGAGGATCAGGTCCTCGAGGCCAACGGCATGAAGGTCTACGTCGATGGACAGAGCATCTCGCTGCTCCAGGGCTCGTCAATCGACTACGTCGACACCTTGATGGGCGCCGGTTTCACGGTCAACAACCCGAACGCGACATCCGGTTGTGGTTGCGGCAACAGCTTCCGAACGGAAGACGACGCCGGCTCGGCCCGCTCCTGCGCCCACTGACTTCGACCGACCAACAGAGCGACCTTGAAGCCGCCGGGCAACCGGCGGCTTCGGTGATTCACGAAGCCAGATGACTCCTCGAGACATCGCGCTGGAGGCGGTCGACGCGATCGCCGACCGCTTTCTCGTCGGGAAGCACATCCCGGGCGTGGTCTACGGCGTGGTCTCCAACGGGGAGTTGATCCACAGTCGAGGAATTGGCACGCTGCGAGTCGGCGAGGATGCGCCGCCAGACCCCGACAGCATCTTCCGGATCGCGTCGATGACCAAGAGCTTTACGGCGGCGACGCTGATCAAGCTGCGCGACGACGGCCTGCTCGGCCTGGACGACCCCGTTGCCCAGTATGTGCCCGAACTCGCCGACCTTCGCGGACCCACCGCCGATTCGCCGGTCATCACCGTTCGACACCTGCTGACCATGGCGTCCGGCCTCGCGACCGATGACCCTTGGGGCGACCGCCAGCAGGGGCTGGATCTCGGCACATTCAGCAAGCTGCTGAGCGGTCCCCTGACGTTTGCCTGGCCGCCCGGGACCCGATTCGAGTATTCGAACCTTGGTTACGGGATCCTGGGCCGCTTGATCACGAACGTCGCCGGTGCGGAGTACCGCGACGTGGTGCGCGAGAAGTTGCTGGCCCCGCTGGGCATGGAGGCGACCACTTATCTCGTCGAGGAAGTGGAGCCGGCGCGGCTGGCCCACGGGCACCTCTGGCGCGACGACGCCTATATCGAGGAGCCGATCGACCCGTATGGAGCGCTGGCCTCGATGGGCGGGATCTTCACGTCGGTCCGCGATCTCGCCCGATGGGTCGGCTTCTTCACGGATTCGTACCCGCCGCGCGATGACCCAGAGGGCGCGTCGCCGCTGTCGCGGGCCAGCCGACGCGAGATGCAACAGGCGGCCGGGGCCGGGTGGCCCAGCGTGATTCTGCCGAGCCCGGATGCGGATCCGGACGTGGCGGCTGGCGGATACGGGTATGGCCTGTTCGTCGAGGACCACATTCGCTGGGGTCGGATGGTGACGCACAGCGGCGGATACCCGGGCTTCGGCTCGAACATGCGCTGGCAGCCGGCCTCCGGTCTCGGCGTGATCGTCCTCGCCAATCACCGGTACGCGCCGACGACCCTGCTCGCCCGGCAGGTCATGACATCGCTGCTGGAAGCGGGAGTGGTTCCGCCACGGCCCATTCGACCTGCGGATCGCCTCGTGGCAGCGCGCGCCGACATCGATCGGCTCCTGGACGCCTGGGACGACGGGATCGCCGCGCGCCTGTTCACCATGAACGTGGAGTTTGACGAGCCCCTGGCCCACCGACGCGATGCGCTGAAGCAGATCCGCGAGGTCCACGGAACCGTTCGGACCGACTCGGACGTGCCCGAGCAGGCGCACACGCCGCTGCACGTCATGTACTGGCTCGCGGATGATCGAGGTGGCCGCGTTCGCGTCGAGATCCGCCTGTCACCCGAGGAACTGGGCCCCGTTCAGACGTTCAACGTCCAATCGATCCCGGCACCGAGCGAGCGCCTCGAACGAGTCGCAACCGCGATCACCGATGGCGTCAACGCTGAGTCACCCGCGCTCCCGAACGGAATCAACTTCGGGTCCGGTCTGGATCAGGCCGCACTGGCGCGGGTCGTCCGGATCTTGGCCGCCCGGTTCGCGCCTGTGGCGCTCGGACCCGTCATGGGCGGCGACGGAGAGAAGTCGGCGACGTGGTGGCTGCGAAGCGAGCGCGGCGAGCTGGAACTGGCGATCACCATGGACGCGTCCAGCGACCTCGTGACCGCCCTCACGCTGGTCCAGCGGGCGCCGACCATGCCGCAACACGACAACTGACGCGCAGCGCCGACGGCTCAGCGGGTTTCGAAGGACCGCTTCGAGAGGCCGTAGGCATAGCCCTCGATCGCGAACCGCGGCGCATCCTCCGGTCGCGATACGGCCCCGAGGGTCACGAAGAGCGGCGCGAAATGCTCGACGGTCGGGTGCGCGTACGGCATTCCGGGAGCCTTCTCGCGAAAGTCGAACAACGTGTCGAGGTCACCGTTCTCGAGCGCCTCGCGGGCCCAGTCGTCAAAGTCAATCGACCACTGGGGAGCACCGGGCTTGCCCATGAAGTATTCCTGGATGAATGGCAGCCCGTGGGTCATGAACCCGCTGCCGACGATCAGGACGCCCTCGTCACGCAGCGGCGCGAGCCGCCGTCCGACCTCGAACAGATGCGCGGGATCGAGGTCCGGCATGGACATCTGGAGGACCGGGATGTAGGCGTCCGGGTACATCGCCTTGAGGGGAACCCACGCGCCGTGGTCGAGGCCGCGACTCTCTCGCTCCATCACGGGCTCCGTCGCTGGCATGAGGCCCTTGATCCTGGCGGCGAGATCCGGAGCGGCGGGCGCGGGGTACGTCATCTCGTAGAAGTGCTGCGGGAAGCCGTAGAAGTCGTAGACGAGCGGCGCGGGTCGCGTCGCACTGAGCGCCAGTGGTGCCGTCTGCCAGTGGGCGCTGACGATGAGGATCGAGGTCGGACGCGGGAGCGACACTGCCCAACCGTTGAGCTGGCCCATCCAGGCCTCGTCCTCGAGAAGCGGAGGGGCGCCGTGGCCGAGATACAGCGCTGGCATCGCATTGCGGTCGGCCGAAGGCAGCCCGAGGTCCGCAGGTGACATCCGGGTAGCGTGCGACCGCGTGAGCCAAGCGTCAATCACCGACCGGGACACTCGGCTAGGCTCTGGCGATGAGCCGTGTCATCCGCCTGTCCATCGCACCGGTGCGGAGCCTTGGACTCGAGCATCCCACCGAAATCGAGCTGACGATGCGCGGCGTCGCCGAGGACCGGCGCTTCTATCTCATCGATGAGCGCGGGTTCCTGGTCGACCGGGTGGTCGTCGGGCGGCTTGTCCAGGCGTCGGCCCACACCAACCCCGCCGGCCGAACCCTCCGGATCACGCTCCCGGACGGGACGGTGTTTGAAGAGGAGGTTCGCCTCGGCGAGCCGGTGGAAACGCCGCTTCACGGGCGACTCGCCATCGGCCGCGTCGTCCTCGGACCGTGGGCGGATGCGCTGACTCCGCTCGCGGGGCGGCCGGTCAGGGTTGCGCGGACCGATCAGATCGGCGGAACCCGAAACGCAAACCCAGCTTCGATCATCAGCCAAGGCTCGGTCGCGGAGCTCGCTCGTCAGCTTGGTGTTCCATCCGTTGATGCACGCCGATTCCGGATGCTCATCGAGCTCGATGGCCCCGTCCCGCACCACGAGGATGACTGGATCGATCGAACGATCGCCCTCGGCGAGGCGATCCTCCGGGTGACCGAGCGTGACGCTCGGTGCGCCATCACGACCCAGGATCCGGATACGGGTGAGCGGGATCTGGACACACTCCGGA
>JBBQMH010000076.1:0-10298 GCA_038328755.1 Candidatus Limnocylindrales bacterium
GACACATCCATCAGGCCCTTCAGGGTCGCTGCCGGGACTTCAATGAAGTCCGTTGGCTCGTCGGCCACGACATTGGCGGTGCGCTGGCTCCCGGTGATCGCGGCGATCTCGCCGAAGAAGTCGCCGGCCCCCATGGCCGACAGGGACCGATCGTCGCCGCCCTCGGTTGGCACACCGGCTACCACTCGTCCCTCCAGCACGAAGAACGCCGAGTTGCCGGCATCGCCGACCTTGATGATCGCGGCGCCAGACGCCGCGTGGCGGACCATCGCTCCAACCAGGAAGTCGGCGCGTCGCGAGACGTCGAGACCACCGAGCTCCGGGATGAACCCGAGCAGTCGGTCGAAGTCGGCAGGCAGTGCGGCCCGGCCAGCGGCGGCCATTGGAGCCGCACCGGCGGTTCGAAGCAACCGCGCGGCCCGGCGCCACTCGGCGGCCGGAGTTCCGAGACCGGGCATGAACTGGGTGAGGATGCCGGCCCCGACCAGGATGAGGGAGGAAACGATCAGGAGGGGTCGGATGGGCCAGATATCCGCGAGGCCCGCCAGCGCCATGCCCCCGAGGAACACGAGGTCGCGGGACACCGCAAACGCCGATGAGACCCGTCCCCGCAGCTCGCGCGGCGTGTTCTTCTGGAAGATCAGGCGGCGGGAGATGCCGAGCGGCGAGTTGAGGAAGCCTGACCCGACCACCATCGCGATGGCAAACCAGATGTTCGGTGAGAGCCCGTAGAAGATGCCGAAGACGCCCATGCCGATCGTTGCGAGGACCATCCACTGGCCCTCTCGCAGGAGACCGGCGTATTTCGCCATGAGCAGGCTGCTGATGACGAATCCGACCGACGTGAGGCCCTCCTGGAGACCGTACTCGAATGACGTGGCGCCGAGTTCCCTGATGGCCATCGGAAGGAGCAGCACGTTCCACAGCCCGAAGGAGAAAAGGACCGGGATGTTGATGAGCATCGAGGAGCGCAGGATCGGCGTCTTCCAGAGGAAGCCCATGCCGGTCTTGAGGTTCGCCATGACCACTCCGACAGTCGTTGTCTCGTCCGAGGTCTGGCGCGGGATCCGAACACCGGAGACGATCAGGAAGGAGACAACGAACGTGATCGAGTCGATGTAGAACGGCAGATGGATGTCAACGGATGCCAGCAGACCGGCGAGAGCGAAGCCGATGGCCGTCGATCCGAACGAGCTGATCGAGAGGAACGCGTTGGCCGACGCGAGTTCGTTCTCCGTCGCGATATCGGGCAGCGTGCTCTCCCAGGCTGGATCGAAGAACTGCTGGACGACAGCGGCAAGGAACAGGAGCACGTACAGGGCGATCAGGCCAAAGGTCTCCACGCCGATCGGAATCAGCACCACGATGACGGCGCGAAGGAGGTCAGAGGCAAGCAGGATTCGCTTCCGATCGAAGCGATCGACGAAGACGCCCGCGAACAGGCCGACGAACAGGGTCGGGATCGCCGTCACCATCAGCGTCAGGCCAACCTGGAGCGCCGAGCCGGTCAGCTCGAAGACGAGGATCCCGCCGGCAAGCATCGTCAGGGACGATCCAATCGTCGAGACGAGCTGGGCGCTCCACATGAGCGAGAAGTCGCGCTTGCGGAAGATCGCGAACATGGATGCCGGGCGGGGCGCGGCCTGGGCCATTGAGCGAGCTCCCTCCACTGGGGCCGGGCGAGGACGACCTGCCTCGCGCCACCGAACGTCGGGTCAGTCTACAAGCGGGACCGGTATCGGGAAGCCCGACGGCGCACGACCTGGCCCTCGGCACCCGGCCGCAGCGTGCCCGCCGGGTGGCTCAACGAAGCCGGCCGGTATACTCCGCGACTGCGCAGTTCACGCTCCCGGGGGACCACATGCGGGCGATCACAGCCGAAGGACTCGTCAAGATCTATCGAACCGGCCGAACCGAGGTCCGGGCGCTTGATGGTGTCGATCTCGAGGTCGAGGAGGGCACCGTCCTCGGATTACTGGGTCCCAATGGCGCCGGCAAGACGACCACGGTTCGCATCCTTGCCACGCTCCTTCGCCCGGATGCCGGGCACGCGACCGTCGCCGGCTATGACGTGGTCCGCGACGCCCAGAAGCTGCGGACCGTGATCGGCCTGTCCGGGCAGTACGCCGCAGTAGACGAGAACCTCACAGCCCGCGAGAACCTCTGGATGTTCGGTCGCCTCTATCAGCTCTCGTCGAATGAGTCGAAGCTTCGTGCCAGGGACCTCCTGGTCCAGTTCGACCTCGACGACGCCGCGGACCGGGTCGTCAAGACGTACTCGGGCGGCATGCGTCGTCGCCTCGACCTCGCCAGTGCCCTGATCGGGCGGCCTCGACTCCTTTTCCTGGACGAGCCGACCACCGGGCTGGACCCGCGCAGTCGACTGGGGATGTGGGACGTCATCCGTGGCCTGGTGCGGGATGGCACGACGCTCCTGCTCACGACGCAGTACCTCGAAGAGGCCGATGAACTGGCCGACACGATCGCGGTCGTCGACCATGGCCGGATCATTGCCCGGGGCACGGCCGACGAACTCAAGCGCGATGTCGGCGGCGAACGGATCGAGGTCGTCGTGCGGGATCGGGGCGACCTTGCCAGGGCCGAAGAGGTCCTCGCCCTCGATGGCTCGGGTCAGTGGGTGCTCGATGAACACACCCGAAAGCTGACCGTCCCCTCGACGGGCGGCGTTGGAAAGCTGATCGAGGTCGTACGCGACCTCGGGGCAGCAGGCGTGGAGATCGACGACATCGCGCTCCGACGCCCGACACTCGATGATGTCTTCCTGTCCCTGACCGGCCGCGCGGCCGAGGACGAAACCCCCGGAGCGGCCGCATGAACCAGCTCGTCGCCGATACCGCCGTCATCACCTGGCGAAACCTGAAGCGCATTCCGCGGATCCCGGAGCTGGCGATCTTCGCGATTCTCCAGTCGATCATGTTCGTGCTGCTCTTCGCGTTCGTCTTCGGCGGAGCGATCCCGCTGCCGAATGGCGGCAACTACCGCGAGTACCTGATGCCGGGCATCTTTGCGCAGACGATCGTCTTCGCCGCCGCGACGACGGCCGTCGGGATGCGCGATGACCTCAACAAGGGCCTGCTGGATCGCTTCCGGTCATTGCCCATGGCCCGGCCCGCCGTGCTGATCGGGCGGATCCTGGCGGATGTCGTCTATAACGCCGGGATCCTCGTGGTCCTGATGATCTCCGGCTACGTGGTCGGCTGGCGCCTCAATACCGGGCCGATGGAGCTCGCGGCCGGGATCGGCCTGCTCCTCCTGTTCGCCCTGGCGATGACCGCGATCGGTGTCTGGCTCGGCCTGGTGGTCCCGAGCGTCGAGGTCGCCCAGCAGGTGTCCTTCACCGTGCTCTTTCCGATCACGTTCCTGTCCAACGTGTTCGTCCCGCCGCAGTCACTGCCCGATTTCCTCCAGCCATTCGCGGAGTGGAACCCGGTGAGCACCCTGACGGCGGCTACGCGGGACCTGTTCGGGAACCCCAATCCGTTCGTGGGCACCGGGCTGGCCGGCGAGCAACCGGCGCTGGTCACGATTCTGGGAGTCGCCGCAATCCTGGCGATTTTCCTGCCGCTGGGCGTGCGCCGATACCGGAACATGAGTCGCTAGGGGTTCTGACTGGACCAGAAGGCGCAACGCGACGTCCGGGAAAAGGAAGAACCCCGGGTGGTCGAGTCCGGGGTTCTAGGTGTATGCGACTTGGTTGCGGGGAGGGGATTCGAACCCCTGACCTTCGGGTTATGAGCCCGACGAGCTGCCGCTGCTCCACCCCGCGACCTTGAATTCTAGTCGATGGAGGCCTTTCTGACAAACACGACCATCAGGCGTCCGCCGGACGCATGGCGCGGAGTGATCCCCCGGCGACCAGGAGCGTGATGATCAGGAGCGCGCCCACGACGCCCGCTCCGACGAAGAACGGGGCGTTGAGATCGCTGGCTGCGAGCGCGCCGGCCGCGAGCGCAGCGACGATCGTTCCGATCGTCCCGGCCGATCCGACCAGGCCCTGGGCGGTGGACGATCGACCTGGCGGCGTCCCACGCGCGATGACGAGATAGGTGGCGGGACTCAGGAATGAGAATCCGACGCCCTCGAGCGCGACGAGGGGCACGTACAGGAGCCGCTCACCAACGAAGGGGTAGACGACCATCGTGGCGGCCATGATCGCCATGCCACCGATCAGGAACGGGAACGGACCGCGCCGATCGACGACCCGCCCGCCGATCGGTGAGACCAGGATCGTGGTCAACCCGAAGGTCGCGAAGGTCAGTCCGATCAACTCGACCCCGCCACCACGGTCAGTTACGAACAAGGCCCAGATCGTCTCGTACAGGCCGCCCCCGAAGTAGCCCGCGACGGTAACGAGGACGGCGGCCAGGATGTAACGGTTTCGGAGGGTGCCAGGTGCCCCGGGCCCAGACTCGGCTGACCTGCCCCGTGGTTCATGGTCCCGGCCAGCCGATGGTCCGTTGGCCGAAGGCGCCTCGTCGACCAGGCCACCGGCCGACCCGGCAGGAAACTCGGCCATGCCGAGCCCGGGGATCCGTCGGCGCCTGGTGTTTCGGACCTCCTGGACACGCAACGCGACGGCGCCCGCGGCGAGGAATGTCATCAACGAGCCGAAGGCGAGTACGAAGACGTAGCTGCCGGCCAGGGCGGTTCCGAGGCCGCCGATCGCGGGGCCAAGGAGGATCCCTCCGTTCTGCGCCGCGGTGTACAGGCCGAAGACCTCTCCGCGGCGTCCCGGTGGAGCTGCATCGGTCAGGTAGCCGCGAGCTGCCGGGTCGTACATCGCGGTCCCGAGTCCGGACATGGCCCGGAGCAGGACAAACGCCAGCGGTCCGGTCCACAGCGCCATGCCGCCGATCGAAGCGGCCGCCAGGAGGAGCCCGGCGACCATCAGCGGCACGCGTGGAACCCGGTCGGCCAGCACGCCGAAGAGCGGCTCCGTGAACAGGCGCGCCGCTGGCCAGGCGGCGATGACGACGCCGAGGAACGCGATCGGCACGTCATGCTCGGTGAAGTAGAGCGGCATGACTGGCAGCAGTGCGCCGAATCCGGTCCACAGGATGAATTCGGCCAGTAGCAGCGGCAGGATCGGTGCCCAGCGCACCAGCCAGCCGCGGATGCGGCCCGGGATGGTGGCAACGCCTGAGGATGGTGGGCGGTCCATGGCAGCCATCGTAGCCAGCGGCTCGCCGGGCCGGATGCTCCGGCCCGCTGTTTCCCTAGCCGGTCACCTGGAGGCCGGCGGCAATCCCGCTCACCGTAAGGCGGACCAGCCGTTCGAGGTCCTGCCGGCCGGGCGCATCCGGCTCAAGCGAGCGGAGTCTGGCGAGCAGTCCGACCTGCAGTTCGGACAGCGTGTCGATATCCGGGTTGCGCAACGTGACGGCGCGGGCGATGGCCGGGGTGGCTTCCAGGAGCCGGGCGCGTCCCGTGATGGCGAGCACGTCGCGGACGCTGCGTGCGTGCTCGGACTCGATGGCGGACCAGCGCTGCCCATCGCCCGCTTCGGCGGCCAGCGATGCATAACGACGCGCAACGACCAGATCGGAACGCGCCAGCGACAGCTCGGCATGATCGATCACCGCCGTCAGGTACGGCCACGTTCGATACAGCTCGGCCAGCCGAGCGATCACGCCAGGCCCTTCGGCCTCGGAGAGCGTATCGAGCGCGCTCCCGAGACCGAACCAGCCGGGCAGCTCCACGCGCGCCTGCGACCACGCGAAGCCCCATGGGATCGCCCGGAGTCGCTCGATCGGGACCTCGGCGGAGGGATCCTGGCGGCCACGGGCTGACGGCCGGGAGCCAAGGCGCATCGAGGTCAGCACCGCGATCGGTGTCACTCGCTGGAAGAAGCCCGCAAACCCGGGGTCGTCGTAAACGAACGTGCGATAGGCGCTCGCCGACGCGGCGGCGAAGCGGTTCATCAATCCCGCGTCCTCATCCGAGATCCGGAGTCCCGCGGACGATCCGCCCGACGGGCTCGCCGAACCGGCGACGATGACCGCGCCCGCCAGCAGTTCCAGATGACGAAGGGCGATGGCGGCATTGCCGTATCGGGCCGCGATCACCTCACCCTGCTCCGTGACCTTGAGACGACCTCGGACCGTGCCCGGTGGTTGGCCGAGGATCGCCCGGTCGAGCCGTCCCCCACCCCGGCCCACGGTTCCACCCCGGCCGTGGAACAGCGTCAACTCGATCCCGTGCCGATCCGCCACCGCCGCCAGTGCCGCCTGGGCCCGATAGAGCATCCAGTTCGCGGCCACGAACCCGGATTCCTTGTTCGAATCCGAGTAGCCGAGCATGACCTCCTGGCGATCCCCGCGGCCACGCAGGTGGGCCCGATATCGAGGATCCGCGAGGATCGGCTCGAGCACCGCGTCGGCGGCCTCCAGCGACACGGCGGATTCGAACAGGGGCACGAGATCCAGCTCTGCCACCGCCGGTCCGATCGCCGACTCGGCGAGTTCGAGGACGTCGGTCATGTCGCTCAGGCGCTCGGTGAAGCTGACCACGACACGCCCTGCCGCCCGACTGCCGAACCGGGTCCTGATCCGGTCGATCACCCGGAACGTGTCGAGCACTTCGGCCAGCGACACACCCGGTGCGATGTCCGGCGTGAGGCCATCACCCTCGGCCGGGCTGTGGATCGCAGGCGCCGCCAGCCGACCGCCTCGCTCCGTCGACACGGCCGCGATCCGTGCCCGCAGCGCCGCGACAGCCGATCGATGAACCTCGGCGTGCTGGCGGACCTCCAGCTCGGCGAGGTGGAATCCGAAGGTCTCGACCTGCCAGCGGAAGTCCTGGACGCTTCCAGAGGCAACCCGTCCGAGGCCCGCCACGACGAGCGATTGCTGGATCTCGTCCAGCTCCACCAGCAGGTCATCCACCGACGCGTAGCGCCCCGTCGTCGGGCCAGGATCTCCGGTCAGGTGGCGCCGGGTCCGACGAAGCCGCTCGGCAATCCCGCCGAATCGGCGGCGGTACGGTCCATCCGGGAACCGGCGGCGGAGGCTTGCGTCGAGATCCGGAAAGCGATCGGCGTCGTCGATCAGTCGGGCCGCGAGGGCCGGATCCAGACCGCCCGGGCCGGGCAGGACGGCCACGGTCTGCATCAACCTGACCGCCACGGCCTCGTGGCCCCGGAGCACGTGGTCTGCCTGGATCCGCGCGGCCTGCTCGGTCACCTCGGCGGTCACGCCTGGATGGCCGTCGCGATCCGCGCCGATCCAGCTGCCCAGCCGCACGACCGCTGGGAGCGCCGGAGTCGGCTCTGGGTGAGTCGCTCCGGCAGCGCGCGAGCGGCGCCTGGACGGGGCGGTTGTCGACGGGTCGATCGCAATCGCGAGGACCCGCTGGACCGCCGGGACCAGCGAGTAGAGGGTGGCGTCGAAGAAGACCAGCGCGTTGCGGACCTCGTCCAGCGGCGTCGGCACGTCAGTTCGGACCTCGGCCGTGTTCCAGAGGATCACCAGCTCCTCGCGAAGTCGATCGTCGAGCGCCCGCGCGTCGACCGTCGGGAGCCGTGGATCATCACGGTCCTCGAGGATCCTGGCGACGCGACCGAGCGCCATGAGCGCCGTCCGCCGTCGTGCCTCGGTGGGGTGTGCCGTCAAGACCGGGTGGATCCGAAGGCCCTCGATGGCCGCGGCGGATCCCGGACCATCCAGCGGGAAGCGACCCTCCGCTCGGAGCGAGCGGATCACCCCGGCCAGGGTGTCGTCGGCACTGCCGGGACGCGATCGCCGCCCGCGCTGCTGCAGGACCCGCACGCGATACCGCTGCTCCGCCAGGTTCGCCAGCCGGAAATGCAGGAGGAACGCCCGGATGACGACCTCAGCCCGGGTATCGTCGAGCCCGTCCAGTTCGCGTTCGAGGGCACGCCTGGCGGCCGGGTCACCGGCTCGTGCCCGCACGGCCCGGCGCCGGGTCCGGGCGACAAGCCAGCGCAGCTCCGTGCCGGCCTGTTCCTCGATCACCTCCACGAGCAGGCGCCACAGCCTGGCGATCTCCGTCGCCAGCGGATCTGCGCGGCTCATGCGGTCTCTACCACGGTGCGTTCGACCCCGAGGCGCAACCTTGGCTGGACGCGACCGTCACCGATTCGACCCGTTCTTGACCGTACCTTTGTATCGTGGTCGACATGGCCGACGCCGAACTGGTGCGAGGTTCCGGGGCGGAGCAGCTTGAACAGCTCCGCTTCCTTCATCGCGTCGCCCGCCTGGCCACGACGGCCCAGACCTGGGACGACCTCCTCGAGACAGTCGTCGATGAGACCCGCGATGCGCTCCATGCAGATGTGTCCTCGCTCTATCTGCTCGACCGGGACGGATCCCAGTTGACGCTTGCCGCGACCAATGGCCTGGACCGCTTCCAGATCGGCCGCGCCCGTGTCCCGTTCGGCCAGGGAGTGACCGGGCGGGTTGCGGAGAGCGGGGCTCCGGCAGTCATCCGGGACATCGAGAGTGATACCCGCTTCCTGTGGGTTCGAGGAATCGACCAGCGTCGTTTCATTACCTCGATGCTGTCCGTCCCGCTGGTCTGGAATGATCGCACGGTCGGGGTGCTCAATATCCAGACTGAGCAGTCCCGTGACTTCAGCGAGGCGGATGTCGCGCAGCTCGGTGCGATCGCGGATCTGCTGGCCGGAATCGTCGAGAAGGGTCGACGGCAGCAGGAAGCCGAGGAGCGGGCGGCCGAGCTCAAAGCCATCGACGAGGCCCGGACCGAGCTGATCGCCCTGGTGACGCATGAGCTCCGAACGCCGCTCGCGGTGGTCAGGGCCTATTCGGACCTCCTGTCCGAGGAACCGCCGCTCGATGGACGCTATTCCCGGGACCCGGCACGTCGAGACCAGCGGGCGGCCTGGCACGCCGGGACGATCGAGCAGGTCGAGCGGCTGGACCGGCTGGTCGATTCGATCCTGGCCTCCGTTCGGGTCGTGCCGGATCAGCCGGCGGATGTCGTGCCCACTGATGTTGCGGCCCTGGTCAGCGAGGTGGTCCAGGCGCTGACGCCGCTCCTCGGGCACCACGAGGTCGTGGTGGGCGGCGGAGTCCGTCTCCAGGCCCTGGCGGATCCGCCACGACTCAGGCAAATGCTCGAACACCTCGTGGAGAACGCCGTCAAGTACGCTCCGCCAGCCACGCGTATCGGGATCGACTGGCGCATGGCCGAGGGCGTGGTCCACATTGCCGTTGAAGACGGCGGACCCGGGATCCCACCCGAATGGCGGGAGCGGATCTTCGAGCCGTACGCACGCCGCGACACACACACCGCCCGCGGCTCCGGAATCGGCCTGTATGCGGCCAAGCGGCTTGCCGAGTCGATGAACGGCCACCTGTGGTGCGAACCGGCGCCCGACCACGGGGCGCGGTTCGTGATCGCCCTCCCAGCCGCTGCCGCCCTCTAGGAGTACGTCATGCCCACCAGCCGACCCTACCGAATCCTCGTCGTCGACGATGACCCCGCCATGGTCGGTGCGATCACCGCGCTGGTCGGTACTGAAGGGCACCAGGTCATCACCGCCTACGACGGCCTGACGGCCGTGCGGCGGTTCCGCGAAGAACATCCGGATCTCGTGCTCCTTGACCTCGCCATGCCCGGCCCCGACGGCTTCACCGTCGCCGGACAGATCCGCGCCGCCGGCGACGCCCCGATCATCGTCGTATCGGGCGAGAGCAGCGAGGCGGCCAAGGTCAAGGCGCTGGGCATCGGTGCGGACGACTACCTCGTCAAGCCATTCGGGCGCGGCGAGCTCCTGGCCAGGATCGCCGCGGTCATGCGCCGGGCGGGCCGCGGCCAGGCAGACGTTTTCGGCGAACTGGTGGCCTTCGAAGGATTGACGCTCGATGCCGGCCGCCACGAGGCAAGAGTCGGGGACACCATCCTCACCCTGACGCCGACCGAGTTCCGGCTGCTCGAATCGCTCGTCCGGGCGAATGGCGCCCTGGTCCCGCATCTCCGGCTCGCCCGCGCTGGGTGGCCGGCGGAAGCCGACCCCGACCTGCTCTGGCTCAAGCCGCATCTGGCGCGACTCCGCTCGAAACTGGATGCGGCCAAGGGGCCGGCCATCGTGGCCGTGCGAGGTGTCGGGTACCGCGTGGAGGCTGCCTCGGCGCACTGAGTCCGTCGGCGCCGGCGCAGTACGCCTGCCGGGTTCAGGCGGTGAGCGCGGCTCGTCCGGAGCGGTCGTGCGCCAACTCGGCGCAGGCGGGTCGATGCCCCATCGCATCACGACCGCTCAGAGCACCGAAGTGGGTCCACGCACTCCTCGTGTCGTC
>JBBQMH010000077.1:0-10202 GCA_038328755.1 Candidatus Limnocylindrales bacterium
TCCAGGGCGGCCATCCTGTCATCGGCCATCGGGTTCACCTCTTTCGACGTCGGTTCCTAACTCCAACGTCGTGAGAATGACTCGGTGGCCGACTGCTTCGTCGGCCGATCCGCTGTTACACCAACTCTAGGGACACCAACCCGGATCTCGCCCTTCGGGGCGTACGAGCTGACCTGGAGTGAGGACGGTACCCGCCTGGTTGCCTGGTCGTGCGGCGGCCGGGAATGCCTCAGCCAGGTCCTTGATCCAGCGACCCAGCGTGTGAGGCTCGTGGACACGCCGGGCCTCGGCAGCCTGATCGGGCTCGTCGGAGAGACGGTTGTCAGCTTCGGAGCGTGTGAAGGGCCACCGTGCCCAGTGGTGGCCGTCGGCCCGGACGGGAGCTTCGAGACGCTCGTCCCGAGTGCCACGGGGGCGGTACTCGCACGGATCGGGGCGGTTGGTCAACTTGTCTATCAAGGGGACGCGAGTGGGCTGTCCACGATCGGGCTTGGGTCGGGACGCCGCACGCTGCTGCCTGCGGTGCTGGCGGGCGGTACCAGTCTTCTCCTGCCTGCCGCCATTGCTCACGCTGCGGTCGCCCTGCCGAATGGGTGGCTGGTCGCGGGACCAGACGGGTTCCTGCGATCCTCCGATGTGGGAGCCCCCGTTCCTGTGCTCATCCGCATGGCCGGCTCTGCGGTCGTCGAGCTGGGTGTTCTCAAATGATCAGAAGGACGCACGTCGGCCGTCGATCTCTGGCCCTTCGGGCGGCGGCGATCGTGTTTAGCCGGGCACTGTCTAGCGGCCACCCGCGAAGTCGGGCGCGCGCAGCTCCGGGTGATGGCGAGCGAGCCAATCGACGAGCGCGAAGTGGGTCGTCTTGAACGCCAGCTCGGCCCATGGCAGCGCGGCCGCATCGAACGTCCGGATCTCGAGCGCCTCTGGCGTCGGGGCGGCGAAACCGCCGACGACCCGCGCTTCGAGGACCAGGACCACGACCGCCGCCTCGAGTCGCGTGTAGAACCCGACGATTTCGCCGGGCTCGACGAGCATCCCCGTCTCCTCGAGCGTTTCCCTGATCGCGGCTTCCGAGACGGTCTCGTCGATCTCGAGAAAACCGCCCGGCTGGGCCCAGAGTCCGAGGCCCGGCTCGATCCCGCGGCGAATCAGGATGAGGCGTCCGTCGTCCGCTGAGGGCAGGGTGGTCACCACGAGACGCGGATTGATGTAGGCGATGTGCCCGCAGGCCGGGCAATGACTGCGGTCCCGATCCTCGCCGACGAGCGGGCCGGCGCTCAGTGGCGCGCCGCAGCGTGAGCAGTAGCGGAGGGAGGCGCCGATCCAGCCCGGTACGCCCAGGCCCGACGCGATATCCGTGGAACGGGCGTCCCGACCGCGACCTACGTGCCTGAGATGCTCTGGCCCGGTCATGCCTGCAAGGCCAGCACCGCGGCCGCGGCGAAGACGAGGATCCCGAGACCCGCCGCTACGAGCCATGCGAGTCGAAACAGCCCCCGATTGCGATTGATCGGCATCCAGGCCCATGCGGATCGCCAGATGCGTAGCGAAGCATCCGAGGTCGTCAGGATCAGCAGGGGAGCAGCGACGAGGATGCAGAGCTTGACCAGCGGGCTCGCAAGCGTCGAGCCGGTTTCGAGTGCCGTGATGGCAACGGCGCCGGCGACGAGCGCGATTGCCGAGATGTTGATGTAGTGCGCCTGGAGCGGTGTCGGCGCAGTCTCGGGGATCGAGCGCGGCGAGGGAGCGGCGCCAGCCTGTCGTTCGAGGACCGGCATACCCGGTTCCCAGCGAGGATCATCCATCTCCCCGAGTGTACCGGGCGCTACCATCTCGGTAATGGAACGCCTGGTCGCCTGGTATCGGGTATCGGCAGCGTCCGAGCCGGTGGTTTCACTCGTCATCGCTAACCTCATTCCCCTGGTCGGTGTCGTCGCCTGGGGATGGGACCTGTGGACGCTGCTCGCGCTGTACTGGGCGGAGAACGGGGTCATCGGCGCCTACAACGTTCTGAAGATCCTGCTCGCGCGAGGCGAGTCCGGCGGACCGTTGGCCCTGGCCCGGGTCTCACGAGTTGCCACAGCGGCATTCTTCTCGGTGCATTACGGAATCTTCTGGGTCGTGCACGGCATCTTCGTGCTGTTCGCTCTGCCGATGTTTGCCGGACTACCCAGCCTGGTGATCGACGGTTTCAGCTATGACGTTGCGCCGATCGGCGGGATCTTGGCACGCATGGACCTTGTTGGGCTTGGCCTGATCGGCATGGTGATCAGCCACGGCATCTCGTTCTGGTTCAACTACATCCGGCGCGGCGAGTTCCGGCGGGCCACTCCCGCACAACTGATGGTCGCCCCGTATGCACGAGTCGTCGTGCTCCATCTCACCATCATCTTCGGCGCGTTCATCTCGATGGGCCTGGGCACGCCCTTCGGTGCGCTGCTGGTGCTCGTGGTGCTGAAGACCGCGCTGGATCTGGCGCTCCACAACCGGGAGCATCGAACGCTCGGCGCGGGTTGACGCTCCCCGGATTGGGGGTCGTCCAACCTGTCGTCAGCCGCTCACGTTCGAAGGGTCGTCCATGACCATGCGGGTCTGGTCGGCTCGATAGGCGACGAGCCGCTCTGCAAGCTCAGGATCCGACAGGGCGAGGATCTGGACCGCCAGGATCGCGGCATTCTCGGCATTGCCGATGGCGACCGTGGCGACAGGAATGCCGCGCGGCATCTGGACGATCGACAGGAGCGAGTCGAGTCCGCCCAGGTGCTCCGTCGGGATCGGAACGCCGATGACCGGAAGCGTGGTCTTGGACGCCAGCATCCCCGGCAGATGCGCGGCACCACCGGCCCCGGCAATCAGGACCCGGATCCCACGGGCCGCCGCGCCCTCCGCATATCGAAAGAGATGATCCGGGCTTCGATGAGCCGACACGACGCGCAGCTCACAAGGCACATCGAGCATCTCGAGGAGCGCGGTGGCCTTCTCGAGAATCGGAAAATCGGATCGGCTGCCGCCCACGACCCCGACGATCGGTGCTCGTTCCGCCATCACGATCCCTCCCCTGGCTCCTCGAGCCAGCTCATCCGGCCGGCGGCCTCCCGGGCGAGCGACAGGGCCGCCCCCGCACTA
This sequence comes from Candidatus Limnocylindrales bacterium, assembly GCA_038328755.1. Taxonomy (GTDB): domain Bacteria; phylum Chloroflexota; class Limnocylindria; order Limnocylindrales; family CSP1-4; genus UBA5189. The sequence continues at coordinate 3,127 of JBBQMH010000077.1, forward strand.
TCTGCCACCGCTGTCACGTGGCCCATCTTGCGTCGCTCGAAGACGCGGCGCTTGTCGTACAGGTGGACATGGACGCCGGGAAGGTCCAACGCCTGATCGAGGCCGCTGCTCCGGGCCGGTCGCTCTGCCCCGGTGCCGAGCAGGTTCACCGTCGCGACCCCACCCGCTCGCAGCTCGGGCGAGCCGAGCGGCAGACCGCAAATCGCTCTCACGTGCTGCTCGAACTGGCTCGTGACGACGCCCTCGATGGTCCAGTGGCCGCTGTTGTGAACCCGCGGTGCAAGCTCGTTGACCACCAGGGACCCGTCCGGCATGAGGAACAACTCGACGGTCAGAAGGCCCACCAGGCCCATCCCCGTGGCCAGGTCGCCGGCCAGCGCGCTCGCACGTCTCGCGACCTCGTCCGCGATGCCGGCCGGCGCGGATGACTCCACGAGGATGCCGCGATCGTGGACGTTGCGGGCGACGGGGAAGGTGCTCGTGACCCCATCCACGGCACGGGCGACGATCACCGACAGTTCAGTTTCGAATGACAGCTCCCGCTCAAGAAGCAGCGGCCGGCCCGCCGCGAGCTCCTTCTCGACCATGGGCCGTGCAGCTGCAACGTCTTCGGCGTCAGCGATCCGGAGCTGGCTCCGGCCGTCATAGCCTCCCATCGATGCCTTGAGGCGCAGCGGCATCCCAAGATCGGTCAGCGCGGCCTCGAAGGCGTCCGCGCTTTCGATCTCCCGCCACGGGGCAACGGTCGCGCCATTTGCCTCGAGGAAGCGGCGCTCGGCGAGGCGATCCTGGGTCAACTTCAGGGCATAGGGGCCGGGCCGGATCGGTACCGTACCGAGGTCCAAAGCGCGAACCAGGTCCAGCGAAACGTGCTCGAGCTCGTACGTGATGACCGAGCACCCGACGGCGAGGCGGTGGGCTGCCTCTTCGTCGTCATATCGACCCACCTCCAGGCGATCGGCCACGGCGGCCGCCGGGCACTCCGGATCCGGATCGAGGATCGCCACGCGATACCCGAGCGATCGAGCGGCCATGGCGAGCATTCGACCAAGCTGGCCGCCGCCGAGAATGCCGATGGTGGCCGGGGGCAGGACGGCCGGGATCCGGAATCCGAGAGCCTTGTAGACCCCGAGGATCCAGCGGGTCTTCGAATGCGTATAGCGAAGCCCGTCCACGACCGATCCCCCGGTGATCGCGGTCTTCAACTCCGAATACTGGTGGAGCAGTTCGGGATCATTCCGGAGTGCATCGCGAAAGGCGATGTCTCGACGTGTGTCGCCGCCAGTCGGTTGGACGTGGAAGTGGATCCGGAATTCGTCTCCGTCGATCTCTACGGCACCAACCAGCATCGGCCGCGTCGGTGGCCATGGATCCGGTCCGGGTTGGGGCTGGAAACCCAACTCGTAGAGCATCTCGACCGTCCCGGCGATCTCCGCCGGATCGACCTCGACGGTCAGGTCCACGATGCCCTTGCCGGGCAACCCGGGAACCGCCGTACTACCGATGTGCTCTGCGATCAGCCCGGGCGGGCTGGCGCGAACCCTGGCGGCGATCCGCTCTGCGATGTCGACGGTGCGCGGATCCCACGCCGAGACGTGCGCCACGCGGCGCTCGTAGGTGAGGATCGCCAGATCGGGGAGCTGGTCGGAGGAAGTCACGAGGTGGAAGTGTAGGCTGTGGCGCATGGCAGGCGATCGGGTTCCCCGCGAGTCCGATCCTGAACTCAGCGGTGCGCGCCCGAAACCCCGTGAGTCCGCGCCGATGCCGGTCATTCTCGACGTCGACACCGGTATCGATGACAGCCTCGCCCTGCTCTATGCATGCGCGTCGCCCGAGATCGAGATCGTCGCAGTCACGTGCCTGGCGGGGAACGTTGGTGCAGCCCAGGTCGCCCGGAACACGCGAGTCGTGCTGGAATTGGCCGGCCGCGGCGATCTTCGGGTCGCGCTCGGTGCCGATCGACCGCTCGTCAAGCCGCTCCAGACGACCGAGGAGACACACGGCCCCGAGGGCATCGGCCATGCCACGCTTCCCGATCCCCCGGGGGCACTGGACGAGCTTGATGCGCCGAGTCGCATCGTCGAGGTTGCGCGGCGTCGGCCAGGCGAAGTCCAGCTCATCACGCTGGGGCCGCTGACGAACCTCGCACTGGCGCTACGGCTCGAGCCGCGACTCCCGTTCCTGTTGCGAGGCTGGACCTTCATGGGTGGCGCCTCCCGGGTTCCGGGCAACACGACCCCGACGTCGGAGTGGAACGTCTTCGTCGATCCGGACGCGGCGAGGGCATGCCTGTCTGCCTGGGGCACGGCCCGGCATGACGATCCGAGTTTGCCGCTGCCCACGGGGATGGGTCTCGACGTCACCGAAGGGGCACGGATCCTCCCCGCTGACGTGGCGCGCCTGGCTCGTCGAGCCGGGGCGGCGGATGAGGACGCCGGCGCCATCACTCGCCCCGTGGCTTCGGGGGGCCAGATGATCGCGATCGGATCGGTTGCGGCCAACCCGATGCTTCGGTTCATCGTGGATGCGCTGCGCTTCTACTTCGAATTCCACGCGACGTATGACGGGTTCTACGGCGCCTTCATTCACGATCCATTCGCCGTTGCCGCCACGATCGACCCATCACTCGTGAGGGCGCAGCCCGTCTTCGTGGACGTCGAGACCGGGCCGGGCCTCGCCCATGCGATGACGATCGCCGACTGGCGCGGGATCACCGGCAATTCCGCGAACGTGGATGTCGCGATCAGTGGCGACGGGGCGATCTTCCTTGAGCGCTTCATCGATCGCGTCGGGGGTCTGGCAAGCCGTGAGCGTCGACCTCGCGGCCAACGCGTCAGTCCGGACTGATCGTCACTTCGCTGACCTGGCCATCCACGATTTCCCAGGCTCGAATGCCAGGCGCGCCGGTCACAGCGTCTGCCTCGTCCGGGTGCAGCGTGACGAGCATATACAGCGCATCCGGATAGAAGGCCAGCCCGATGTCCGTCGGCGAGGGGCGCGCGGGTGATGCGACGTGCGAATGGACGATGGCCCAGAAGACCTCGTCCTCATCATCGGCCGTGATCGTCAGGCGGAGGAGGTCTTCGGAGTCGATCTCGTATCGATACGGTGACGCCGCTCGATTGCGTGTCGGCACCCAGCGGAGCGCCACTCCGCCCTCGGCTGCCGGGCGGTCGCCGACGATCAGACCGCAGGCCTCGTTCGGGAGCTCGGCCCGGGCATGCTCGATGATCCCCGCTCGGATCGCGGGGGGGAGGACGACTGAATCACCGGTCATATCGGCGTCAACGGGCGATCACCACCAGTTGACCCCACCCTGGAGATCGGACTCCATGTCGTCCAGGTCGCGCGCGTACGTGCCTGCCGACAGGTACTTCCAGCCGCCATCGGGAAGGATCGCCACGATCGTCCCGGATTCCATCTCGCGCGCCACGCGGGCGGCGGCGACCAGCACGGCACCCGACGACGGCCCGGCGAAGATGCCCTCCTTGGCGATGAGGTCCCGAACGGCCGAGATCGCATCCCGGTTCGAGACCAGGTACTTGGCACTCAGCAGCGTTGGGTCGAGGATCTCGGGGACGAAGCCCTCGTCGAGTGAGCGCAGTCCCTGGACGTCCTCGCCGGGGAGCGGCTCGGCCGCGATCATCCGGACGGCGGGCTTGGCGCGACCGAAGAACCGGGCGACACCCATGAGCGTGCCGCCCGTCCCGAGGCCGGCGACGACAGCATCCACCTCCGGGCAATCGGCGAGGATCTCCGGACCGGTCGTCTCCTCGTGGGCCCGCGGATTCGCCGGGTTGCCGTACTGGTAGGGCATCACGAACCGCGCGTCGCGGGCCACCAGCTCCTTGGCCATGGCGATGGCCCCATTCGAGCCGAGGCGCCCGGGCGAGTCGATGACCTCGGCGCCGAAGAGGGCGGCCATCTGGCGTCGTTCCATCGTGACGTTGTCGGGCATGACCAGTGCGATGCGGTAGCCCTTGCGCCGGGCGATCATCGCCAGCGCAATCCCCGTGTTGCCCGATGTTGGCTCGAGAATGATCGAGTCGGGCCCGAGCGCGCCACGGGCCTCGAGATCCTCGATCAGGGCGCGGGCCGGACGATCCTTGACCGAGCCGGTCGGGTTCAGGAACTCGAGCTTGGCGTAGATGTGGACGGCCGGATTCGGCGACATCGACGGGATCGCGACGAGGGGCGTATGCCCGATCGCATCGAGGATGCTCTCGTAGCGGCCCCCGTGGGGGGCCATCTCCGTATGGGCATTGGCGTGGTTATGGGTACCGGCCTCACGCCGCCCAGCCGCGTCTCCGGTGCCCGGCGCTCGCAGCGCCGCCACGTCAGCCGCCTGCCATGGCCGGGAGGAGGCGAACTTCGTCGGGACCTGAGACCGGCGTTGCCAGGCCCTCGAGATAGCGGACGTCCTGCCCGTTGACGTAGACGTTCACGAAGCGGTTCAGCTCGCCGTCGGGGGTCAGGAGCTGGCCGCCGAGTCCAGGGTGTCGCTCGAGGAGCGCCGTCACCAACTCGCCAACGGTCGTGCCGTCCAGCTCGAGGGACTTGGCACCCCCGACCGATGCTCGCAGGACGGCGGGGATGAAGACCGTGCTCATAGGGTTGCCTCAGGTTTCGTGATGGATGATCCGCCGAACCCGGCGCCACCGAGGACGAACGGCGCATCGACGGGGAAGGCGGAAGGAACTGGCGCCTCGCCGCGCTCGCGGGCCTCGCGGGCCGCGCCCGAGCAGGTCGGGCAGGTGGGATCACGTCGAAGCGTGAGCTCCGTGAACTCAGTCTCGAGTGAGTCGAACAACAGCAGCCGACCGGCCAGAGACGTCCCGATCCCGAGCAGCAGCTTGATCGCCTCGTTTGCCTGGAGCATGCCCATGATCCCCGGCACGACGCCGAGGACGCCGGCCACTGAGCAGCCAGGCGCGAGTTCGGGCGGCGGCGGGGTCGGATACAGGCAGCGATAGCAGGGGCCCACATATGGGACGAAGCTCGTCAGCTGGCCCTCGAACCGGAAGACCGACGCATGGACGACGGGGATCCCGGCAGCCACCGCCGCATCGTTCAGCAGATACCGGGTCTCGAACGTGTCGGTGCCGTCGAGGATCACGTCGTAGCCGGCGATGATCCGCTCGACGTTGTCCCCGACGATCATCTCCTCGTACGGGATCACCGTAACGTCGGGATTCAGCGCGTTGATCGCGATGCGAGCTGATTCGACCTTCTTGAACCCGATTCGATCCGTCGTGTGAAGGATCTGGCGCTGCAGGTTGCTGAGGTCCACGACATCGAAGTCCACGATGCCGATCGTGCCCACTCCGGCGGCCGCGAGATAGAGCGCGGACGGGCTGCCCAGCCCTCCCGCCCCGATGAGGAGAACCTTCGAGGCCAGCAGCCGCGCCTGCCCCTCCGACCCCACCTCGGGGATCAGCAGGTGGCGGCTGTAGCGCTGCTTCTGGGCCGTTGAGAGAACCGCGGGCACGTTCCATGGCAGGCCCTTGCTCTTCCAGCCGTGAAACCCACCGTCCATGACCGCCAGGTCGCGATACCCGAGGTCGCGGAGGGCTCGACCGGCCAGGTACGAGCGGACGGTGCCGGAGCAATACAGGATCACCTTGGCGTCCCGGTCCGGAACCTCGGACTCGATGGCCTGCTCGAGGTAGCTCCGGGCGATGTGCAGGGAGCCGGGGATGTGTCCCTGGTCCCACTCGTCGAGGTCGCGGACGTCGACGATCGCCGGTGGCGAAGCGGAGCCACGCAGGGCCTCGACCTCGACCGGGCTGATTTCCGGGATGTCGGCTCGTGCCTCACGAAGGAGGTCCGAGACGGTCTTGGGGTTCGACATGGACGAGCGGGGCTCCGATGGAATTGACAGGCCGTCGATTGGAGACGACGGGGCGAAGGGTCGGGTAGGACGGGCGTCGCGTTGCCGCGGGCGCGAGTCAGCCGGCGATCAGGCCGGCCGCCTACACCTGCAGCGGCCCGGGTGCGGCGCGGTGCCGGATCGGGTGGTCATGCGGTGGGGCTCTTGGGGGCCGAAGCCTCGGCCTTTGGGGCCGCGGCATCGGTGAGGGCGAGCTGCATCGTGTCCAGGCTCAGCAGGGCGCACTTGAGGCGCGCCGGCGAGATGTCGATCCCGAGAAGGTCGAGAACGTTCTGCGAGGTCATTGCTGCAGCCTCGGCCACGGTCTTGCCCTTGATCTCATCGGTCAGCAGCGAGGCGGATGCCTGGCTGATCGCGCAGCCACGGCCGGTGAACCCAACGCCGGCGATCTTGCCATCCGAAAGGCGGAGCTCGAGCGTGATCCGATCACCGCACAGCGGGTTGGCGCCCTCGTGGGACGCGTTCGCAAACTCCAGCGTCCCGAAGTTATGGGGGCGTCGGTAGTGCTCGAGGATGTAGTCGCGGTAGAGATCGTCCATGGCGTTGGGGAGTGTAACGCGAATGCCCAATCCCGACGATCGGAGTCGGGATTAGCCTGGCGACGGATCCAGGATCACGAGCCCGGTAAACGCCGCCCGCTGGAAGCCACGGTCGCGGGTGAGCAGGCGATCGGCGTGTTCGATGGCATGTGCCCCGATGAGGAAGTCGGCGACGAGCCGCTCACGCGGCCCGCCTGCGCGGCGGTACGAACGCCAGGCCATCCCGGCCCGTACCGCGGCTCCTCGCCCGGGGTCGGAGTACGTGACCGATAGGCGCTCCAGCGCCGTCTCGGTAGCCGCGACGTCCGGGAATGCTGCGATCACCTCCGACCAGACGACGTCACAGGCGATCAGCACGCCCTCGTTCCGACTTCGGCGCAGGAACGATAGTGACCGCGGCCCGAACGTCGGGTCAGCCCCGAGAACGTCGATGAGGACGCTGGAGTCGACGGCCGTGATCACGCTTCGGGATCAACAGGGCCCGGACCCCGGATCTCGCGGATGAAAGCGTCTGTGCCGCCCGGCGGCAGTGGCAGGATCCCGTAGAGATCATCCAGGTCATCCACTGGCACGAGTTTTCGGCCAATCAGGCCACCGTCTGCTTCCTCGATGTCCAAGACGGTCCCGGTCCGCAGCCCAAGGCGATC
>JBBQMH010000078.1:0-9742 GCA_038328755.1 Candidatus Limnocylindrales bacterium
CTTGATCGCGTAGAACGCTCCGGACAGGTTCGTGTTGATGACGTCCTGCCAGTTCTCGATCGACATTCGCATGATCAGGTCATCGCGGGTGATCCCGGCGTTGTTGACGAGGATGTCCACCTTGCCGAACGCCTCGAGCGCGGCCTTGATCAGCGCGTCGGCGGCCTCGGGCTGGCTCACGTCGCCCTGGACCGCGAGTGCCCGGCGGCCGAGCGCCTCGATGGCCGCGACGGTCTCCTGAGCGGCGGCCGCGTTCCCGCGATAGCTGAACGCGACGTCGCAGCCCTGGGTCGCCAGTCGCAGCACGATGGCCCGCCCGATGCCGCGCGACCCGCCGGTCACTACCGCAGATTTGCCGGTCAGGTCGATCATGAACGCGCCTCCGTGGTCTTCGGCGGGGTGGCGGAACCGGGCGGGGTGGCGGAACCGGGCGGGGTGGCGGAACCGGGCGGGGTGGCGGAACCGGCCGGGGTGGCGGAACCGGCCGGGGTGGCGGAACCGGGCGTTTCGTCTTCGGGTTCGCCGGGCACGACGTCGTCGAGCGGCGGGTTGACGAGGCCGGGTTTGGCCATCAGTTCGGCGAGCGCATCGGGGATCGGGTCCACCGAGTCCCAGTCCACGGGCAGTCGCACGTGGACGTCGGCCGGGTTCACGGCGGCGTCCCCGGCCACGCCCCGGGCGGGATCCTCGGTCCACTGGATGGTGGCGGCGCCTGAGGTGAAGCCGGCCCCGAAGGCCACGATGCAGATGTTGTCGCCCACCTTGACGCGCCCCTCGTTGACCGCCTCGGCCAGCGCGATCGGGACGGAGGCCGCGGACGTGTTGCCGTACTTGTCCAGGTTCACGAACATCCGGTCCATCGGCAGGTCCAGGCCCTTGGCGACGGCATCGATGATCCGGATGTTGGCCTGGTGCGGGATGAACAGCGAGATGTCGTCGGGCGCCAGCCCGGCGCTGCGGATCGACGCGAGGGCCGTGGAAGCCAGGGTCCGCGTCGCGAATCGATACGTCTCGCGGCCCTCCATCCGGATGTAGTGCTCGCCGCGCGCGATGGTCTCGCTCGATGGCGGACTCTTCGCCCCGCCGGCGGGCAGCCAGATCATGTAGGCACCCTGGGGTTCGGTCGTCAGCTCCACCCCGAGGCTGCCACCGGGCTCATCGGAGCCAGAGACCACGACGGCGCCCGCCCCATCGCCAAAGAGAATGCACGTGCCACGATCCGTGTAGTCGAGGAAGCGGGTCAGCAGCTCGGCGCCGATGACGAGCACGTGACGGGCGAGCCCGGCAGTGACGTACGCCTGAGCCGTGGAAAAGGCGTAGACGAAGCCGGAACAAGCGGCCGAGATATCCATCGCGGCCGCTCGCGTGTTGCCGATCGCCTCTTTCACGAGCGCCGCCGTGGAGGGCATCCAGTAATCCGGGGTCAGCGTCGCCAGGAGAATGAGGTCGATCTCGTCCGGATCGATGCCGGCCGTCCGGATGGCCCGGAGTCCGGCAACCGCGCCCATCGAGGCGGTCGTCTCGTGGGCGGCGGCCACCCGACGCTCGCGGATGCCGGTCCGGCTGACGATCCACTCGTCGTTGGTGTCGACCATCTTCTCGAGGTCGGCGTTGGTCAGGACCTGCTCGGGGACATAGCGCCCCCAGCCGGTGATGTGGGCGTTTCGCGTCGTCTTCGATTGCGTCATCAGAGCGGCTCCACTTCGATCAGCGGCTGCTTCGCCTTGACCAACTTGCCGTCCTCGGCATGGACCTTGACGACGCGACCCGCGAGATCGCTCTTGATTTCGTTGAACAGCTTCATGGCTTCGATCAACCCGATCACCTGACCCGCCGCCACTTCGCCACCGGTCGTGACATAGGCCGAGGTGCCCGGCGAGGGCGACCCGTACCAGATGCCGGTCAGGGGGGCCTTGACCGATGGCCGGGCCGCTGGACCCGAGCCGGGGGACGGGGCGGCACCATCGTGCGCGCCGGGCGGGGGGGCGGCCGCGGCTCCGGGCGCTGCCGTGACCAAGGCGGGCGGCTCCGCAACCGGCTTGCGCAGGATCAGCCCGGTGCCGCCGACCTGGACCTCCAGCTCGGACAGCTCGCTGTGGTCCAGCAGGCCGGCGAGGCGGTCGACCAGTGCCAGGAGCGCCACGTCCGCGGGGTCGGTGGCGATTGCCGCGGGGTCGGTGGCGATGGCCGCGGGCTCCGGGCTCGCCGCGGGCTCCGGCGCGGCCGCGGGGACCTGCTCACCCACGGGGTCCGGGCGTTCGTCGTCCTGGCTCATGCGTCCCACCGGCGGAAGACGAGAGCGGCGTTCTGGCCGCCGAACCCGAAGGAGTTGCTGATCGCGATCCGGATGTCGCGGTGGCCCGCCTGCCCCGGCGTGAGATCCAGCCCCTCAGCCGCGGGATCGGGATCAACGAGGTTGATCGTCGGTGGGATCGTGCCGGTCCGCATCGTCTGGATCACGGCAATTGATTCCAGCGCCCCGGCAGCCCCGAGCGTGTGTCCCAGCATCGATTTGTTGGCGGTGACGGCAACATTCGGCGCATGATCTCCGAAGATCGTCCGGATCGCCTCCAGCTCGGCCTTGTCGCCCTCCGGGGTAGACGTTGCGTGGGCGTTGAGATGGTCCACTTCGGACGGATCGATCCCCGCCTTCTCGAGCGCACGCCGAGCGGCCCTGACGGCTCCGATCCCGCCGGGCGCGGGCAGCGTGATGTGCGACGCATCGGCCGTGGCGCCGTAGCCGATGACCTCAGCAAGTGGCTCGGCGCCGCGCGCCTGGGCGTGGTCCAGTGATTCGAGAACGATCACGCCGCTGCCCTCGCCGATGACGAATCCATCGCGTCCATTGTCGAACGGTCGGGAAGCACCTGCAGGATCGTCGTTGCGGGTCGAGAGCGCCTTCATCGACGCGAACCCGCCGACGACCGCCTCGTGGATCGCGGCCTCGGAACCGCCGGCCAGCATGACGTCCGCATCGCCGCGCCGGATCGTCTCCCAGGCCTCGCCGATCGCATGGGCGCCGGTGGCGCAGGCGGACACGATGGCGAAGTTCGGGCCGAGCGGGCCAAACGCGATGGCGACCTGGCCGGCCCCGACGTTGGCGATCCCCATGGGAATGAAGAACGGGCTGATCCGGCTGGGGCCCCGCTCCCCCATCAGCAGCACGTTGTTGAAGAGCGTCGCGACACCGCCGAGCCCCGAGCCCAGAATGACGCCCGTCCGCTCGGCGAGCGACCCCTCCATGCGGCCCGGCAGTCCTGCCTGGTCAAGCGCCTCGCGTGCGGCGACGAGCCCGAACTGGATGTAGCGATCCACCCGCCGCATGTCCTTGCGATCGAGCACGCGGCTGGGATCGAAATCGCGGACTTCGCCGGCCATCCTCGAGTCGAGGCGCGAAGGATCGAATGCCTCGATGGTCCGGATCCCGGAGCGACCTGCCACGAGTCCGTCCCAGGTCGAGGCGACGTCATTGCCGAGGGCCGACAGTGCGCCCATGCCGGTAATGACGACCCGCGGCAGCGCGCCGGCCGAACGTGCCGCGCCGGACCCAGCGACCGTCACCGAACCAGCTTCCCCGTGCGGATGGTGGCGGCCCGGTAGACGTCGCCCGGCAGTCCGCGGGCCGAGACGGCGTTGGACGCGACCATCGTGTCGAACTCGGTGCGCTTGATCTCGGTCGTGACCGTCTCGCCGTCGATCGTGATCAGCGCCCACGACGCGGTCGGATCGCCGTCGAAGACGTAGCCCGCGCTTCCGGCGTTGACGATCTGCTTCCAGCCAAAGTCATGCACATCGGGGATGTGGGTGTGGCCACAGCAGATGACCCGCGCATCGGTCCGGGACAGGCGCTCCAGCGTGACGCTGGCGTCGAGGTCCTTGTCGAACCCGGCCGTCTGCGATCCCGGTGAGGCATGGGTGACGAGGAGCATCGTGTCGCCCACGACCACTCGTCGCTCGGATGGCAGTCGGCGAAGCCACGACAAACCCTCATGGTCAAGCGCATCATGCGCCCACTCGGCCGCGGCCTGGATCATCTCGGGAACGCCATCTGTGAGCCACGGAAACGCCGCGGCGTAGTCGAAATCGGCCGCTGCCACGTCGGTATTGCCCTGGACCACGATGGCCCCGGACGCCTCCATCTCGCGCAGAATGCCGATCGTCCCGGAGGGATCGTGACCGTTCATCACGAGGTCCCCGGCAACCAGGACGACGTCGGGCTTCTCCTTGGCCATGGCCTTGCGCACGGCCTCGAGGGCGGTGACGTTGCCGTGAATGTCCGACAGGATGGCGACGCGGGAGCTCATCGGAGCACGCCTTCGCCCGGGATGATGAAGCTGAGCGTGGCCTCGCAGGCGACCTCGCCGTCGACGCTGGCGACGCCGCGAGCGCGCCCGAAGCGCTTCCCGAGCTTGTCCAACGTGATCTCGAGCCGGAGGGTGTCGCCGGGAATGACGACGCGCTTGAAGCGGCAGTCATCGATCCCCGCGAATAGCCCGATCCGGTCGCCGAACCCTGGCTGCTTGGCCACGTAGACGGCCATCGTCTGGGCCAGCGCCTCGACCTGGAAGACGCCCGGCATCACCGGCAGGCCCGGAAAGTGCCCCTGGAAGAACCACTCCGTCGCGGTCACGCCCTTGATCCCGACGATCCGCTTCGCCTCGGCGTCGTACTCGATGATCCGGTCAACGAGCAGGATCGGCCAGCGGTGCGGGATGAGCGCCTCGATCTCGCGGGCGGAGTGGATCGTTTCAGTCACAGGCAGGCTCCGATGCGGTTGGCCACGATCAGCCGCGGGCCGCGGCGGCCAGGAAGGCCGCGCTGCCGACGCGATCGAGGAGGTTCGTGGTCATCTTGCCCTCGAGGAAGACCTCGCTGGACAGGATGGCGCGGTGGATGTCCACGTTGGTGATGAGCCCCTCGATGACGAGCTCATTGAGGGCCGAGCGGCCGCGCTCGATGGCCGTCTGGCGATCCGGACCCCAGGCGATCAACTTGCCGAGGAGCGAGTCGTAGTAGGGCGGGACCTCGTACCCCGGGAACAGGTGCGAATCCATCCGGATTCCGGGTCCGCCGGGGGCGTGGTAGCGCTCCACGACGCCGGCGCTCGGCCGGAAGTCGTGGGCCGGATCCTCGGCGTTGATCCGGAACTCGATGGCATGGCCACGGAACTGGACCTGGGACTGGGTCAGCCCGAGCGGCTCGCCGGCCGCGATCCGGATCTGCATGGCCACCATGTCGATCCCGGTCAGCATCTCGGTGACTGGATGCTCGACCTGGATCCGGCAGTTGATCTCGATGAAGAACGGGTTGCCCGCCTGATCGACCAGGAACTCGAGGGTGCCGACGTTCTCGTAGCCGGCGGCCACGACCGCGTGGACGGCCCGCTCGGCGAGTTCGAGGCGAGCTGCTGCCGACATGGCGAGCGTCGGTGCTTCCTCGATGATCTTCTGGTGCCGGCGCTGGGTCGAGCAGTCACGCTCGCCAAAGTGGACGCCGTGGCCATAGCGGTCCACCGCCACCTGGACCTCGACGTGGCGCGTGTCATCCATCCACTTCTCGAGGTAGAGCGAATCATCGCCAAAGGCGGACTTCGCTTCGGATCGGCAGACCTTGATCGACGATGCGAGCTCGCGGGCCGTACGTACCATCCGCATGCCCTTGCCGCCTCCGCCCGCTGACGGCTTGATGAGGACCGGGTAGCCGATCCGCTCCGCTTCGTCGAGCGCGTGCTCGTCGTCACGGAGCATCCCAATGGAGCCGGGAATGGTCGGCAGGCCAAATCCGCCGAACAGGCGGCGGGTTCCTTCCTTGCTGGCAAATCGATCCAGCACCTCGGGCGGCGGGCCGATGAAGGTCAGGTCATGGGCCCGGACGACCTCGGCGAACGTCTCGTCCTCGGACAGGAAGCCATAGCCGGGGTGGATCGCGTCGCAGCCGGTCACGACCGCGGCAGAAATAACAGAGGGTACGGAGAGGTAGGAGCGCTTCGCATCCGCGGGCCCGATGCAGATTGCCTCGTCGGCGAGCTGGACGGCCAGCGTGTCCCGGTCGGCCTCGCTGTACGCGACCACGGCCTCGACCCCGAGGGTCCGACAGGCACGGAGGATGCGTACCGCAATCTCGCCGCGATTGGCGATCAGGATCTTGGTGAACATGGTCAGCGGGCCTCTGCCACGGCCGCCGGTTCGATCTGTACCAGCGGCTGGCCGTACTCGACGGCCGTCCCCGCCTCGGCCAGGACCGAGATCACGATGCCGTCAGCCGGAGCCACGACGTCCTGTGGAATGCCGAGCATGTCCACGGTGCCGAGTCGATCACCCATCTTCACTCGGGTCCCGCCCACCGCCTTGGAGCCCGGCTGGAAGACACCGACGGCCGGCGAGGTGGCGAGTGGCCCTGGTGCGGCGGCGCCGCCGGTGGCCGGCTGATCCGCGGACCGACCGGGACCCACCGCGGCCAGCGGCGGATGGCTGCCGTTGGACGACGGAGTCGGCGAGCCGCCCGCAACGAGCGCGGGGCGCGGCGACCCGGGTCCCGAGGCCGAGGTCTGGCCGGGTGCCGGGGCACCAACGTTGTCGTGGCCGGGGGCCGAGTGCATGCCCGCTCGGTCCGCGGCGCGGCGTCCGAATTGCAGGCCGGCCCCGGCGGGACGGCGGAGGCGGACTCGCCAGTCGCCCTCGTGGACCTCGAGCTCGCCGACATTGAGCGTCGCGAGCTTGGCGACGAGTGCCGGGACGAGTGCGTCCATCAGTCGCTCGATCCCCTGCTGATCAGCGGCGCGGGTGGTCGCTGCGGTGCCCGTGGTCGCTGCGGTGCCCGTGGTCGCTGCGGTGCCCGTGGTCGCTGCGGTGCCCGTGGTCGCTGCGGTGCCCGTGGTCGCTGCGGTGCCCGTGGTCGCTGCGGCGCCCGTGGTCGCGGCAGCGTGGGCGGCGTCGCGATCCGGAACGCGGTCCTGGGGCACGCTCACTCCTCCTCCCGTTGGTGGGACTCGTCCTGGCGTGACGAGCCGGATGTCCCGGTGCCGGTCACCCAGCGGGTCGGATCCAGCAGGTCACGCAGGCGATCCGCGAGCCCCTTGTTGGGCGGCAGCGCAACCGGCGGCGCAGCGGTTTCAGTGTAGGCGCCGAAGGCCCGATAGCGCCTGTAACGAGCCTCGAGGAGCTCCTCCGGATCGAGGGCGGTGAGTCGGTTCAGTTCCTGGACGATGACGGTCCGGAGCCTCCGGGCCGTCTCGGGATGGTCGGTGTGGGCACCGTCCCGAGGTTCCGGAACCACCTGGTCCACGACGCCCAGCTCCAACTGATCGGCGGCGGACATCTTCATCGCCAGAGCCGCGGTGGCCGCCTCGTCTGCCGACCGCCACAGGATGGCCGCGCAGCCCTCGGGGCTGATGACGGAATAGACCGCGTTCTCGAGGGCGATGACGGTGTCGCCGACGGCGATGGCGATGGCCCCGCCGGAGCCGCCCTCGCCGGTGATGATTGCGACGATCGGGGTCCGCAGACGGGTCATCAGCCCGATCGAGCGGGCGATGGCCTCGGCAATGCCGCGCTCCTCCGACTCGGGTCCTGGATGGGCGCCCGGGACGTCGACGAAGGTTACGATTGGCAGTCCGAACCGCTCGGCCAACTCCATCGCACGCATCGCCTTGCGGTAGCCCTCCGGGTGCGGCATTCCGAAGTTGCGGCGGACGTTCTCCTCGGTATCGGCGCCCTTCTGCTGGCCGATGAACACGATCCGGTGGCCGTCGATCCGGGCGAAGCCACAGGCCATCGCGGCGTCGTCCCCGAACGCTCGATCCCCGTGGATCTCGACGACCTCGTCCGCCATCTGGCCGAGGAGATCGAGGGTTCGCGGCCGGCCCAGGTTGCGGGCCAGTTGGACGCGCTTCCACACGGCGCCCTTGGCGTCGTCCACCTGGTCTGCGCCGGGGCGGCGGCCGAGGAGTCGGTCAACCACGACGAGGCTCCGTTCCGGCGGACTCGGCGGCGGCCGAGTCCGGAGCCGTGTCCAGCGCGGCGTCCGGGGCAGCGCCCGGGGTGGCGCCCGAGCCCGAGCCCGAGCCCGAGCTCGAGCCGAGATCCGGCACGACCTTCTCGGCGAGCGACGTCAGGAAGCCGATCGGATCAAACGAGAGGCGGGCGTCGGGTGGGGCCACGTGCCCGTTGCGTGGCACCAGATAGTCGAGGAGCCGTCCGAGTTCGTCGCGCAGGGCGCGGCGATGAATCACCCGGTCCACGAACCCGTGCTCGAACAGGAACTCGGAACGCTGGAAGCCGACGGGCAACTCCTGGGCAATGGTCCCCGCCGAGACCCGAGCGCCGGCGAACCCGATCAGGGCGTTGGGCTCGGCGACGTTGATATCCCCCAGGACGGCATACGAGGCGAACACGCCGCCGGTCGTCGGATCGCTCATGACCGAGATGTATGGCGCGCCGGACGCCCGCAGGCGCTCAAGTGCCCCGCAGGTCTTGGCGAGCTGCATGAGCGCCAGCGTGCCCTCCTGCATCCGGGCGCCGCCCGAGGCCGACACGATGATGAGCGGGATCCGTTCAGTCATGGCGTGCTCGGCGGCCCGGGTGACTTTCTCGCCGACCACGGCCCCCATTGATCCGCCCATGAACGCGAAGTCCATCACGCACAGCGATACGCGGTGGCCGCTGATCCTGGCGATCCCACGGACCGCCGCATCCCGCATGCCCGTAGCGAGCTGGGCGGCCGCCAGGCGGTCGGGGTACGGCTTCTGATCCACGAACCCGAGGGCGTCCACGCTCTGGAGCCCGCCGTCGTGCTCGACGAAGGTGCGATCGTCGACCAGCATCGCGATCCGGGCGGCGGCCGACATCCGGAAGTGATGCCCGCAGGTCGGACAGACGCGGTCCGACTTCTCGAGCTGCTTGTTGAACAGCATCTCCGAGCAGGACGGGCACTTCGTCCAGAGATCGGGCGGGAAGGCGTCCTTGCGTGGGCGGAACGAGGGCAGCTTGATGGGCATGGCGCTACACCGGCCGGCTGCGCATCGCGTGCGCAGCACGATTGGCGTGCGCGGCGCGAGTCGCGCGGGCCATGGGGTTGACGCGCACGCGGGATCGATGCCACGCAACCCAGGCGGCCCCGGCCAGGCTGAGCGCTGAGGCAACCACGGCGCCGCCGACGAGCAGAGGGCGCGACAGCGCGTCCGCCCAGGCGTCCCCCGGGCCCCGGTCAGAGCCCTCCGACGGGTCGTACGGATCGGGCATCGGGAATGGGATCAGCGCCGTTTCGTGCTCTCCACCAGCAGCGACAGGCATTCGCATGGCGGCTGCGGCCTCGGCCAGGCGAACGGCCAGGCGCTCCTCGAAGCGGAATGACGGATGGAAACGGGGCAGGTCCCGCGTGAGCCGCTCGGAGGCGAGCCGGACGCCGCGATCCAGCTGGTCGGAGTCGGCCTGCCTGCCGCCAGCGAACAGCCCCGCGAGCGTCCCCCAACCGTGCGCGGCAGCGGCAGGACCAGCCATCGGTTCGTCGGCGCCGGCGAGGAGTGAGTCGAGATAGCGATCCGTGACGAGGGCGTCCACCTCCACGAAGTCACGTCCGAGGAGGGTCAACGCTCGTCCCGGCGCGTCGGAGGGCCGTTTCCGGGCTCCGCGCGAGAACCCGGGCGGTCGCCGCCGAGCTCCCGGGCGACGCACTGCAGCCCGCGATGCAGCAGGACACGGACGGCGCCTTCGGAGCGGCCCATGATGCCGGCAATCTCGGCCGT
>JBBQMH010000079.1:0-9718 GCA_038328755.1 Candidatus Limnocylindrales bacterium
TCTCGAGGGTGAAGTGCTCGCCCCGGTGCTTGACCACGTTCCCGGTGAACAGTTTGTTGATGATCTCGATGCTCTCGAACATCATCGCGCTGCGCACGCCGATCTCGGGCCAGACACCACCGACGACGTGCTCGTTGAGCGCCTCACCGGCACCCAGGCCGAGGTAGAAGCGCCCCGGGTACATCGCCCCGAGGGTCGCCGCGGCATGTGCGATGACGGCCGGGTGGTAGCGGAAGCCCGGGCAGGTCACCGCCGTCCCGAAGTTCAGCGACGTGCGCTGCCCGAGCGCCCCCATGAACGACCAGGCGAAGGCGCTCTGCCCCTGCTGCGGTGTCCAGGGGTGGAAGTGCTCGCTGACCATGAAGCCGGCCTCGAAGCCCGTCGCCTCAGCCTGGGCGCACCAATCCAGCAGATCCGTCGGGTGGAACTGCTCGAGCATCGCCGCGTAGCCGATCTTCGCCATGGCGCTGGCCTCCGGATCAGGCAGCCACTCACTGTCGCCGCGCGTCAGCCCATGGTACGGCAGGGTCGAGTTCACACAGATCCGTGGCGCGCCGGTCGTCTGCTGCGGTACGGTGCGAGGCGATGATCCGCACCAAGCGACTCGAACAGGCCCGGTCCGCGTTCACCGCGGCGCCGGACTACCCCGCCACCGACGCCGATCGGCGCACGTTCCGCGTCCTCGGGCTGGAGCTCCCCCTCCGCGCCACCGTGGCGATCCTGGTGATGACGCTCGTGGTCCTGTTCGACTTCTCGCGGACCGCGATTCCTCGGGAGGTCCAGGAGTTGGGGCGCGCAGCGGCCGCCAATCGCTACCAGGCGCTCGAGCGCGTGATCCTGTTCGGCCTGGTGCCGGCGCTCGTGATCCTGCTCGCCTTCCGGGATCGCCTTACCAACTATGGCCTCGACCTGGGTGACTGGCGCACGGGAATCGGCCTCGCGGCAGTGGGCGCCGCGCTGATGACGCCTGTCATCCTGGTGATCGGCGCGAATCCCCAGTTCAGCTACTACTACGGCATCTCGAGCGCGCCGGTCGGCGACCTGCTGGTCACGCACCTGCTGGACCTGGCGCCGACCGAATTCCTCCTGCGCGGATTCGTGATGTTCACGCTGCTTCGGACGATCGGACCACTCGGTGTGGTGGTGGCCCAGCTGCCGTTCGTGTTCGTTCATCTCGGCAAGCCCGAGATCGAGCTGTTCTCGACGCTCTTCGGCGGGATGGTCTTCGGCTGGCTCGACTGGCGCACGCGCTCCATCTGGTGGAGCGCCCTCGGGCATACCTACATCCTGACGCTCGTGGTCGCCGTCGCCGGGGCCGCTGTCAGGGGTTGACGCAGCTGGTCAGACCAGGGCTCGCGGCCCTGCGACGAGATGGCACCGTCCACCGTCGTAGCCGGGTGACCGGCGAGATGACCGGCCGTCATGACGCCCCCCAATTGTTGAAGGATCCTCCTGCCGCGCCGCCCGCGATGCCAGCGATCCCTCGCTGGAGCGATCCTCCCTCGCCGACGCGGGCGGCGCCAACCGATGCGGTCCAGAAAAGCCGGTCACGACGCGAGACCGCGAGTGGTCGGCGGCAGCGGTCGATCGCCTCGCACCCGATCATTCGGCACGCGTCGTCCTGGTCGGCGGCAGCCCCGAGCGGTGCCGGTTATCCTTCACACGGCCCCGATCGAGCCTCGCGATGCAGAACGGACAGGCATCGTGGCGGCATGGCGGCCGAACACACCAAGGCCCAATACCCAGACATCAGGTGGTGCGCATGAAGATCGGAGTCGCCAGGGAGACCGCGGCCGGCGAACGGCGCGTGGCCCTGGTACCCGAAGGGCTCGGCAAGCTGACCGCGGCCGGGCTCGAAATCCTCGTCGAGAAGGGCGCAGGCGTCGGCGCGCTGATCCCCGATTCGGCTTACACCGACGCCGGCGCGACGATCGTCTCGACCGACGACCTGTACGCGAAGTCCGATGCCATCCTGCGCGTTCAGAAGCCGAGCGAGGCCGAGGCCAAGCGCCTTCGATCCGGACAGGCCGTGATCGGACTTCTCCAGCCCCTCCTCGACCCGAAGTTGATGGAAACGCTGGCCAAGGCCGGCGTGAGCGCGATCAGCCTTGACGCCATCCCGCGGACGCTGTCTCGTGCCCAGACGATGGATGCCCTGTCCTCGCAGGCCAACGTCGGCGGCTACAAGGCGGTCCTCATCGCCGCCAACGCGTTTGGGCGGTACTTCCCGCTCCTGACCACCGCCGCGGGCACGGCCAAGCCCGCCAACGTCCTGATCCTCGGAATCGGCGTGGCCGGGCTCCAGGCGATCGGCACCGCCCGACGCCTCGGCGCCGTGGTCAAGGCGTACGACGTCCGGCCGGAGACACGCGAGCAGGCCGAGTCGCTCGGCGCCGGTTTCGTGACGCTCAAGACCCAGATCGACGCGACCGGCGCAGGTGGCTACGCCCGCGAATTGACCCCCGAGGAGCGCGCCTCCCAACAGGCCGAGCTCAACGAGGTCATCGGTGGCATGGACGTGGTCATCACGACGGCACAGGTCCCGGGTCGCAAGCCGCCCGTCCTCGTGACCGCGGCGGCCGTCGCGCTCATGAAGCCCGGTTCGGTGATCGTGGATATGGCCGCCACGGCACTCGGTGGCAACTGCGAGTTGTCGAAAGCCGGCGAGGACATCGTCACCGACAACCTCGTGACGATCATCGCCCCGGACAACCTGCCGGCCACGATGCCGATCGGCTCGTCCGCGTTCTACGCGCGCAACCTGTCGTCGCTGCTCCTGCAGCTCGTCAAGGACGGCGAACTCAATCTCGACCCCGCCGACGAGATCGCCGGTCCCGTCACGATCACCCACGGCGGCGAGATCCGCTCCGAAGCGGTCAAGAAGCTGCTCCAGCCGGCCGGAGGCGCCGCATGAACACCGAACTCCTGGCCGCGCTGACGGTCTTCGTGCTGGCGATCCTGTGCGGGTTCGCCGTGATCTCGAAGGTGCCGGCAACGCTCCACACCCCGCTCATGTCGGGAGCCAACTCGATCCACGGCATCGTCCTCGTCGGCTCGATGTTCATCGCGGCATCGGCCACGGATCTGCTCAGCCAGATCCTCAGCCTGATCGCCGTTGCGTTCGCGGCCATGAATGTCGTGGGCGGCTACGTCGTCACCGATCGGATGCTCCAGATGTTCCGCAAGAAGCCCGTGGCGCCCAAGCCGGCTGACGCCGAGAAAGCGGCCTGACCGTGGACACGCTCGAAGTCGTCGTTCGTCTCATCTGGCTCGTCGGGGCCGCCGGGTTCGTCCTCGGGCTCATGCGGATGAACTCGCCCGCCACGGCCCGCAACGGCAACCTGGTGTCCGCCGGCGGCATGGCACTCGCGATCCTCGCGACGCTCGTGCTGCTGGCCGTTGATGGTCTCAGCGCAAGCGGCTGGATCATCATCGTTGTCGGCGTCGCCATCGGCGGCGGAGGCGGCCTGTACCTCGCCCGCGGCGTGAAGATGACCGCGATGCCCCAGCTGGTGTCGCTGTTCAACGCGGTCGGCGGCGGCGCCGCTGCACTTATCGCAATCGACGACTACCTGCGACTTGGCGGTGCGGGCGCAGCGGCCGGCTCCATCTCGCTCGAGACCAGCATCCCGACGGTACTCGACATCGTCATCGGCTCCATCACCTTCACCGGCTCGCTGATCGCATCGGGCAAGCTCATGGGCCTCAAGATCACGCCGTCGCGGCCGGTGATCATCCCGGGCGGACGGATCCTGACCGCCGCCATGGTGGCGATCGTCGTCTTCGGCGCCTTCTACCTCTGGCTCGGCAACGTCAGCGTGCCGGTCATGTTCCTGATCCTGGCCGCTGCCCTCGTGTTCGGCGTGACCATGACCCTGCCAATCGGCGGTGCGGACATGCCCGTCGTCATCAGTTTGCTCAACTCATTCACCGGCACAGCCGTGGCGATGGCCGGGTTCGTGCTCGGTAACGACGTCCTGATCATCGCCGGCGCTCTTGTCGGCGCATCGGGCGCGATCCTGACCAAGCTCATGGCCGATGCCATGAACCGGTCCGTGCTGAACATCATGCTCGGCGGCTTTGGCGGCGGCGAAGGCACCGTGGCGGCGGCTGGGGAGGCGGGCGCCTCCGTCCGCGAGCTCGGTGTCGATGACGCGGCCATCCAGCTCGCCTACGCCCAGTCGGTGATCATCGTCCCGGGCTACGGCCTCGCCGTCGCCCAGGCGCAGCACGCCTGCCGCGAGCTCGGCGAGCTGCTCGAGAGCCGGGGCGTTGACGTGAAGTACGCCATCCACCCCGTCGCCGGACGGATGCCGGGACATATGAACGTGCTTCTCGCCGAGGCCAACGTGCCGTACCCGCAACTCAAGGAAATGGAAGAGATCAACCCCGAGTTCGATCGGGCCGATGTTGCCCTCGTGGTTGGGGCCAATGACGTCACCAACCCCGCAGCCCGGAAGCCCGGCTCGCCTGTCTCGGGCATGCCGATCCTGGATGTCGATCACGCCAAGGCGATCATCGTCATCAAGCGGTCCATGGGTCGTGGCTACGCCGGCATCGACAACGAGCTCTACAGCAACCCCAAGACCGGGATGCTCTTCGCGGATGCGAAGGCAGGCCTGGCCGATCTCGTTACTGCCGTGAAGGGGCTCTAGGTGGCCGATCAGGGGTCAGTGGCCGCCAAGACGGACGCCGGCAAGCCGGTTGAAGCCGACGGCGCCTCCAAGGCCCCAGACCCAACCGATGACCTGGTGGAGCGCAAGCACACGCTGTCCATCGGCCGAAAGAAGCTTGCCTACACCAGCCACACCGGCCGGATCGTCCTCCGCGAGGAGGTCGTGGAGGACGAGAAGTTCGGCGGGCACAAGCCGAAGGCGAGTGTCTTCATCACGACCTACACCCTGGATGGCGCAGACGCGGCGAAGCGGCCGGTCACCTTCGCCTTCAATGGTGGCCCCGGCTCCTCCAGTGTCTGGCTGCACCTGGGGCTGCTCGGGCCGAAGCGAGTTGTCAGCGGTGACGCCGGCTCCCCTGTACCGCCGCCATACGAGGTCGTGGACAACGTCGAGACGATCCTGGCCCAGACGGACCTGGTCTTCATCGATCCGGTCTCGACGGGTTACTCGAGGGCCGTCGACGGTGGCAAGCCCGCCGAGTACCACGGCCTGAAGCGGGATATCGAGTCGGTCGGCGAAGTCATTCGCCTGTGGACGTCGCGGAACGGGCGCTGGGCATCGCCGAAGTTCCTGGCCGGTGAGTCCTACGGGACGATCCGGGCGGCCGGACTCGCTGCTCACCTCCAGGACCGCCTCGGGATGTACCTGAACGGCCTCCTGCTCATCTCATCAGTCCTCGACGAGGGGTCCGTCTTCTTCACCGAGGGCAACGAGCTGCCCTACCCGCTGTACCTGCCGACCTACGCGGCCGTGGCGTACTACCACGGCAAGCATCCCGGGCGAACGCTCCGCAGCGTCCTCGACGAGGCGGAGGCGTATGCAGCCGGCGACTATCCCCGCCTCCTCGCCCGCGGCAACCGCCTGACGGTGGCCGAGCGACGCTCCGCCGTCGCGAAGATCGCGCGACTGACCGGGCTCAAGCGTGAGTATGTGGACCGGGTCAATCTCCGTCTCGAGCACATTCGGTTCTTCACCGAACTCCTCCGGGACCAGGGCCGATCCGTCGGCCGCCTGGACGCGCGGTTCACCGGTCCGGAGCCGGATGGCGGCCGCGAGCACTTCTCGGCCGATCCCTCCTTCTCGCACATCACCGGCCCGTACACGGCCGCCTTCAACCAGTACGTCCGGGCCGAGCTGGGCTACGAGAACGACCTCCCGTACGAAGTCCTCTCGGAAACCACCCATCGCGCCTGGTCCTACAAGGAATACGAAGGCCGGTCCGTGTCGGTGGTCGAGGGTCTGGGCGCGGCGATGCGGGCCAATCCGTTCCTCAAGGTCCACGTCGCATGCGGTTACTACGACGGCGCGACGCCGCATTTCGCGGCCGAATACGTCATGGCTCACCTGCCGATCCCGGCCGAGATGGAGGCGAACATCGAGTTCGCGCACTACGAGGCAGGGCACATGATGTACGTCCATGAGCCGTCACGGATCCAGCAATCGGCGGACCTGGCCGCGTTCATCGTCCGGGCCTCCCAGGGAGCCTAGGCCGCCACAGCGGCGACCACGCCCAGGTGACGAACAAGGCTCGCATTGCCGCGGCAACTCCGGCAGCCACGCCGGCCGGCGCCTGGCCACACCCGGCCAAGGTCGCCTTCATCGGGTCGCATGGAATCCGCAAAACCACCGCACTGCTGGCGTTCGCCGCGACGGTTCAGCGAGCCGGTCTATCCGTCGAGCTGGGACGCGAGGTCGTCCGGGACAACCCGCTGGGGATCAACGAGGCAGCCACCGGCGAGGCGCAACTCTGGGTCCTCGTCACCCAGATCCGGCAGGAACTCGAGCTGGCCCATCGGGCCGACGTCCTGGTAACGGATCGCGGTGTCATGGACAACTACGCCTACTACCTGCGCGCCTGTGGCGGGGAGGACCGGTACGACATCGGACCGCTGGTCCGGACCTGGTCCGAGACCTACGATCTCGTGGTTCGGCTCCTGCCCGACATCGCCCTCCAGGCAGACGGAATCCGATCGACGAACGACACCTTCCGGGACGAGGTCGAGGCCGTCCTGGATGTCGAGCTGCCGGTCCTCGTGACGCCGGCAACGTTGATCACGATGCGGGCGTCCGAGGTGACGAGCCGCACGGACTGGTGGTCGGTCCTGTCAGGGCTGGGAGAGCGCATCGGGGCGACGATTCGCACGCCCGACCTCTGGACCTGATCGAGGAAGCGATCGCCGAGCGCCGCGGCATCCCAGTATGGCACGATCCGTACCTAATCCCCGATGAGGGCGGGCTCGACACCAGGGAGGGATCACGTTCCGGTGCTGCGTCGCTTGAACCCGCTGACCACGCTGCTCGCTGCACCCATCGTGCGGCGCGTCACGTGGCACACGCGCCGAATCGCGGGCGCCGTCGACCGTCGGTTCTTCGTCAGTCTCGCTCAGGGTGCGGCGATCTTCGTCGGGGCGGCAGCGCTCCTCGTGACGCTTTTCGAGAAGCCGTGGCTGGATGGGCCAGGCCCGGCGATCGAGTGGTTCGGAAAATCCTTCAACTGGGCGATCTTCACGATCCTCGGACAGGGCGATTCCGCCTACGTCACCTCGTTTGGCGGCTTCGTCGTCAGCTGGATGCTCGTGTTGTTCGGGGTCGCCATCGTGGGAACCATCACCGGAGCGCTCGTGGCGCTCGTCATCGACTTTCTGCTCAAGGAGGGCCAAGGGTTGGGCGCCAGCGGCTACAAGGACCACATCGTCGTATGCGGCTGGAACGCAACCGCACGGGATCTGATCGAGGAACTCAAGGGAGATGAGTATCGGGCGAAGGTCGTCGTTCTCGCCGAAGAAGAGAAGAACCCGGCCGGAGATGGCGTGTACTTCGTTCGGGGCGACACCACCGACGCCAAGGATCTGCGACGCGCCGGCATCGAGGAAGCCGCGGCGGCACTGATCTTCCCGTCAGCTTCGACCAACGAGGCGGACATGCACTCGATCCTGACCATCATGGCCATCGAGTCGGTCGCACCCCAGGTGCGAACGGTGGCCGAAATCATCAACCCCCGGCATGTCGAGCACTTCGAGCGGGCGCACGTGGACGAGGTCCTGGTCACCTCGCGGCTCGCCTCGCGACTGCTCGCGCGGTCCGCGCTCTATCCGGGCCTGACCGAGTTGGTGACGGACATCGTGTCGGGCGGAGAAGGCTCCGAGCTCTATCGGGTGGAACTGCCATCCTCATACTTGGGCCTCACCATCGACGAGGTGAGCAGCCGGCTGCGTCAGGACCATCGAGCCACCCTGCTCGCCGTGAGCCGTGGCACCGAATCCTTCGTCAACCCGCCCGCCGACTTCCGCGTGGCCGGCGATGACGACCTTCTCGTGGTCGCGGAATCGCTTGGATCGCTTGCGCCGCTTCGGCCCGACCGGGCTATGGACCTGCCGGGACATTCACGGGCACGCATGGCCGGAAACCGGGAGCAGGATCCCACGTAGATCAGGTATGGGGAGCCTCAGGCGCGGGAGGCAGGAACCTCGCCCTCGGGCTGCGTGACGTCCACGACCTCGGCGCCGAGCGCGGCCACGAGATCCGCGGCGGACAGGTGCAGGTTGATCCCGAAGGCGCCGCCGCCGATTGCCACGACGGGCTCCTCGAGAATCGCCACGTCCGCGATGACCGGCCACGGTCGAGAGGAGCCGAACGGCGTGATGGTGTAGCGAACGTAGCCCGTGACCGCGTGGGCCTCGTCCGCATCCGGGAGCGACATCCTCGTCACGCCGAGGTGAGCGCGGAGCTTCGGCCAGTCGAACCGGCGACCCGCGGGCACCAGCACGAACAGGTAGTCGTCCTCTCCCCGCCGGACCACGATCGTCCGGAGAAGGGCGCGCAGCGGAACCCCCTGCCGCTCGGCGGCTTCCTCGGCCGAACGGGCGGGCTCAATTCGGACGACCCGATGGGCCACGCCCGCGGCGGCGATGGCATCGAGCGCGGGCGTGGTCTCGGGAGCGGGATCTGGTTCAGTCACGCCGCAATCCTAGCCGTCGCTAGACTCGGCCCATGCCAGAACCGTTCGAGACTCCCAACGTCCGACCCGCAACGCCGGACGAAGTTGCCGATGTCCGCGCCATGCATGCGGCCAATCGGGCAGCCTGGGACGAGGCCGCGGAGCGCTACGAGGGCTGGTTCGACGAGGCGGTCGAGCTCATTCGATCGGGCGGCTCGAACCTGTTCCCGGTCGAACACGACCTCATCGGCGACCTGCACGGTCGATGCCGTCGCGCGATCCACCTCCAATGCGCCGGCGGCCGGGACACGTTGTCGCTCT
The DNA here is from genome assembly GCA_038328755.1 of Candidatus Limnocylindrales bacterium. Taxonomy (GTDB): domain Bacteria; phylum Chloroflexota; class Limnocylindria; order Limnocylindrales; family CSP1-4; genus UBA5189. Next base: position 8,935 of record JBBQMH010000079.1, read on the forward strand.
GGAACCTCGGTGCAGACGAAGTGGTCGGCGTGGATATCAGCCCGCGAATGCTGGAACTGGCCGCCAGGCTCACGGAAGCGACGGGGGCACCGGCGCGCTGGATCGAATCCGACGTACTGGATACGCCGCACGATCTCGATGGCACGGGCGACCTGGTCTATACCGGTCGCGGCTCCATCATCTGGCTCCAGGACCTTGACGCCTGGGCTGCGGTGCTCCGGCGACTGCTCTCCCCCACGGGGCGTCTGGTGATCTTCGATGGCCATCCAGCCGAGTGGCTGTTCGATGGGGACGCGGATGGGCGATGGACGCTCACCGACTATGACTACTTCGGCGGCCCGGAGGCGTCGCGTGGCTGGGCGCCCGAGTACATTGACCACCTGTCGGTCCCCGAGGACGACCAGAGCTGGAAGTTCGCCCGCGCCTGGACGTTGGGTGAGATCGTCACGGCGCTGCTCGGCGCGGGGCTCCGCCTGGAACGCGTGGGGGAGCACCCGGTTGACTGGTGGGCGGGGCACCTCGACGTTCGACCGGAAGAGCGGGGACGACTGCCGCTGTCGTTCTCGGTCGTGGCGTCGCGCGGCGACTGATCGCTCCGGACGCTCAGCCTGTGCGGACTCCCGCTACCGGACGACTACGATGTCGACTTCGGAGGAGATGACTCCGGCGACTCGATGTGCCAGTGGTGATCCTCGGGGAAGGCTCGCATCAGCTTGCGCAGCAGCACATTGAGCTTCTCGCGCTCTTTCAGGGTCAGGACCGAGGCGATCACCGCCTCCCGGCG
>JBBQMH010000080.1:0-9527 GCA_038328755.1 Candidatus Limnocylindrales bacterium
ACCAGCTTCGGGCGGAGCTTGAGCAGCACCTCGAACACGTCGAGCCGCAGGACTCCGACGTCGGTGATCGGGATGAACTCGAGATCGGCGTCCTTCTCCTGGACCAGGAGCTGCCACGGCACAAGGTTGGCGTGGTGCTCCATCTCGGTCAGGACGATGACGTCGCCGCGGTTGATGTTCTTCCGACCCCACGAGTAGGCGACGAGGTTGATCGACTCGGTCGCGTTCCGGGTGAAGACGACTTCATGACGATCCGGCGCGTTGATGAACTGGGCCACGCTCGTTCGTGCTGCCTCGTAGGCCGCCGTCGCTCGCTCGCCGATCTCGTAGATCCCACGGTGAACGTTGGCGTTGTACTCGCGGTAGTAGGTATCCATCGCCTCGATGACCGCCAGTGGCTTCTGGCTGGTGGCGGCGGAGTCAAGGTAGACGAGCGGCTTGCCGTACGCGGTCTTCGTGGCGAGGATCGGGAACTCGGCCCGGATCAGCTCCGGAACGAGGCGGCCATCGCGGATCCGCGGGTCGGCCGGGGCCGAAGTCGACCCAGCAACGGCGGCGGGCTCAGTCGTCATGGTCATGATCCGGTCGTCGGCTCAGTGGGCGAGCACCGCCGGCTCCTCGAGCCGGAGGGCATCGTCGGGAACGTCGATCTCGAGGCCCGCCTCGCGGAGGATCGGGCCGTAGCCCTCGTCCTCGAGCCGAAGGGCCAGGTCACGCCCGCCCGAGGCGACGATCCGCCCCTTGGCCAGGACGTGGACCACGTCCGGCTTGATGTGGTTCAGCAGGCGCTGGTAGTGCGTGATCAGGAGGATGCCGAGCTCGGGGTTGAGCATCGCGTTGACGCCCTCGGCGACGATCCGCAGGGCATCGATGTCCAGGCCCGAATCCGTCTCGTCGAGGATCGCGAGCTTCGGCTCCAGCATGGCCATCTGGAGCATCTCCAGGCGCTTCTTCTCGCCGCCCGAGAAGCCGTCGTTGACGTAGCGCGAGACGAAGCTCTCGTCCATCTTGAGGAGCGCCAGCTTCTGCCGCATCTTGTTGCGGAACTCCATCATCGAGACGCCGCCCTTGATGGCGTCGGTCGGGTCGATGTCGGGGTTCTTGTCGATCCCCTGGAGCTTGGCGTTCAGCGCGCTTCGAATGAAGCTGGCGACGCTCAGGCCGGGGACGGCCGTCGGGTACTGGAAGGCGAGGAACATCCCGAGACGGGACCGCTTGTCGGCCGACAGCTTGAGGACGTCCCGGCCCATCCAGGTCACCGAGCCACCCGTGATGACATAGGCCGGATGACCCATCAGCGCGTAGGCGAGCGTCGTCTTGCCCGACCCGTTGGGGCCCATGATCGCGTGGACCTCGCCAGGTCCGACCTCGAGGTCGATGCCCTGGAGGATGTCGTTCTCCGGTGCCGCGATGGGCGCGACCCGGAGTCCACGGATGATCAGCTTACGGTCGTCGGTATCAGTGCTCACGAGTTCGTCACGGCTCCTTGAAGTGGTCTGGAGGGTCTGGACGCGGAAGCCCCGAGCGCCACCGGGAGTTCCGGCACTCGAAGCGGGACGAGTTCGGCGAGGGTCATGCCTTCGAGTGCGCCGACAATGGCGTCCCGAACGCGGACCCAAAGGACGTTCACGGTGCAGTTGTTGGTCCGGTCACACATCGTGGCGTGCTCGGGATCATCGGATGCGCAGATCATCGGCGCAATCGGTCCCTCCAGGGCGCGCAGGACCTCGCTCATCCGAATGTCCTGGGGCGGGCGCGCCAACTCATAACCGCCATGGGCGCCGCGGGTGGACACGACGAGATCGGCGTCCCGGAGGCCCATCGCCAGTTGCTCCAGGTAGGCGCGGGGCAGGTCCTCGGCGGCGGCGATCTCCGCCAGGCTGGCCGGCCCAGTCCCGTAATGGCGCCCGAGCTGGACCATGAGTCGCACGCCGTATTCGCCCTTCGTGCTGAAGGCGACGGCGCCGGAGCCATGGAATGCGGGTCGAGTGCTCAGGGTGGCGGTCCTCGAAGTTGTCCGGGCGAGACGGCTCAGTGGCGGCCGCGCGCGGATGATCTATATCCGACCGGAAAGGTCGGGATTAGTCTAGGCGCGGGGCTGCGGCGGCGTCAATCGACCTCAGAGCGCGGCGCGAGCGAACCCACCCGCCAACGCCTCAAGCGCTGCGAGGGCGTCGTGGTCGATGGTCAGGCCAGCCGGCGCTTGCCGGCACCGGGCCGGACGGCGCTAATCGTGCCGAAACATCCGGCAAGCGACCTCAAGGGCGTCCGTCATCGCAATGGACGGCTGAGCTGCCCGAATGACCGCACCGTCGACCGCCATGTCTGCTGTGTCCATCATCAGGGCGGCCCCCATTTGACCGGCGCGCATCGCGTTGAACGGGCGGATCGCGCTGGACAGAATGGGCAATGCCAAGCGGGGCACGTGCGAAACCTTCGCGGTTCGGCCTGATACCGCCTCCACCAGCCGGATGAGCTCCTCGATCGTGAGATTTTTGGGACCGGGGACGTCGAGGATGCAGCCGCGCATCTCTGGATCCTCGATCGCGAGCTGAACGTGGCGCGCGACGTCGAAGGCGGAGACGAAGTTGATCGGGTTCCGGCCGCGACCGAAGACCATCGTCTTGCCCGTCGTCACCAACGGTCCGCCGACGATGCCGAGCCAGGTCTCTAGGTAGGCCGTGGGTCGAATGAACGTCCAGGCCATCCCGCTCTCGCGGGCAGCCTGCTCTGCCTGTCCCTTGGCCCGGAAGAGCTCGATCCGACTTCCGGGGTCGGCACCTCGAACGGAGAGGATGACGAGGTGCTCGACCCCCGCCCGCGCAGCGGCGCGGATCAGTATTCGGTTCGCAGCTGCATCGATGCCCGTGACTCCAGCCGGGGCGGAGAACCCGGTGATTGCCGAAACCACCACACGGGCACCGGCAACGGCTCGGGCTGCGCCAGCCTCGGTGGCCACATCCGCGGCGACGAGTTCAACGCCAGGCTGCCGAACAAGAGCCGATGCCGGATCGTGCGCGACAGCCCGGAGTGGCTCCGGGCCCGATCCACCTTGCCGCGACAGCAGTTCTGGGATCAGGAGGCGACCCATCGTCCCGGTCGCCCCGACCACGGCGATCATCGATCGTCCCCCGCCGAGGGCGCGGTTCCGGGAGCGACGGTCTGCCGGACTGAGGCTTCGACGTTCGCGCCGTCGTCGATAACGGGTTCCATGTAGAAGCGGGCCCAGGCGATGGTGTCTCCGTCCACACCGAGGATGGTCGTTCCCCGCATCAGGTGTGGCACACCGTCCCTCCGCGTGCCTGACCACTCCCACTCCGCCCAGACCTCGTCTTCTGCCGTTGCTGAACGGATCAGCTCCGATCGCAGATCAGGTACGCCGGCAAGGATCTGCGTCCAGTTGCGTCGAACCTGCTGGCTGCCCCGAAACGATCGAGACGGATGCAGGGGGATCTCGCTCAGGTAATCGTCTGCGAAGCAGCCGACCAGAGCATCGAGATCGTGCTCGTTGGTCGCATCCCGTAGGCGCAGGACGACCGCCATCGGGTCATGTCCTGGCGCGCCGTCCTTCATCATGATCGAGCCCCCCGCTATGCCGGTGGTAGCCTTCCGTAGTACCGTCGGTCAAATCACTAGACTATGAGTCTGATGAATCAGAGGGACCCTGTCAAGAGGGAATATCGTTCGCCGCTGCGATCCGCCCAGGCGCTCACGACGGCGCGGGCGATCGTCGATGCGGCCACGCGCCTGTTCGTCGAGGAGGGCTATGGCGCGACCTCGATCGATGCCATTGCATCGGAGGCGGGCGTCAGTCGCGCGACGATCTTCACGGCCGTTGGCAGCAAGTCCGCGCTGCTGAAGAGGGCCTACGACGTGGCGTTGGTCGGAGACGACGATCCGGTCCCGCTGCCCCTCCGGCCCGAGTCGATGGCGATCCGGGCGGAGCCCGATCAGCGTCGCTACCTCGAGCGATATGCCGGCTTCGTAACTGCCCTTGGCGAAAGGGTCGCCGCCATCTACGAGGCCGTTCGTGGCGCCGCGTCGGCCGACCGCGAAGTTCGTCCCGTCTGGGAGAAGATCCTGACGGAGCGACGGAGCGGCGCGGCGCATGTGGTCGCCGACACGCAGTCGAAGGGTCCGCTCCGCCATGACATCGATCTCGAGGCCGCGGCCGACATTGTGTGGGTGCTCATCGATCCGGGACTCTTCCACCTGCTCGTGGCCACCCGCGGTTGGTCTTCGGAACGATACGCAGGGTGGTTGGCCACGCGACTCCAGGACGAGCTACTGGGCGCCGGCAGGACCTAAGAACTCGATCAGGCACATTGTCGCCCGGTCCGGGAGATCCCTGCGCATCGGCACCGTGGCCCGCGGAGTGGCGGTTGCGGGCGGGGAAGCCGTGCTCGTCACAGGGGACGGAGTCGCCTTGGAGGGCCGCCGAAGCAGGAGCAGCCACCGAGGTAGGCGTAGCCGTCGCGGCCGGACTCGCGGTCGTCGGAGTTGGCGTGGTGGCACAGCCGGCGATCAGGAGCGTGGCTATCAGCGAGGCGAGCCGCGCGATCGGGCCAGGTGAACGCTGGCCCGATGTGCCGCCCCATCAGGGCGCGGGGGATCCGCAGGTCCACTCGAGAGTGCCCGCGAGGTCCATCGACTCGCCGTTGTAGTCAAATCCCGTCTGGGGAGCGAGATTGGCGAAGCGGATCGAGCCACCCTCGTTGCTGAACTTCGACTCGAGGGTTGATGCCTCGGTGGCCTGCATCCCGACCGTACCCGGCTTGCCGGAGGGATCCGTCACGAGGACTCCGGTGATCCCGATATTCAGGAGGACGCCGTCCTTACGTGGGACGTCGCGGAGGATCTCCCAGCGATCCCCGACGTTGACATAGACAGAGACGAACGGCCGATCCGGGGTCTCCAGGCGATTGTTCGGGTCACCGCTGATGTTGAACTCCGTGGCGCTGGCGACATTGGTGCAGTAGACCGGCCCTGTTGCGTCCGCGACTACCGGCGACTCGAGGTGGAGGGTCAGGGTGCCGCCGAACTGCTGGATGAGTGGCTCGCGCTTGGGGCCGATTCCGTACCCGACGAGGAGGCCGACCGCGGCGGCCACGAGGACGAGGGCGACGCGACGAAGCACGACTCGTCCAACAAACCGGCTGACCAGCACCAGGACGCCGCCGATGAGTAGAAGGGCAATGGCCCCGATCGGGATCATGATCCCGGAAGCTTCCTGGTCCCACAGGATCCAGCCGCCGTACGCGCCCATGAGGCCGGCAAGAAGAAACGTCGCAACAGCGGCGATCATGCGTGGGGAGATCCGATGGGACACGGGGTCATCCCCTTTGCGTTTGTGGACGTGACAGACCCTGGGCTGGGCAACAGCTGAGACGCGCCCCGGTTCGAGGCGTTACATCGTTCATTTCGTCGGCCAATCGTGGCGTCGATTCGCCGGGTCAGTCGGACTCGACGGGGAGTGTCCGCTCGCCAAGCGAACGCTGGGTCAGTTCCGCGATGTCGCCGAGCGGCATCGCGGGTAACTTGTTGGCGCGGACTGGCGGGCGGCAGGTACTTACCGGGCGACGATTCGGCGACACCAGCGCCGGGCAATCGTCCCGTCCGAGCACGAGCGCCGTCGCGTTTCATGCCATTCATGCCGGAGATGACTACCTGACCCGAATCCGCCGCCGAATAGTCACCTGCGGCATTTCTGGCAAGGCCTGGCTGGGATCGTGGACCGACGCCCGTGCGTCTGCGCCGCGACGGTCGGCCGCGGACCGCCGGGCACGGGCACGCAGGGACCACGCTGGCCGCTGTCCAGCCCCGGCCGCGGGCCCTCCGGATCTGGCCGGCGTGCTCATGGACGTGCTCGGCGTAGAGCTCGAGCCAGTAGTCGATCGAATACGTTCCGTGCTCGCTGTGGATCCCGGTCTTCGCCCATTCCCCGGGCGTCATGACGGCCATGAGCTCCAGGCTTGCCTCGCGCACCGCGCGTACGACCGCGAGCGAGGTCTCGATCGGGCGGTCGTAGTGGAGGCGCTTCGCGAACGTCGGCTCGTCGTAGCCCTGGATCACTGGCACGTCGTCCGCCACCAGGCGGCGCAGTCGCGTGTAGGACATCGCCTCGCCGTCGGCGAGGTGATGGACGACCTGGCGCGCCGTCCACTCGTCTCCTTCCTGGGCGCGATCGAGTTCTTCGTCCGAGATGCCCGCGAGGGCATCATCGAGGTCGGCCATGCCGGTCCGGTAGTGCTGGATCAGTTCCGTGCGGTCCATCGATTCTCCTCTGTACGGGACGGGACCCCGGTCGTCCGCGACCGGTTGTCCGATCAGACCTTCGCGAGCTCGGCGCCGAGACGTCGCAGCCCGAGCGGTCCGAGGGCCAACGCTCCCGCATGCCAGGCCTTGCGGTCGAAGGGCCGGCCCGCCTCGACCGCCGCGGCCATCGCGGCCTCGCGGCCCGCGAGCCAGGTTCGCTCGCCGAGCTTGTAGGCGGTGGCCTGTGATGGCCAGGAGAGGTAGCGCAGGACCTCGCTCTCAGCCTTGTCGTGGTCCATCCCGCTGGCCCTGATGATGAAGTCGATGGCCCGTTCGTATGTCCAGGTCTCGCCCGCACCGGGCTTGCCCTTCGGGATCGGGCGGCCAGTGTGGAGCCCGATGTCGACGACGATGCGCGCGGCACGGAATGCGTGCGCGCATAGGAACCCGAGCCGCGTCTCCGGGGTTCGGAACCAGCCCAGCTCGTCCATCAGTCGCTCCGAGTAGAGCGCCCAGCCCTCACCGTGGGCTGACATGAACCCGAGCTTGTGCGCCCGGGTGAGCGGCACGAGGCGGATCGCGGCGTTCTGGAGGTGGTGCCCCGGAACAGCTTCGTGGTAGACGGTGCTGACCTCGTCCCAGGTTGGGAACCGCTTCCGCCCGATGGTCGGGAACCAGGTCCGGCCCGGCCGCTTCAGATCCTCCGACGGCGACGTGTAGTAGGCCGCCGCCGCGCTGCCTTCGGGCGGGATCATGACCTCGCAGCGCCGGATCGAGTCCGGGATGTCGAACTCGGTGCCACTCAGGCCGGAGATCGCCTCATCGGTCAGGTACTGGAGCCAGGAGCGATACGCGTCGACGCCCTCGATGGTCCGATTCGGGTCGTTGATCAGCAGGTTGCGGACGGCCTCGAAGCCCTGCCCCGGCAGAATCCGCTCGACCTCGACGTCCTTCTGGGCCTCAAGGCGCGCTAGTTCCTCCCAGCCCCATTCGTATGCCTCATCGATGTCGAGCTCGGTCCCGAGGAGGTACTCCGCCCAGACGCGATAGCGCTCATCACCGGAGGCATCGGATTCCGCGGCCTTGGGTGCATATGTCCCGCGGAGCCACACGGCGAGATCCCGGTAGGCCGCGGCCGCGTGCTCCGCCGCCGTGTTCAGATGCGAGCGGAGCGGGCCGTCTCCGTAGCCAGCAACGAAGGTCCCGAACCAGCCGCCATTGGTTCCGGATCCCGCCCAGGTCGCGCATTGATCCGCGACCACGAGCGCCTGCCGGCGCGCGGCGGGGCGTCCATTCGCGAGGCCCAACTCGAGGGTCTCGCGATAGCCGGCGATCGATCCGGACACCGCTTCGAGGCGGGCGGTGATGTGGTCCCAGGCGTCCGGGGCGCTCTGATCCATGAGGTCGAAGACGGAGCGGGTGCTGGCCGGCGCGCCGACGATGTTGCTGAGCATCCGCTCGCGTTCGCCGGCTTCGAGAACGCCGAGTTCGCCACCCGCCCAGTCGATGAGGAAACCCTGGCCGAGTCGCTCATATTCGTCGATGGGAGTGGCGGCCTCCATGTCCCGGATCGTGCGTCGGAGGAGCTCCGCCTGTGCCGCCATCCCGGCCGGCGAGTAATCAGTCAGCCGCGTCGGGTCGGACGCGACACCCCAGCGTTCGCCGCGCACCGGATCCAGCGCGGCGACTTCGTCGATGTACCGGCTCGAGATCTCGCTGACGGTGGGCATGGTCACTCCCGGGTCGTGTCAATGGCTTTGCCGAGAGCGTAACGGACTCCACCGGTGGTGTTGCGTGCGGCAGGCGACGTCAGTTGCTGGGCACGGCGGGCGGCGGCCGCGGCGAGCGCCGGGCGCGGGCGGCGGGCGCCGGGCGCGGGCGGCGGGCGGCGGCGGGCGGCGGCGGGCGCCAGATCCCCGTGCCCCGGGCTTTCCGCCAGAAATGCGGCAGGTGACTATTCGGCGGGCTGCCGGCTCTGCGCGGACCCTTGGCCACGCTCGCCCGAGTGGACGCGCCCGCAAACCCTCGCCAGAACCACCACCCGGTGACTCCCTGACAGCGATCGCCCGACGACGAGTCAGCTGAGGAATATCTGGCAAGGAACGGGGCATCGCGGGCCAGACCTCAGCTCGCGGAGCTCGCGGGCCAGACCTCAGCTCGCGGAGCTCGCGGGCCAGACCTCAGCTCGCGGCGCCGCGGCGGCGCGGCGCCGAGGCGCCGGGCCGCCGGTACTGGGCCGGTACCGGACCTCCGGACGTCAGCCCTGATCGAACTGCGCCAGGTGCTCCTTGTCATGGTTCACCGCGATCCGCATGAGCCCAGCCACATCGAGCTCGCCGAGGGTGGCGTGCAGGCCGCGTCGCGTCCAGCCGGCATCGTCGAGTGCATCGAGACGCCGGATGGTCGCCGCTCGGGCTGCGGCCAGGACGCGCGCCGCGCCATCGAATGTCCCGTCGCCAGGTCCCGCCCAGAGGCCCGGTTCCACCCATGGCCAGTGAGGGAATCCATCGGCGACCAGCGCATCGAGTCGCGCCTGCCAGACCTCGCCTTCGACGACGATAAGGTGCAGTGTGACCTCGCGCGCGGACCACTCGCCGGGTGCCAGGGGAGCATCCGGATCAGGCAGGCGGCCCGCGACGAGCGCCAGCCGTGCCGGCAACGATGCGAGACCGTCCCGAAGCGCCTCCTGCTCGGGCGTCATCTCGCGCCGCGGCCCGATCGCAGCACCCGCGTCACGCCGGGGCGCGCAGCGCCGCGAGGTATTCAGCCCGCCATGTCTCGGTGGATTCGACCTGGTTGAACGTGTAGACGTGGAGATCGATGACGTTCGCGGTGGGATCCGCCAGCATTGGCGCCAGCTTCTCCAGCAGGCGCGTGGGCCGATAGATGCCACCAGACGTCAGCAGCTCCCCGACGAACCGCGCGTTCTTGGACAGAAATCGCCCCGTGTCCTTGACGCCGATGCGGGCGCTGATCGACAGGAGTTTCGGGATCTCGGCAACACCGGGGATCCCGATCTTGACCGGCAGCGTGTTCCCATCGGCACGCCGCGCGGCAATGAACACGCGAATCGCTACGGGGTCGAAGCACAACTGGGTGGTCATGTAGGACGCAAAGGGTGCCTTGTCGCGGAGCGCAGCCAGCAGCGCCTGCTCCGGGATCACGGCATGCCCCTGGGGATAGCAGGGAACGCCGATGTCGCGGGGTCCGTTGCCCAGCTCCGCCATCGCGCGCAGCAGAGAAAGTCCATCGAGGTATTCGCCGGGTTCCTC
>JBBQMH010000081.1:0-9489 GCA_038328755.1 Candidatus Limnocylindrales bacterium
GTACGGCGACCATGATGACGAGGGTCCGGTTCAGCTTCGGCGTTCGCATCGTTCGATCGAGTCCCTTTCCGGGCACCAGTTCAAGTGCCACGCCTCGAGATTGCCGCTGGTACCGGGTTCTCAGCCACGGGCGCGCCGCCCCGATTTGTCAGCGCTCTGTAAGCCGACCGCACCGGACCCGACCGATCAGGCGGGCCGCACCACGGGCAGGCCGAGCATCCGCGCGGCGTCGGCGAGCCGATCGTCGTACGTCACGAACGCGTCGAGTTCCGGGCCAAGGCTCAGGGCGCTGGCGAGATGAATCGCGTCGAGCGTTCTGAGGGCGGGGGGCTGGACGGCGCCCGCCGCCCTCGCGATGGCTGGGTCAATCTCCATGACATCGACGTCACGGAGGATGAACTCCCTCCGATCGGCGTCGTGTGGACGTCGGCGTGATGCGCGGTCGGTCTCGACGATCCCGATGCGACTCGTCGCAACGCGCTCGGCCTCGACATACCAGCGATGGAATGCCTCCGACGCCGGCTCGGTGAGAATCAGTTTGGCTAGCGCAGAGGCGTCAGCGTACGCAAGCTTGGTCACCGATCATCCTCGTCGCGCATGCCTTGCAGGATCTCGGCGATGGTCGGATATCCGGATGCCGGGTCGGGCGGCGGAGGTGGTGTCAATCGGTGGTCGTGCGTTGCCGGCGTGATCCTGCCGTCGGCGATCATCTGGTCGACGATCGAGAGCGGCTTGCTCGGGCGGGGGGCCAGTTGGGCGACTGGCTCGCCGTGCTCGGTGACCTCGAGCGTCTCGCCGGCCTTGACACGGTCCAGGTAGACGCTGAGGTTCTGGCGCAACTCACGGACGCCGACGCGCGCGGGCCGGCTCCCAATCTCGCTCATGTAGCACACGGTAGCACAAGTTGCTGGTTGTCTGGCCCGCTACCATAGCGCCGGTATCCACGATGGAGGGGAGAAATGGCATTGGAGGCGGGCGAGGTCCCAGGGTCGGACGCGTCGGCCTGCGCGTATCCGCCGAGCTGGCTCGACCGGCTCTTCGCCTCCTTCGATATCTTCCGCCCCGCGCTTGGGCGCTGTATCGGGGAGTTCGTGGGCTGATGGAATCGACAACCGACACCCACGACGCGAGCCCGTCGCCCTACGCGCCCAGTTGGGCCAACCGGCTCACTGACCTCGTGGAGCGGCTGCCGGGACCGACGTGGCTGGCGTACCTGGTCGCGATGGGCTTCGGGATCGGCATCACGTCGCTTTCGGGGGGCGAATCGGTGACATTTGAGCTCGGACCAATCCTGTACTACGGGTCGCTCCCGTTCGCCGTCCTCGGACTCATTCATGGACTCGACAGGCTGGCTGGTCAGGCTCTGACCGCTCTGCGCCCGGTCCTGTCTGTCACCGATGCTGAAGTCGTGTCGATACGGCGAGAGCTCACGGTGGCGCCGGCGCGCCCCGCGTTGTTCCTCCTGCTGTTCGCAGTCGTCGTCACGCCGATCGGATACATCACGGATCCGGTGGGCTCGGGGATCGTCGGCTACAGCCCGGGCCTGCTTGCGCTTCGCTACTGCTGGGAGACCTTCATCACGGCGGTCTTCCTCGTCCTCATCTACCACACGTTCCGCCAGCTTCGGCTGACCGCCGGGATCCACGAGCGACTCCGTCGGATCGACCTGTTCGATCAGACGCCCCTCTATGCGATGTCCCGCCTGAGCTCGAGGACGGCCATCGGGCTGATCGTCCTGACCGCGCCCGCCGTGCTCCTGATCCCGCAGGATGCCGATGTTTCCTACCTCGTCATCAGTTTCGCGTGGTTCGGCGTCATGGGTGTGGTCGCCGCGGCGGCATTCGTCCTCCCGTTGCGCGGCACGCACGACCGGATCGTGGCGGAGAAGCACCGACTGCAGGGCGAAGTCGGGCGGCGGTTGACCGCAACGCTGGACGAGATCCACGACGCGGTGGACGCAAGGGACGTCCCGGTCATCGAGGCCCGCAATCGAGCGCTGGCGACCCTCATCGCCGAGCGGTACCTCATCCACAAGGTTCCTACCTGGCCGTGGAGCACCGGGGCCCTCACCGGCTTCGTTTCGGCAGTGCTGCTGCCCGTTGCGCTGTTCCTCGTCCAGCGGCTGCTGTCCCAGATCGTGTAGGCCAGCGCCACGCCGCGAGGTATTGACGTGAGCCACGGCTCGAGCCGCGCTCCGGAAAAGGGTTGACGGTCCGCACCGCACGGCACACGATGGCCGTTCCAGATCGGCCCAGCTGGTTCGGCCGATCCCTCGAGGAGAAAGCCATGGCGCACTTCATGTTCCGAGCCCACTACACCCAGGCAGGGATCCAGGGTGTGCTCAAGGACGGCGCCGCGAGTCGGATCAAGGCGGTCAACGAGCTGGTCTCGAGTGTCGGGGGCCGAGTCGAGTGCGCCTACTGGGCATTTGGCGATGACGACTTCGTGATGATCGCCGAGATGCCAAGCAACGCGGCAGCGGCGGCGGCCGCTACGAGGGTCTCAGCCAGCGGCACGAGCGGCGTCACGACCACGGTCCTTCTGACCGCGGATGAGATCGACGAGGCCCGAGGACTCGGGGTCACCTTCCGTCCGCCGGGCGGCTGAGCAACGCGCTGGTACGACTTCGCACCGCGGCTCCAGCCCACCAAACTCGGATCGCGCGTACCCTAGCGACGTCGACGCAATGTGCGTTGCTGCTCCGCGTGGTCGTCCTGCTTCTCGACAGGCCGTGCGCATGCACATCGGTTCGAGAAGACAGAAGGGGTCACCGTGACCACAGGAACAATCAAGAAAGTCGTAGCCGATCGCGGCTTCGGATTCATCGCCGCGGAGGATGGGAAGGAATACTTCTTCCACCGCGACTCGCTCCAGGCTCCGCTCAACTTCGATCGCCTGAACGGCGGCGAGGCAGTGAGCTTCGACGTCCAGGCGAGCCCCAAGGGCCCGCGTGCGGCGAACGTACGGAGCGGCGACGAGGCGTAAGCCGCGCATCGCAGCACCTTCGACCCCCGGCTCGTCCGGGGGTCGTTTGATTCTCCGGGCGGAGGTGGGACATGGGTCTGGCTCCTGTCCCGGCGCCGCGCCGCAGTCACGGGCTACACTCACCGGGTCGGCCAGTCGGCCGACACGAACGACCGACAGCTGCGCTCGACACCCATCCGTGTGCTGCGCGCCCTAGCATGGAGGCACAGAAACCTTTGCCGAAGTCGTATGTTCGCCTGACCCAGCCCCTCGTCCGCGAGGCGAAGGGCGGAGCACTCCGGCCCGCGACGTGGGACGAGGCGCTCGATCGGACGGTCGCGGGATTCCGCGCCGCGGGGGCGTCCCGACGTCCCGGTGCGCCCGCTCCCTACGGGATCTTCAGCTGCAGCCGGTCGACCAACGAGGTCAACTATGCGGCGCAGAAGTTCTCCCGGGTCGTCCTGGGCAGCAACAACATCGACAGCTGCAACCGCACCTGACACGCCCCGTCTGTCGCCGGTCTGGCGACCGTCTTCGGCGCTGGTGGCGGAACCAGCTCATACCGCGAGGCTGAGGAGACGGATCTCGTCCTCCTGTGGGGATCGAACGCCCGGGAGACGCACCCGATCTTCTTCCACCACCTCCTGAAGGGGGTGCGCCGCGGTGCGCGCATCATCACGATCGACCCGAGGCGGACATCGAGCGCCGAGTGGGCGGACCTCTGGCTCGGGCTCGACGTTGGCTCCGACATCGCGCTGGCCAACGCGATGGGCCGCGAGATCATCGCGGCGGGCCTGGCCAACGAGGGCTTTGTCGCCCGCGCGACATCGGGCTTCGAGGCATATCGCGTCGGGGTCGAGCCCTACACCCTCGAGTACGCGGAGCGCGAGACCGGCGTTCCTGCCGCGGCGATTCGCGAGGCCGCCCACGCCTACGCGACCGCCGACAAGGCGATGCTCTGCTGGACGCTCGGGATCACCGAGCACCACAACGCGGTGGACAACGTCCTCGCGCTCATCAGCCTCGCGCTGGTGACGGGCCACGTCGGCAAGTGGGGCAGCGGGATCAACCCACTCCGTGGCCAGAACAACGTCCAGGGCGGCGGCGACATGGGCGCGCTACCGGACCGTCTGCCGGGCTTCCAGCACGTGGAGAACGAGGCCCTCCGCGCCCCATTCGACAAGGCATGGGGCGTCGCGGTTCCGGCGGACCGTGGCTGGCACCTCTCCGCCATGTTCGACGCGATGGATCGGGGCGACCTGAAGGCCCTCTATGTCATCGGCGAGAACCCCATGCAGTCCGAGGCGGATCGTCATCGCACAGAGCGCATCCTCCGGGGCCTGGACTTCATGGTGGTCCAGGACATCTTCCTGACGGCGACTGCCGAGGTCGCCGACGTGGTGCTCCCGGCCGCCGCGGCCTGGGCCGAGAGCGAGGGCACCGTCACCAACAGCGAGCGGCGCGTGCAGCGAGTCCGGAAGGCGCTCGAGCCGCCGGACGGCGCCCGGGACGACCTGTGGATCGTCCTCGAGCTGGCCCGTCGCATGGGCCACGACTGGGGCACTCCCTCGGCCGAGGCGGTCTGGAACGAGCTTCGCGGCCTGTCCTCCGCGCATGCCGGCATGAGCTATGCCCGCCTCGAGGCCGAGGATGGCCTGCATTGGCCGTGCTACGACGAGACACACCCTGGCGAGCCGTTCCTCCACTCCCGGCTGTGGGCCGATCCGGTCGTCGGCAGCCGTGCTCCGTTCGTCCCGGTCGACCATGCCCCGCCGGTGGACCGACTGGACGGGGAGTTTCCGATGCGCCTCACCACCGGGCGCCGCCTGGACTCGTACAACACCGGCGTCCAGACCGGCCCGCTCCGCTTTCCTGGCCGCCAGGGCGAGACCCTGGACCTCTGCCCCGAGGACATTGAGCGCTACGGTCTCACCGAAGGGGAGGTCGTCCGGATCGTCTCGCGGCGGGGCGAGGTCGAGGCGCCCGTCCGGACGGATCACGGTCTGCGGCCCGGCCTTGCCTTCATGACTATGCATTTCCAGGACGACGTGGCGGTCAACAACCTGACCATCGACGCGACGGATCCGAAGTCCGGGACGGCCGAGTTCAAGGCCACCGCCATCCGGATCGAGAAGCTCGGAGCCCCAACCCGGCCTGAGCGGGAGGCCGGGCAGCTCGCTCGCTCCCCGGGTCCGTAGGGTCTCGTACACTCGGGCCATGGATCTCCACGTCGTCGATGCACTCGCAACTCCCACGGAACGGGCGGCCGTCGACGCAGTCCTGGATCCCGAGATCGGCGCGGTGCGTGGCGGCTGGGATGGCGGCCTGCGCGACATGGCGCTCGACGGGCGTGCCGCCCATGGCGGCCACGAGGCGCGCTCGAGACGCGACCTCCTGCTCCCGGCGCTTCACGCCCTCAACGATCGAATCGGCTGGATCAGCAGGCCGGGCCTCGGCTACATCTGCCGGCGACTGACCGTCCCGCCGGCCGAGGCCTACGGAGTCGCCACGTTCTACGCGCTTCTCTCCACGGTCAAGCGCCCGGCTGCCGTGGCGCACGTGTGCGACGACATGGCGTGCCGGATGGCCGGGGCGGAGGACGTCTGCCGGGACCTCGAGCGCGAGCTCGGACCAGCTGGGGAACCGGCACCGGGCGCCGGGGCGACATGGCTGCGGAGTCCCTGCCTCGGGCTGTGCGAACGCGCGCCCGCCGCCCTCTACACGATCGCCGGTGATCCGCCGCTGCGGGCCGCGGTCGGGCCGGTGGATGCGGCGGAGATCGTCCGGCAGTTGAACGACGACCAGACCGGCGACACCGGGACGTCTGCGCAGGCTGGGAGCCTCGAAACCGCTCCCTCCGACGACCGGCTGGCCTCGCTGCGGCGCTCCATCCCCCAGGCCGGCAGCCCCGGGCTCCGACTCCTGGCCCGTATCGGGCGGATCGATCCGACGAGCCTCGCCGACTTCCTTGCCACCGCCGGCTATGAGGCGCTGCGCAAGGCGATCGACCTGGGTCCGCGGCGGGTCGTCGAAGAGGTCGTCGTCGCCGAGGTCCTCGGGCGCGGCGGCGCGGGGTTCCCCGCCGGCAGGAAGTGGGCGGCCGCGGCCGCCAGCACCGGCTTGCCCAAGTACATCGTCTGCAACGCCGACGAAGCGGAGCCGGGCACCTTCAAGGACCGTGCGATCCTCGAGGAGGATCCGTTCTCGCTGGTCGAGGCGATGACGATCGCCGGCTTCGCGACCGGCGCCGAGAAGGGCTATCTCTACATTCGCGGTGAGTACCCGCTCGGCGAGGCCCGGATGGCGAACGCCATCGGCCTCGCCCGCGACGCCGGATACCTCGGCGCTGACGTCATGGGAACCGGCTTCGCCTTCGACATCGAGATCCGGCGCGGCGGCGGCGCCTACATCGCCGGTGAGGGGACCGCGCTCTTTGAGTCGATCGAGGGCAAGCGCGCCGAGCCGCGTAACAAGGCCGCACGGAGCACCACAGCGGGGCTCTTCCAGCGGCCGACGGCCGTCAACAACGTCGAGACGCTGGTCAACATCCCGGGGATCATCCTGAGCGGCGGAGCGGAGTACGCGACCCTCGGCACGGCGAAGTCCACCGGCCACAAGTTGTTCAGCGTCTCCGGTCATGTCGCGCGGCCCGGCGTCTACGAGACGGAGTTCGGGATCACGATTCACGACCTGATCGAGCTCGCCGGCGGCGTGTCCGGCGGGCGGGCGATCAAGGCGGTCAACCTTGGCGGCGCGGCCGGAGTCTTCGTGGGACCGGAGGCCATCCACATGCCGCTCACCTTCGAGCATGCCAAGGAGGCGGGCGCGACGCTGGGCGCGGGCGCCGTCGTGGTCTTCGACGAGACGACCGACCTCCTCGACATCCTCCGACGCATCGCCCAGTTCTTCCGCGACGAGTCGTGCGGCCAGTGCGTCCCCTGCCGCGTCGGGACCGTCCGCCAGGAGGAATTGCTGGCCCGCCTGATGGCCGGCCAGCCGAGGGGTTCGATCGAGGACGAGCTCGTCCTGCTCAACGACCTGGGCCGCGTCCTCCGTGACGCTTCGATCTGCGGCCTCGGCATGACGGCCAACGACGCCCTGGCCAGCGGCCTGCGCCTCCAGGGAGTGCTCGCATGAGCGGCGTCGACGTTCCCTGGACGGGCGACGACCCGGAGATCTTCACGTCCACCCCCGCTCGCTCGCCACAGGTGCCGGCCGCGCCACCTGCCCCGGAGCCGGCCAGGGTCGAGTTGACGATCGACGGCCAACCGGTCATCGCCCGGAGTGGGGACACGATCCTGACGGCGTGCCGGTCGCAGGGCATCGACATCCCGACCCTCTGCTACGGCGAGACCCTGGAGCCGGCCGGCGTCTGCCGACTGTGCGTCGTCGATACGGGCGGCCGGGCGCTTGCCCCCTCCTGCTCGCAGAAGGTGTCGCCGGGCATGGAGGTCACAACCGACAACGATCGCGTGCGTCACTCGCGCAAGCTGGTCCTGGAGCTGCTCGGCTCCTCCGTGGACGTGGACCTTGCCGGGCCGTCGCTCCCGGATGGGTCCATCGCCGGCTACATGGCGCGCTACGACGCCGATCCGGGACGCTTCGGGCCGCCGTCGTCGCCGAGCGCGGCCGGCGAGCGCGACGCTCGCGAGGCTGGCCACCACCACGCCGCGACCGGATCCGAGGCGGCGCACGTCGCCGAGCCCGTCAAGGTTGACAACGACCTTTACGTCCGCGACTACGCCAAATGCATCCTCTGTTACAAGTGCGTGGATGCCTGCGGCGTCGACGCCCAGAACACGTTCGCGATCGCGGTCGCCGGGCGCGGCTTCGATGCCCGGATCTCCACGGAGTGGGCCGTGCCCCTCCCCGAATCCGCCTGCGTCTACTGCGGCAACTGCATCAACGTCTGCCCGACGGGGGCGCTGATGTTCAAGTCCGAGCACGACATGCGCGCCGAGGGCACCTGGAACGAGTCAGCCCAGACCGTGACCTCGACAATCTGTCCGTACTGCGGCGTGGGGTGCACCCTGACCCTTCACGTGCAGGACAACGAGATCGTCAAGGTCACCTCGCCGCTGGATTCATCCGTTACCGAGGGCAACCTCTGCGTCAAGGGCCGCTTCGGTTTCGAATTCATGAACGAGAAGCAGCGACCCTAGACCTTGGGGCTCGCCCCGATTCCTTCGGCCAGGCCGAGATCGAGGAACTCGGCGAGCGTCGAATCTGAGGCTCCGTCAGCCGCCCATCAGATCGCGGAGGTCTACTCGGCCATCGTGCGTGTAGACGTTGAAACCGTCCCCGCGGAGGAAGCCGATCAGCGTCACGCCCAGGCGATCGGCCAGCCGGATGGCCAGGTCGGACGGAGCCGAGACCGCACACACGATCGGAATGCCGGCCACGGCAGCCTTCTGGACGATCTCGAAGCTGACCCGACCTGATACCAGCAGGATCCGGTCCCAGAGCGGCAGTTCGCGCGCCAGGACCCTCGATCCGATGACCTTGTCCAGGGCGTTGTGGCGCCCAACGTCCTCACGAATGGCCACCAGCCGACCGTCCGTCTCGAACAGCCCGGCGGCGTGCAGACCTCCGCTTCGCTCAAACGCCGCCTGCGCAGCGTTGAGCTTCACGGGGAGCGACAGGATGACGGCCCGCGACACCACCGGCAGGCCCTTGGGAAGAGGCTCACACCGGACGGCGACGTCATCGATCGAGGCCTTGCCGCAGATCCCGCACGATGCCGTCGCCACGAAATGGCGTTGCTTGGCGAGCGCCGGATCGAGCTTGCGAGTCAACCGGACGACGACCACGTCGTCGGGTTCGGCCATGAAGCCCGGGTCGCCCACGTCGACACCGAGGACGGGGTTGCCCTCGATCAGCCCTTCGGTGGTCAGGAATCCGATCGCCAGCTCGTTCTCGTGACCCGGCGTGCGCATCGTGACGGCGATGTTGATGGGGGTCTGACGAGGGCCCGCAGCCCGGATCTCAAGCGGCTCCTCACCGACCACCACGTCATCGCGAACCTCGAGGTCGGTCCCGCGCACGGACACGACCTTGGCGCTGGTCAGATGGCGCGCGGGCAGGGACGGATCGAGGGGCGCGGTCACGGCCCGAGTGTAGTGCCGACCGGCACGGAGGGCCACGCCGATGGCGGCGGCGGCAACGTGGCTCGCCCAGTGGCCTGGATCAACGCCGGCGGCCGATTCTCCCGAGATGCGTGTCCTGGAACGAGGTCGGGTACTTGAGGCCATACCCGAACGCTCGATCCATGCCCGTGTGAGCAACCAGGATCACGCCGGCGAGCGTGACGGCCGGCACGGTCAGCACGATCCCGAGCCCAAGGACGAGCCCGCCAACGGCCCAGTTGTGACCGATGTTGTAGCCGATCGCTCCGAGATGACGATCGGCGAGGTAGCCGACCATCGAGATGTCCGGGACAAGGAGGAGCGCGAAGAAGACCGGCCACGGCGCCCCGAGGGCGAGCCAGGCGACGAATCCGCCGACCAGCGCGGCGATGCCCTCGGC
>JBBQMH010000082.1:0-9369 GCA_038328755.1 Candidatus Limnocylindrales bacterium
GATGGACCGCTGCACCGCCATCGAGCTGAAGAGACTGGCGCCGAACCACCCGGACATGTCACGCTAGCGCGGGATATGGAACGACCGGCTCAGTCGGTCACCTTAACTGGAGGCATCACATGAGCTGGGGCCGGTTCGACACCCGGACGATCGTGCTGATCCCGATCGCCATCGCCATCAACATCGTGCTCGGCCAGACCGTCGGCACCGCCTTGAAAGTTCCGATCTACCTCGATTCGATCGGGACGATCCTGGTCGGCATCCTGGCCGGTCCGGTCCCCGGCCTGGTTACGGGCCTCCTGGCCAATCTCATCTGGACCTACGTGCTGCCCGCACCGTTCCACTCCGACTACGCGGCGCCCTTCGCCATCGTCGCCGCGGAGATCGGATTCGTGTCGGGCGTCCTGGGACAGATCGGGTGGTTCCGGGGTCGCCCGAACACCGACCCACAGCGCCTCATCCTCGGTGCGGCGGTCGTGATCGCGGTCCTCCTCGGGATTGGCTACTACGGGTTCCTGCCGTTCTATACAGATGGAACCTTTACCTTCTTTGGCGATACCTCCGTCGCTGGCCCGTTCTTCACGGCCGTTGGATACCTGATCGCCATCGGGATCGTCGGCGCGACCGTCGGCCTGGTGACGCTGATGTTCGTCCGCCGCGACCTGGGGGTGGCGTATGTCGCCATCGGCGGGCTCCTGTGCGGGATCCTGTCGGCGATCATCTCGGCACCGATCTCGGCCGTCGTCTTCGGGGGCGTCACGGGCACCGGCACCGACTTCCTGGTCGCCGCCTTCCAGCAGGCCGGTTCCGACCTCCAGACCGCGGTGTTCCAACAGGGCCTGCTGTCTGACCCGATCGATAAGACGATCGAGTTCTTCATCGCCTTCGTCATCCTGCAGACACTCTCGCGCCGGTTCGTCGCCCGCTTCCCACAGGGCGAAAAGGCCGTCGGCCTGGAGCGCGCATAACCCTGTCAGTGCCGGTCTGGGTGATCCTGGCCGACGATCTCGAACCCGCGGACGCTCGCGAGATCGAGCGGCTCGTACCCGCCACACCCAGTTCATACCATCGGCTCAACCCACTGACGAAGGCGGTCATCGCGGCGGTCGGTTCGATCGGGGCGTTCGTTGCCGGTGGCTACATCGGCCCGATCGTATTCGACCTGGTGATGCTGCTCCTTGCCGTGCGGGCGGGGGTGCTGGGCCAGCTGGTCCGGGCGTCGCTGCTGCTGACAGCACCGATCGCCATCTCCGTCGTGCTCGTCAGCGTCTTCACGCGCGCCGGAACGACCGTGCTGTTCGCGATCGGGCCATTCGATGCGACGGCCGAGGGCGTCGACTTCGCTGCCCAGACACTGGTACGGCTGTTTGCGATCTCCCTGTCCATCGGGCTGTTCGTGATGACGACGCACCCGCGAGCCTTCGTATTCGATCTGGAACGACGCGGGGCTTCACCCAGGGTGGCGTTCGTGGCCCTTGCAACGATCGAGGCGGTTCCGGCCCTGGTGGAGCGCGCCGCCGTCATCGGCGAAAGCCAGCGAGCGCGGGGGCTCGACACGGAGGGCAACCTTCGAGCCCGCCTGCGCGGGCTGCTGCCGCTCATCGGACCGGTGATCATCGGTGCCCTGACCGACGTCGAGGAGCGCAGCCTGGCCCTCGAATCCCGCGCCTTCAGCCGTCCCGGCCGGCGGCATCTCCTATGGACGATGCGGGATACGCGATGGGAGCGCCTCCTGCGGTGGGGGCTCATGGCCCTGCTGGGGGCAATCACGCTCGCCCGGATCAGCGGGCGGATCTGACGCGATGCTCGGCCTCCACGGAATCAGCTATCGATACGCGGGCTACGCGGAGCCCGTCCTCCACGAGATCAATCTGACCCTCGCCGATGGCGAGATCGTTGGCGTCGTCGGCGCCAACGACGCCGGCAAGTCCACCCTCTGCCTGGTCGCATCCGGTCTCGCGCCCGGGTCCATCGGTGGCGGCCTGAGCGGCAGATTGACCATCGATGGCTCCGACATGGCCGGCCGGCCGCTGCACGAATTCTCGACCCGTGTCGGAATCGCCTTTCAGAACCCAGCCACTCAGCTGTCGGGGGTCAGTGGTTCAGTCTTCGAAGAGGTCGCCCTGGGACCGATGAACCTGGGCCTGCCCGCGCGTGAGACGGTCGCCCGGACGAGGGCCGCCCTCACGACCCTCGGCATCGAGGATCTCCGCGAGCGCGAGCCACGGCACCTCTCGGGCGGTCAGGCCCAGCTCGTGGTTCTCGCTTCCCTGCTGGCGATGCGCCCGGCCCATCTCGTCCTCGACGAGCCGACCGCGCAGCTCGATCCAGAAGGAACTCGGCTGGTTGGCGAGGCACTGCGCGCTCTCGCCGCAACCGGCACGGGAATGCTCATCACCGAACACAAGACCGACCTCCTCAACCGCCTGTGCAGTCGGGTCGTGGTCATCGACGCTGGCCGGATCGTCCTGGACGGCCCGACGGCAGCGGTTCTGGCCGACGGACGGATGGAACAATGGGGCGTCGAGCCGCCTTCACCCATCCGGCTGGCGCGGGCGCTCGAAGCGCGGGGGCTGGATCCAGGACTCGTCGCCGGAGCGCTCCAATGACGGCCATCGCCCTCGAGGGCGTCGGCTTCGTCTATCCGGATGGAACGCGAGCGCTGGCGGGCGTCGACCTCGCGGTGGCCCCGGGCGAGGTCGTGGCCATCGTGGGACAGAACGGCAGTGGCAAGTCGACACTCGTACGCCACCTGGATGGGCTGCTCCGCCCGACTGAGGGGCGGGTGCTCCTCGACGGTCAGGACATCGCTGACGTCCGCGTCGCGGCACTCGCGGCGCGCGTCGGGATCGTCTTCCAGAACCCGGACCGCCAGATCTTCGCCGGCAGGGTCCGGACGGAAGTGGAATTCGGACCCCGGATCCTCGGTCGTACGCCTGGCGAGACCGCCGCGGCCGCGTCAGCGGCCCTGGCAGCCGTCGGCCTCGCCGAACTGGGCGACGCCAATCCCTACGATCTTGGCTTCTCGAGGCGCAAGCTCCTGGCCCTTGCCTCCGTCCTGGCGATGAACACACCGGTCGTGATCCTCGATGAGCCCACGACCGGCCAGGACGCCCGTGGGGTGGTGCGAATCCAGCGCGTGATCCAGGAGATCTCGAAGGCGGGCCGGACGGTCATCGCGATCAGTCACGACATGCGATTCGTGGCCGAGACCTTCGGCCGCGTCATCGTCATGGGAGCCGGTCGGGTTCTCCTTGACGGGAGCCCGAGCCAAGTCTTCGCCGAGGGCGTCTGGCCGACACTGGCGTCGACCTATCTCGAGCCACCGTACGCTGCCCGGGTCGGCGCACGACTTGGGCTGGCGTCAACCCCGTCCGACGCATTGCTCATCGGTGAACTCGAGCGGATTGGCGCTGCCCACCCGGGTTGAGGTCGGGCTCCCCGGGCCTCAGGACGGGATGGCGAACCCGGCGACCACCAGGGCGAACCCGATGACGGCGATCAGCGCGCCGTTGCGCGCCTGCCGTCGGAGAACCTGCATCGCCACCGAACCGCCGGTCGACTCGTGGCCCCTGAGGCCTCCCCGCCAGGCCTCGTACCGGGCGATGTTGGCGTCCTCCTCTCGCAGAGCCTGGTAGCGCGCCCAGGGTCCTCGGGCGCGACCGACGCCGATGGCAATCAGCACGACACCAACGCCCCACAGGACGAATGCAAACATGGACATCAGCCGCGCTCCGTCGTTGACAGACGGTCACGCAAGGCGGCCTGGACAACCGTCGCGTTCGCCTGACCGCGGGTTTCCTTCATCACCTGCCCGACCAGGAATCCGATCGCCTGCGCCTTGCCCGCGCGGACGTCGTCTGCCGCGGCCGGGTTCGCGGCGATGACCGCGTCGACGACGGCCCCGAGCGTGTCGCTGTCCGAGATCTGCCGCAGCCCCTTCGCCTCGAAGATCGAGTCGATGCCCTCGCCGGTCCTCAGATGCGCCTTGTAGACCTCCTTGGCGTTTGCCCGCGAGATCGCGCCGTCGGCGACCAGGCGGATCAGCACGCCAAGCTGGACCGGATCGCTGAACAGGCCGGCGTCATCGGTCGATGAATTACGGATCCGCAGGTACTCGCCGGTCACCCAGTTCGAGACCGTCTTCGGGTCGAGCGTCGGGTCGGCATCGAGCGCCCCATCGAACAGCCCGCCCGCATCCGGATCGGAGACCAGGACTCCCGCGTCATACGTGCCCAGGCCGAACGTCTCCCGGTACCTTGTTCGCCGGGCGGCCGGAAGCTCCGGGAGGCGGCCCTGGACCTCCGCCAGCCAGATAGGATCGACCCGCAGGGGCGGAAGATCCGGCTCGGGGAAGTAACGGTAGTCGTCCGATGTCTCCTTGGCCCGCATTCGGTACGTCTCGCCGCGATCATCGGACCAACCACGGGTCTCCATCACGAGCGCACCACCGGCGTCGAGGATGGCACCCTGGCGCTCGATCTCGTGGTTGATGGCCCGCTCCACCGAGCGGAACGAGTTCATGTTCTTGACCTCGACGCGGGTCCCGAACGCCTCCGTCCCGCGTGGTCGCAGGGAGACGTTCGCCTCGACTCGCATCTGGCCACGTTCCATGTCCGCATCCGACGCGCCGATGGCCCGGAGGAGGAGCTGGAGTTCCTCGGCATAGCGACGGGCCTGCTCCGCGGTCCGGATATCGGGCTCGGTCACGATCTCCATGAGCGGCGCTCCGGAACGGTTGAAGTCGACCAGGCTGAGCCGCTCGCCATTCGGACCGGGCGCATGGACCAGCTTCGCTGTGTCTTCCTCGAGGTGCGCGCGCGTGATCCCGACCGTGAACGGTCCCTCGCTGGTGTCGATGGCGAGCTCACCGCGTGATGCCAGCGGCAGGTCGTACTGGCTGATCTGGTAGCCCTTCGGCAGGTCCGGGTAGAAGTAGTTCTTGCGATCCCAGCGCGTCGCCGCAGGGGTCTGGGCCTGGATCGCGGCGCCGGTGGACAGCACGAGCTCGACCGCGCGCCGGTTGATCACCGGAAGCGCGCCGGGCAACCCGAGGCAGGTGGGGCAGGTATGCGTGTTCGGCTCGGCCCCGTCGTAGGCCGTGGAGCAGCTGCAGAACATCTTCGAGGCGGTCTTCAGCTGGCAGTGGACCTCGATGCCGATGACGGCCTCATATCGATCCAGAACGGCGGCCGAATCAGCTGGGGCAGGCATATTCGAAGTGTGGCACAAGGTCACTCCGGCACGCAGCCCCGCGAGGGATCAGCCGCCGACCGCCTCTGCCACGGCCTCGGCCTGGGTGAGCTCCCGACCCGCTGCCAAGGCCGCATCAAACACGTCCGGGCTCAGTGCAGCGCGCGCACGGCCAACGTAGGACTCGAACTCGGGCTCCTCGTCGAAGGCCATGCGAGCCTGAGCCGAATCCCGAATGGCTGCCGCGGCCCCCAGCAATCGCGTCGCCCGCTCGTGGTTGCCACGCTCGATTTCGGCGTACGCGATGTTCTCGAGCTGGTTCGCGACCGCACCTCGGTGGCCGAGATGCGTCCACCCGCCGATCGTCTCGCCGTACAGGGCAAGCGCCTCGTCAAGCCGACCGCCGCGCCGGAACGCATGGGCGAGATCACTCCGCGAGGCAAGGACGAACCGGTCGTCACCGAGTTCCATGAATCGCTGGATGGCCACCCCGAACGCCGCCACGGCTGCGTCGGTCTGCCCCGTGCGGCCCAGACTGCGGCCCTGGGCCATCGACACGGCGCCGATCGCGTACGGGCTGCCTGACCGGCGGGCGGCATCCATGCCACGTTGGAGCAGGGCCTCCCCGGCGTCCGGGTCGAACGCACCGAGACTCGAGCCGGCGAAGCCGGCGGCAAACGCGAGGCTCCACCAGACGCCACTCTGCTCGGCCAGCCTCACCGCCTCCTCGAAGTGGCCCCGGACGTCCGTCCCCCCGGACCCCGCCAGACCGGAGAAGATCGTGGTGGTCACCAGCCCAGCCAACGCGTACAGCCTGGCGGTGATGTCCCCACTTGCCTCGGCCAGGGCGAGCGCGTCGCGGGCCCAGGGCAGACCCATCGGGGCACGACCGGACATGGCCCAGAGGCGGGCGGCCTCGCCAAGGAGTCTCGCCGCGACGATCATGTCCGCCGGATCCGCGTCGTCGCGCCCGATGGTCTGCGCGCGCGCGATCTCGACCGCGGCCACGATCCGCGCGTCGTTGTCCTGGCTCATGACCCGGACCGCCCAGTAGCCGAGGAGGGCCGCGGCCATCTGAACGGCGGTCCACGGAGCCGCCTCCAGGCCCCACTCGAGCGCGGCCCCGACGTTGTCCAGTTCCGCATCCAGCCGATCGAGCCAGTCGACCATCAGGGGACCATGCAGCGGCTCCTCGGCCGCGGCCGCGAACGCCGCAAAGACGGCGAGGTGGCGGTCCGCGACCGTGCCCGCTTCATCGGCCTCGATGAGCTTCTCTCGGGCGTACTGGCGAATCGTCTCGAGCATGCGGTAGCGCGTCGTCGGACCGCGTTCGACGACGACCAGCGAGCGGTCGACGAGTCGCGTCAGGTCGTCGATCAGCTCGAGATGATCCATCTCGGCCGGTCCGTCGCCGACGATCGCCGCCGCGACCGGAACCGTCCAGCCGCCGACGAAGATGGACAGCCGACGCAGGAGGCGCCGATCCGCGTCGGTCAGGAGATCCCAGCTCCAGTCGACCAGGGCATGCAGCGTCTGCTGCCGCGGCACGGCGGTTCGACGACCGCCGGCGAGCAGCCGGAATCGATCGCCAAGCCGCCGCGCGATGTCCTCCGTGGACATCGACGCGACACGGGCCGCTGCGAGCTCGATGGCGAGCGGAATACCGTCCAGGCGCGAACAGATCTCGGCGATGGCAATCACGTTGTCGCCATCCAGGACGAATCCCGGAACCACCGAGCTGGCCCGTTCAGCGAACAGACGAACCGCCTCGGTGGCAGCCGCATCCTCGAGCTTGAGCGACGACCCGGAGAGGCCGCGATGTGGCCCTGCGACCACGGGACACGAGAGCGACTGGACCTGGAGCACCGCCTCGCCGGGAACCGCGAGGGCCTCGCGGCTGGTGGCGAGGATCCGAAGACCAGGAGCGGTTGCGAGGATTCGTTCCGCGAACCGGGCCACGCCGTCGACGAGGTGCTCAGCGTTGTCGAGGAGGAGCAGGAGGTTCTTGTCGGCGAGAAAGGCCGTGACCGTCGCAACCGCGGGGACGCCCGGGATCTCCGGCGCGCCGACGGCGCGTGCGACCTCCGAGGCGATCTGCGAAGGGTCGCCGAGCGGGGCGAGCTCCGCGAGCCAGATGCCGTCGGGGAAGGTCGCCCCGACGTGCCCGGCGGCCTCGAGCATCAGCCGCGTCTTCCCGGTCCCGCCCGTCCCGATCAGGGTCACGAGGCGATGCCGAACCAGGAGCGCCTCGACCTCCGCGATCTCCCGCTCGCGCCCGACGAAGGACGTGAGCTGAACCGGCAGGTTCGAGCGGCGAGTGCTGAGGGAGCGGAGTGACGGAAAGTCAGCCGGGAGGTCCGGGGCGACGATCTGGAAGACCTGTTCCGGTCGGTCGAGGTCGCGCAGGCGGTGCGATCCGAGATCGCGAAGTTCGACCAATTCCGGGAGCCGTTCGCCGACGAGGACCGAGGCGACCGCCGAGAGAAGGACCTGGCCGCCATGTCCGATCGCGAGGATCCGCGCCGAGCGATTGAGGGCGGGACCGAAGTAGTCGCCGTCCCGCGATTCCGCGACCCCCGCATGGAGAGCCATGCGGACCCGGAGCGGGCCTGTTTCGCCCCAGGATGCGTCCCGCAGACGGCGCTGGGCTGCGAGTGCCGCCGAGACCCCGGCGCCCGTGTCGCTGAAGACGGCCAGGAGTCCATCGCCGGTGGTCTTGATGACCGTGCCCGCGCACCCCTCGACCGCCTCGCGCAGGACCTGGTCATGGAGCGCGAGTGCTGCGCCCATCGCGTCGCCATGCTCTTCCCACAGCCGCGTGGACCCTTCGATGTCCGTGATCAGGAAGGTCGACAGGGCGGCTGTACCCGGAAGCGATGCTGGGGTGGCCGACGGGACGAACGGCTCCAATGGGTGGCTCCTGGACTAGGGGTTGGCGGAGCGTACCCGCTCGACGAACCGACCGATGCGTCGGAGCGCCTCCTCGAGCTGCTCATAGCTGGTGGCGTAGCAGGCGCGGACGTGGCCCTCTCCGGATGGCCCGAATGCGCCACCCGGAACCACGGCGACATGCTCCTCCTCGAGCAGGCGCGCCGCGAAGGTTTCTGAATCGAGCCCCGTCGAGGTGATCTTCGGGAACGCGTAGAAGGCGCCGCGTGGCTCGAACGTCTCGAGACCGATCGCGTTGAACCCGTCGACCACGAGGCGGCGGCGGCGGTCGTACTCGGCCCGCATCCGCTCGACATCCGGCTCGCCCTCGACCAGCGCGACGAGCGCGGCATCCTGGGCCACCGTCGGGGCCGACATGATCCCGTACTGGTGGACTTTGACGATGCCCTCGAGGATCCCCTTCGGCGCCGCCAGCCACCCGACGCGCCAGCCTGTCATCGCATAGGCCTTGCTGAAGCCACCCATGAGGATGGTCCGCTCGCGCATCCCCGGCAGCGATGAGAACGCCCGGTGGGTGTAGGTGCCGTAGGCCAGGCGATCGTAGATCTCGTCGCTGTAGACGAGCAGGTCGTGCCGCTCCGCGATCCGGGCCAGCTCGTCCTGGATCTCGGGCGGCAGGACCGCACCCGTTGGATTGCATGGGTAGCCGAGGAAGAGCGCCTTGGTCCGCGGCGTGATCGCGGCCTCCACGGCCGCCGGATCCAGCGCAAAATCATCCTCGAAGCGTGTGGGGACGTGGACCGCCGTACCTCCAGCAAACACGATAGCGGGGACGTAGGCCACGTACGACGGCTCGTGGAGGATGACCTCGTCGCCCGGGTCGCAGGTCGCCCGCAGGGCCAGGTCGACCGCCTCTGAGGCACCGACGGTGATCAGGATCTCGTTGGCAGGGTCGTAGCGGACGCCGTACCGCCCCTCGATGTGGCGCGACAGCGCCCGTCGCAGCTCGAGCGTGCCAAAATTCGACGTGTAGTGCGTGCGGCCCTCGCGCAGGCTCTCAACGCCGGCCTCGACGATGACCCGTGGGGTGTCGAAGTCGGGCTCCCCCACCCCGAGGCTGATGACGTCGTTCATCGTCGCCACGATGTCGAAGAAGCGCCGGATGCCCGACGGCGGGACGGAAACGACGCGCTCGGACAGGACGCGCTCGGCGAGGGGCGGGCGAGCGGTGACGTCCATCAGCGGGCGGCGCCGGCCAGCGCCAGGGCGCGTTCGGCTGGTGTCGGG
>JBBQMH010000083.1:0-9357 GCA_038328755.1 Candidatus Limnocylindrales bacterium
GATGCCGTCCGCCGTCGGCTACCAGCCGAACCTCGCCACCGAGATGGCCGCCCTCCAGGAGCGGATCACCTCGACCAAGAAGGGCTCGATCACGTCCCTCCAGGCCGTCTTCGTGCCCGCCGACGACTACACCGACCCTGCTCCCGCCACGACGTTCGGCCATCTCGACTCGACGATCCGCCTCGAGCGGAGCATCGCCGAGCTGGGCATCTACCCGGCCGTCGATCCGTTGACCTCGACCTCGCGCGTGCTCGACCCGCTCATCGTGGGCCAGGAGCACTACGACGTGGCCCAGGAGACGAAGCGCGTCCTCCAGCGCTACCAGGACCTGGAGCAGATCATCGCCATCCTCGGGGTGGACGAGCTCTCCGAGGACGACAAGTCCACGGTCGCCAGGGCGCGGCGCCTGCAGCGGTTCATGAGCCAGCCGTTTTTCGTCGGCGAGGTCTTCACCGGCCGCCCCGGCATCTACGTCTCGATCAAGGACACGGTTGCCTCGTTCAAGGAGATCCTCGACGGCAACGTCGATACGTTGCCCGAGCAGGCCTTCTTCCTGGCCGGCACGATCGACGACGTCCGCGCCAACGCGGCCAAGCTGGAAGGCTGATCGCATGTCGCTGCTGCTGGAGATCGTGACGCCCGAGAAGCTGGCCTACAGCGACACGGTCGATGCCGTGGTCCTGCCCGGCAGCGAGGGCGAGCTCGGGATCCTGCCGCACCACGCGCCGCTGGTCTCGATGCTCGGGCTCGGCGAGCTCCAGATCCGCAAGGATGGCGAGATCGAATCGTTCGCCATCGCGGGCGGCTTCCTCCAGGTTCGCCCCGACAAGGTCGTCGTCATGGCCGAGATGGCCGACATGGCCGCCGACATCGACCTGGAAAGGGCCGCCGCCGCGCGAGTCGAGGCCGAGAAGGCGCTCGAGGGCGGCTACCACGAGGGCGCCGACCTGTCGGCTGCCCGTGCCGCACTCCAGGTTGCCCTGCTCCGCCAGCGCGTCGCCGAGCGACGGCATCGCGAGGGTCCCCGCCGGCGTCGCGGGTAGGCACGACGTGGCCGAGCCTCGACCGTTCCACTGGGAGTACACACCGCAGCCGGTGGTGCACGAAGCCTTCCACGTCACCGGTGGCGTCGCCCTGAGCGGGAGCGTGCCGGTATCCGGCGCCAAGAACGCTGCGCTCAAGCTGCTGGCTGCGGCTGTCCTGACCGGCGAGCGCTGTCGCTTCACCAACGTCCCGGAGATCGAAGACATCCGGGCGATGGCAGACACCCTGCGCGACCTTGGCGTGGTGGTGGATCATCCCGCGCCCAATACCTACGAGATCTCCGCCGGCGACGTTGACTGGCTGTTCGTCCCGCTCGAGGCCGCGGCCAAGATGCGGGCGAGCTTCATGCTCCTCGGGCCGCTTCTCGCCCGCTTCGGCGAGGCGATCATGAGCAACCCCGGCGGCGACCGGATCGGGCGACGGCCGGTGGATCTCCACGTCGATGCAATGAGGGCCCTCGGCGCCGAAGTGGACTATCGATACGGCTACTACTACGCGAAGGCTCCTGGACGCCTTCGCGGGGCCGAGGTGACCTTCCCGTTCGTGACCGTCATGGGCACCGAGAACGCCATGCTCGCGGCGACCCTCGCCGACGGCCACACGGTGATCCGCCCCGCGGCCCAGGAGCCGGAGATCGACGACCTCATCGAATTCCTGTGCAAGATGGGCGCCGACGTCCAGCGAACAGCCCCCGATACGATCGAAGTCCACGGCAAGAAGCGTCTTCGCGGCGCGGACCACCAGGTTGTGCCGGACCGGATCGAGGCGGGGACGTTCGCGATCGCCGCGGCCATGACCGGCGGCCGGGTGACGATGGAGGGCGCGCCCTGCAACCATCTCGACGCCCTGGTCCAGATCCTCGGCTCGATGGGTGTCTCGGTTGAATGCGGGACCGACTCGCTGACCGTCGACGCGACCACGACCGGGCCGGGCTCCTACCGGCCAGTTGATCTCGAGACGGCGCCCTACCCCGGTCTGGCGACGGATCTCCAGCCGCCCACGAGCGTCCTCCTGACCCAGGCAAACGGCCGCTCCACGGTCCACGAGGCGATCTTCGAGGACCGCCTCGAGTGGATGACGGAGCTCCGCAAGATGGGCGCCTCGATCGAGCTCCCCGATGCGCACCACGCCATCGTCGAGGGGCCGTCGCATCTTGTCGGCGCCGACGTGGAGATCTCCGACCTGCGCGCTGGTGCGTCGCTCATCCTCGCTGCCCTGGCGGCCGAAGGAACGTCCACGATCCACGGTGGACACCATGTCCGTCGCGGGTATGAGAACATCGAAGCCAAGTTCCTGGATCTCGGCGCCCGGATCGAGCGCGTCCAGGAGGGGGATCCCAGCACACCTTCATGAAGATCGGCATCGACCTCGGCACCGCCAACGTCCTCGTCCACGTGGAGGGCAAGGGCATCGTCATCCAGGAACCGTCGGTCGTTGCGGTCGACGACGACAACCGCATCCTCGCCGTCGGCGCGGAAGCGCGCGAGATGATCGGCCGGACACCCGGCAACATCACCGCCATCCGGCCCATGAAGGACGGCGTCATCGCCGACTACGTCATCACCGAGGCGATGCTCCGCTTCTTCATCAACAAGGCCACCGGCGGCAAGTTCATGTTCGGTGGTCCCGAGGTCATGATCAGCGTCCCCGCCGGGGTGACCTCGGTCGAGAAGCGGGCCGTCCGGGATGCCGCGCTCAAGGCCGGGGCCAAGGAGGCCTACCTCATCGAGGAGCCCCTGGCGGCGGCCATCGGGGCCAACGTCCCGATCAGCGGACCATCGGGCAACATGATCATCGACATCGGTGGCGGGACCAGTGAGATCGCGGTCATCGCCCTCGGCGGAATCGTGGTCTCGACCTCGCTGCGCGTCGGCGGCAACAAGTTCGACGAGCACATCGCCTCGTACATCCGCAAGAAGTACAACCTGATGATCGGCGAGCGGACGGCCGAAGAGGTCAAGATCACCATCGGGACGGCGCTCCCGCTGGAGCGTGAGCTGTCGATGGAGGTCCGCGGCCGCGATCTCATTGCCGGCCTGCCGCGCACCATCCCGATCACCTCGTCCGAGGTGATGGAGGCCATCGAGGTGCCACTCCAGCAGCTCGTGGCGGCCGTCCGTCACGTCCTCGAGCAGACGCCGCCGGAGCTGTCGTCCGATATCATCGACAAAGGCATGGTCATGTCCGGTGGCGGTTCGCTGCTGCGGAACGTCGACAAGCTCCTGACCCAGGTCACCGGCGTGCCGTGCCACGTCGCCGAGAACGCCCTGAACTGCGTGGCGCTGGGGACTGGCGAGGCACTCAAGCACTACAGCTTCTTCAAGAAGTCGCTTGTCCAGTCGTTCTAGGGCCTGAACCCGCGGCCGTGACCGAAGCTCGGGCGTTCGTTGACCTCCACTGCCACACCTCGGCCAGCTTCGATTCGCTCGCCTCGCCGCAGTCCGTCGTGGCCGCAGCCGTTCGGCGAGGGCTTACCCACCTCGCGATCACGGACCATGACCGGATCGACGGCGCACTCGCGGCCCGCGATGCAGCGCCCGACGGCCTGACCGTGCTGATCGGCGAGGAGATCAGGACCCGCGACGGCGATCTCATCGCCGTCTTCCTGTCCGAGGCCGTCCCGCCGGGTCTGTCGGCCGCGGAGACGATCGCCGCGGTCCGCCAGCAGGGTGGGCTGGTGGGCATCCCGCATCCGTTCGACCGGTTCCGTGGCTCTGTGGCTCGAAGCGGCCCACCGCGGGAGATCGAGGCACTGGCCGGCAGCGTGGACTGGGTGGAGGCATGGAATGCGCGTTTGATGGTCGGCGACGGGAACGCCCGTGCCGCCGAGCTTGCCCTTGCCGCGGGGGTCGCGGCCGTGGCGGTCTCGGATGCCCACACCGCCATGGAGGTCGGGGTCGCGTACAGCCTGATGACGGGCGATCCGGACACGGCGGCGGGCCTTCGGGCGGCCCTGGCTGCAGGCCCGGAGCTGGTGATGGGCCGTGCCTCCGCGTACGTCCGGCTCGTGACGCCCGTGGCCAAGCTGATCAACCGCGCCCGCGGGCACGGTCGGGTTCGCCCGGGAGCCACGGCATGACCGCGCCCGAGCCGCGCCCGGACCTCGAGCCCGAGGTCTCGGCCGATCAGCTGTCGCTCGTGCGACGCCTCCGCCAGCCGCGGACGATCATCTCGCTGGTCGTGCCGCTGGTGCTCCTCGTCCTGTTCGTGCGGAGCCTGCCCGGTTTCCATCTCGACGAGCTGCCGGACAAGATTCTGCGCGCGAACTTCGGGATGCTGGCCCTGGCCCTCGTGATCTTCTATGCGGGCTTCCCGCTGCGGGGCCTGCGCTGGGCGATCCTCGTCCGGAGGACCGGCTACCGCCTCGGCGTCCGCGACGCGACCGAGATCATCTTCCTGTCATGGCTCGTGAACTGCCTCGTGCCGGCGAAACTCGGCGACGTCTACCGTGCGTACCTGCTCAAGATCAATACCAGCGTCTCGCTGTCGCGGACCTTCGGGACGGTCTTCATCGAGCGGATCCTCGATCTGTTCGCGATCGTCGGTCTGGGATTGGCAGCCGGTTTCGTCTCCTTCCGGTCCGGCCTCCCGCCTGAGATCCAGCTCGTCTTCGTGATCGGCATCGCCTTCGTCGTCCTGCTCGGCGTCGGCCTGCTGACGCTCCGCAATTTCGGTCGCCGAATCATCGTCCGACTGCCGGTCCCGGCCCGGATCGTGGAATTCTACGATCGGTTCGAGGAGGGCGTCTTTTCCTCGCTCGACCTGCGTGCCCTGCCCGGGCTCATCTTCATCACCGGGCTCATCTGGGCCACCGAGGCGACCCGTCTGTACGTGGTTGTCCTGGCCCTCGGGCTACCGGACGTCCATCTCGGCATCAGCGGCGCCTTCTTCATCGCGTTGGCCGCCTCGCTCCTGACCGCCATCCCGATCACGCCGGCGGGCCTGGGCTTCGTGGAGGGTGCCGTCGTGGGCCTGCTGACGCTGGCCTACGGCGTTCCCCAGACGGAGGCGCTGGCGATCACCGTCGTCGATCGCACCATCTCCGTTCTCACGATCATCGTCCTCGGGGCGATCTTCTACGCCGTTTCGAGCAAGCGGCGTGGCGCCGGGCTCACGGAACGGCCCGAATCCGCCTGAGGGTCCCGGTACCGCGGACCGTGCGGGACCCACATCGACCGCACTGGACCCTCCACGCAGATCTCCGGACCACACGGTCCGCGGCGGTACGAACGGGTGATAGGGCCGGAGCGCCCCCGAACGGATAGTCGTGACAGCGCATGGATGCGCCAAGCACCCGATAACGGAGCGCCTGGTACCGCCCGATGACCACGCAAACAGGTCGAGCCTTCAACGAGTGGCTCCGCGCCCAGCTCAAGGCGAAGAAGATGTCCAAGCGACAGCTCGCCCAGCAGTCTGGTGTGGATCATTCGACGATCTCGCGACTCATCCGCGGCGATCGCATGCCATCCCTCGGCACCGCGACGGCGCTGGCTCGTGGACTCCGGGAGATCCGCGAGGATGCCGACACGACCCAGTACCTCGGCGTCGTGTCGAATGGGTCGGCCAGCCCGACCGCGCGCGTCGAGTATGCGCTCCGCGCTGACGACTCCCTCGGTGAGGCCCAGGTCCGCCAGATCATGGAGTACTACCTCGCGGTCCGATTGCGGCGCTTCGGTCGTGTCTTCAATGCGCCCGAGCCCTCGCCGAACGGCGCCAGCACGAACGGATCCGACGCTCAGGCCGATCCTGCGCAGCCCGAGGCGCCTGGGCCGTCCAACGGCGCCACCGGCCGCGGTGTCGAGCCTAGCTCCGCGAACCCGCGTCGCGGGGAACCGCTCCCGGCCGGCAGTCGCCCGCTCGGATTCGCCCATCTCCCGCCCCGTCCGCAGGGCCTTGGCAGCGGCAATCTCGCCACGCGCCGGGCAGCGCCGGGCGAACGCGGCACCACCGTGACCACCATCACCCGCCAGCCGGGGAGAACATCCAACCGGTACTGACATCGACGACACGCGCATGGCCCGGCGCCCTCCTCGTCCGGGTCCCGGGGACAAGCGAATGCCGGCGTTCGGGGCGCCGGCATTCGCGATTCCGGGGGCGAGTGAGCCGCCGGGGACTTCGGGCCGTCCGCTATTGCCCGGTCAGGGACGGTAGACCGAGATCGATGTTCGCGGGGACGCGTCGAAGCGATCGATGAGCACTGGTGCCGCGCCACCTGCTGCGCCCGTTCCGCCCGCCCCAGCGCCTACGAGCTGGCTGAGGTACCGGTCTTCGGCAGGCCCGCCGCAAGGATCACCGATGACCGTCTCGAACAGCCGATCGCAGACGATGACGAGCGTTGATCCGGGCCGCAGCGGGACTCGAGCGTCCGCCTCATCCATCGCGATCTCAGCGCTGCCGCCGGCCACCTCGATCGGGTAGCCGATTCCCTCGCCGGTCTTGAAAGTTGGCAGACTCCGCACGTCGAAGGTGGTGCCGGGTCCCAGCTGCACGATCCTGGCGCCGGCGTCGCGGGCAAGTGGCCAGCCGCCGTTGGCCTGGG
Source organism: Candidatus Limnocylindrales bacterium (assembly GCA_038328755.1). Classification (GTDB taxonomy): domain Bacteria; phylum Chloroflexota; class Limnocylindria; order Limnocylindrales; family CSP1-4; genus UBA5189. The sequence continues at coordinate 6,584 of JBBQMH010000083.1, forward strand.
TGGCAGGCGGCCAGCGGCCGATGTCGAATGCCACGAGCGCGGTGAGCACTCCGATCACGAGGACCCGTGCCACCCGATCGTGGGCAGGATTGAGCCCAGAGCCACGGCCGATGGCCCGCAGCGCCAGGGCGACCAGGATGACCACGACCGGGTCCAGGAAAGCGTGATAGTGGTCGTTCGGCAGGCCAGGAACCACGGTCTGGAGCGACGGCGCCAGGATCGAGAGCGCCACGATCCCCCAGGCGACCGTGAGGCCGAGCCAGCGAGCGGCGAACCGGTCCTCTCCGCGCCCGGCGAGCATCAGCCAGGCGCCGAGGACGACGGTCAGGCTCACGACGAGCACGCTCGCAACGGGAGCGGACGTCACCAGGCCGACGAGAGGCCAGCCCACGACGCGGAGGCTCGCGAACAGAAGCCGCGCGGCTGGATCCAGGGTTCCGCCGCCTCCAGGTGTGTATAGGTAGTCGAGGAACCGCTGGGTCTCGAGGAACCCCGTCTGGAGCTCGTGGGCGAGCAGCGGAATGAAGAGCAACGCCACGACGACGAGGCCCGCCGCCAGACCGCGGATCGCCGCCCGCACGCGAGGGCGATCTCGAGCCCTGGACGCGCGGAAGGCATCGACGACGAGGAACGCGACGATCGTGGGCAGGAAGACGACGCCCAGGACATGGAGCTGGACCACCATTCCAGCCGCGGCGATCGATACCGCCCACCAGGCGGCTCGGCCGGTCTGTTTCGCCCGCCACGCCGCCGCGAGGGCGATTGCCGCGAAGAAGGGGATCGGGTTCGGGTTCCAGATGAACGTCGACTCCTCGATCGCCGCCGGCGAGACCGCCAGCAACAGGCCGGCCATAGCCCCCGCGCCGCGACCGCCGATCGACCGAGCCAGCCACCACGTGACACCGACCGCGGCCACACCGAACCCGGCGATGCCCGCCATCACGCCGATCGCACGATCCGCGCCAGACAACCAGGCGAACGGCGCCAGGAGGAAGTAGTACGCCGCGCCGTGGTGAAAGTCGCCGATCGAGGTCGGCGGACCAAGGAGCGGGATCTGACCGTCCCGCACCAACCGAACGAGGGTCAGCATGTCGTGACCCTGGTCCGAATCGAAGTCGCCGCGACCGGCCAGGCCGATGAACCGGGTCGCCGCGGCGATCGCGAGGATCACGGCAAGGACAACGATGTCCCGCGCGAGGAGATCCCTGAGCCCAGCCCGTATTGATCGCGCGGAGATCAGCGCCGAGCGGGCGATGCGTTCATCGGGGGGCACCGCGCCATCCTACGATGCGGCCGGTGGCGCAGCGGCGCCGGCCGCCTCCGCCATGGACCTTGATCTAGTTCCGGCGGCCGGTCCGTGCTGCGTCGGCCATGCCTGCCGCGTATGAGCCCTCGACGATCGGCTCGATCAGACCGAGGTCGCCATCGCGACGCCGGTACAGGATCGCCAGTCGCTCGTATTCCGCATTCACGAATACGAAGAAGTCATGGCCCAACTCGTCCATCCGGGCGGCTGCGTCTTCCTCGAACATCGGCTCCACGTCAAATCGCTTGTGCTTCACGATCCGACGCGCTCGTGTCTGGTCCGTCTCGCCATCGGCGATCCGGCGGAGGATGTCCTTCTCCTCGTCGGGGCGCGCGCGGAGCCGCGGCTTCTCCTTGAAATCCACGGCCCGCCGCTCGATCTTGTCGATGACCTCGTCGATGCCGGCGCGATGGGTGGCGGCCGCCGCGCGACCGCGGAGCGTCTTGCCGTCGATCGTCAGGGTGACGTCCACGATGTGGGTGCGATCGGTACTGCGATGCTGTTCCATGGACAGTTCGACGTGGGCATCGCTGCGGTCGTCGAGGAGCCGCTCAAGCTTGGCGAACTTCCGCTCCGCGTACTTGCGATCAGCGTCGTGGACATCGAAGTTCTTGCCCTTGACGATCGTTCTCATGGTTGAACCTCCCGAACTCGGCACGCTTCGCCTGTAGTCGGTGCGCCTCGGGTGTCGGAGGGGCGAGACCCGCCGCCGCCCGCAGGTCGAGTATAGACCCGGGGGTTCCCTGCTCCCCCCGCGAGCGCCGGCGGCGGCGAAGCTCCGCGCCCACGGATCACGGTCATCGCTCCCGCGCCACGGTGATCGACGACACGGCCAGCGCGCCCGCCGCCATCAGCGGCCACGCGCAGGCGGCCAGCGTGCTGCCCGTGGTCATCACGTCGTCCACCAGGACGATCCACGTGGCCCCGTCCGGCCCGCTGCCCGCCGGCAGTCGGGCTCCTTCACGAATCCCGAAGGCACCCGCCACGTTGCCGGCCCGGGATGACCGGTCGAGGTCGAACTGGGCCGCGGTGGTCCGCGAGCGTTCCAGCAGGTCCTCAAGGACCGGCAGGCCGATACAGCGGCCGGCCTCGCGGGCGATCAGGACCGCCTGGTCGTACCCGCGGTCGTTCACCCGATCCCGCGATGCGGGTACTGGCACGAGCACATCGCCGCCGACGCCGGCCCGTTGCCAGCGCCGTGCGACGGCGCGCCCCAGCGGAACGGCGATGCGCCGGTCGCCCGCGTACTTCAGCTTGTGCAGGGCCCGACGCGTGACGCCGCCGAAGGAGGTGCACCACTCCACCTGCGCGAGCGGCGCCGGTACGTCACCCGGCAATCCAACGTGGACGCCCGGCGGGAGATTCAGCCGCGCATCCAGGGCCGGGGCGCACTCGAGGCACAGCGGATCACCCTCGCGCCCGCATCCTGCGCACAGGGACGGCAACGCCAGGTTCAGCAGCTGCCCGC
>JBBQMH010000084.1:0-8685 GCA_038328755.1 Candidatus Limnocylindrales bacterium
ATGTCCGGCTTGACGTCCCACAGATCGACCGCCCACATCGCCCCGGTCCGTCCAGCGCCGGACTGGATCTCGTCCGCGATGAGGAGGATTCCGTGCTTGTCGCAGAGTTCGCGGAGGCCGGGCAGGAAGCCATCCTCGGGAACGAGGTACCCGCCCTCGCCCTGGATCGGCTCGACGATGATGGCGGCGACTTCGTTGGCCGGGACGAGCTTGTCGAACAGGACCTCATCGAACCACTTGAGACCCTCGACCGTGCCGTACGGGGCGTGGTAGATGCCCGGCAGCATCGGTCCGAAATGGCCGTGGTACTTGGCTTTGGAGCCCGTCAGGCTGACGGCTCCGTAGGTCCGCCCATGAAATGCCCCGAGGAATGCGACGAGATTGGGCCGGCCGGTTGCGTAGCGCGCCAGCTTCATGGCCGCTTCGACGACCTCGGCGCCTGAGTTGCCGAGGTACGTCCGCGCGCGGCCTCCCTTGATCGGACTGATCTCGGCCAATCGCTGGCAGACCTTGGGATAGATCGGCAGGTAGAAGTCGCTGGCCGAGAAGTGGATCAGTTCCGCCGCCTGCTCCTTGATCGCCGCGACGACCTGGGGATGCGAATGACCGGTCGAGGTGACCGCGATGCCCGCCGCGAAGTCGAGGAACAGGTTGCCGTCGATGTCCTCGACCGTCAGGCCCTCGCCGCGAACCGGGACGATCGGGTATGCGCGAGGCAGACTCGGCGACGTCCAGGTCTCGTCATAGGCCACATGCGCGCGGGCTTTGGGCCCTGGGATCTCGGTGCGGATATCGGGGACCGGCCGCGTTTGCGCGGGCCGCGCCTGCGCGGGCCGGGTCAGAGCCTGAGTCACGGGGCACCTCGCTGGGCGCGGGGGGCGCCGCGGTCCGTGCCGACGCAGCCTCTCCGACGCATACGGTTTATGCAGTGTGGATATCCGAGTCTAGCATGACGCGGCGCTGGTTCACGGGTCGGCGCGGGGGCGCGGAGCGGCCGTGCGTGCCGGGCCCCGGGCGGCGGGCGGAGCGGCCGATTGTTGCCCCAGCGACACCACTCGGCGACGGACCTGCCCCTCACCCGATGGTTGAGCCCGTTTCGTGGCTATCGGTAACGCTGCGGCTACCGTTTAGCCACCAGAAGGGGCCAGGGATGCGGTTCGAGCCGCGAACGGAAGCCTCCATTGACGTCCGGGCTCCGAGTTGTGTCCCACGGGAACAATCGGCGCCAGGCAAGGCCCGGGCCCGCGCCGCGAAGGGCGCACTCCGCGCCCGCGCCGCGACGTGCGCACTCGCGCCCGAGCCGGGGCAGCCCCTCAGCCTGGCTGCGCACCCGCGCCGCGCCACCCGTGCCGCGTCGTGCCGCGCGCACCCGTGCCGCGTCGTGCCGCGCGCACCCGAGGCACGCGGTGCGCACCCGCGCCGCGCCACCCTCGCCGCGCGCGAACCTCAGTCGACGACGGTGTGGCTCTGCTCCCGCATGAACTGCGCCACGTAGTACATGGAGAGGCCGGCCTTGCCGGTCGAGCCGCTCCCCTTCCAGCCGCCAAACGCCTGGACGCCCGGCCATGCACCGGTCGTGGCGCCGGCTCGCCGGTTGACGTAGAGAACGCCCGCCTCGACCTCGTCGAGGAAGCGCTCGACCTCGGCCGGATCCTCGCTGTACACGCCGGCCGTCAGGCCGTAGGTCGAGTCGTTGGCCAGGGCAAGCGCCTCACTCAGCGAATCCACCTTGGCGACGGCGGTCAGCGGTGCGAACAACTCATCCTGGAGGAGCCGGTGGCCGGCCGCCACGCCAACCACGGTTGGCTCGACGTAGAACCCGCGAGCGAGGTCGCCGTCGGTCAGGTGCTCTCCGCCGGTGAAGACCTGCCCGTCGCGGCGCGCCTCGGCCACGGCCTCCTGATGACGGGCAACAGCCTTCGCGTCGATGACCGGCCCGAGCCAGTTCTCGCGCGGGATCGGGTTGCCAATCGTGATCTTCTCGGTCTTCTCGACCAGGAGCCGGATCAGCTCATCGTGGACCGGCCCCTCGACGTAGACGCGCGAGTTGGCCGAGCACTTCTGGCCGCCGAACCCGAACGCTGATCGCATGATTCCCTCGGCTGCCTCCTCGAGGTCAGCGTTGCGGGTCACGATCGCCGGATTCTTGCCGCCCATCTCGACGATGCACGGGCGCGGGAAGAGGGTCGAGAACGACTTGAACAACCGGTATCCGACCTCGTATGACCCGGTGAAGACGATGCCGTCGATGCCTTGGTTGGTCTGGAGCGCCTCGCCGACGGTGTCGCCGGGGCCCATGACGAAGTTGACGACACCGGCGGGCATGCCCGCGTCCGCGAAGGCCTGGACCAGGTTCACGCCGGACAGCGGAGCCGCGGACGCCGGCTTGTAGACGGCGGTGTTGCCCGACATGACAGCCGCCGCAACGGGCCCGGCCGCGAGGGCCATCGGGAAGTTGAACGGGCTGATGACGGCAAACACGCCATGTGGCCGCAGGACGGTCCGGGTATGGACGGTCGCGTCGCCGAGGTTGTCCATCGGGTGGTCGTAGCCTGCGTTGTCCTCGAACGTCTGGGCGTAGTAGCGCATGAGATCCGCGGCTTCCTCGACCTCGCCGAGGGCCTCGAGACGGTTCTTGCCGACCTCGTAGGCCATATCCGCGGCCATGTGCATCTGTCGTTCAGAGATCAGGTCGGCCGCCCGGCGAATGATCGCCAGGCGCTCCTGCCAGGGCGTCCTGCGCCATTCGGGCTGTGCCCGTCGGGCAGCCTCCACGGCCCGCTGGACGTCGGCCGCGTCGCCCTTGGCGAAGGTGCCGACGAGGATGTCCGTATCGATGGGGCTGCGGACCTCGAACGTCCCGGCGCCGCCTTCGACCCACTGGCCGTCGATGTACTGGTGGTGGGTCTGGCCCAGGCTCGCCTCCGACGCCTTGAGGCCGGCTTCGTACAGCCCATGCAGTTCCTCGTTGTCGTTGCGGAGCGTGGCGTAGGTGATCTTGATTCGGGGCTTGGTGTCAGTCATGGCGTGATCTCCAGCGATCTGCGGGCGGGCATGTCGCGGGTGGGCGAGGTGCCGGCCGCCTGAACGAGCGGTTTTGACCAGTCTAGCGCGCGGCGATGAGGGCCTCGACGACCGCGCTCAGATCTTCCCCGATCGCATCGGGGAGGACGGCGCCCCGCAACCGCCCGGCTCCGTCCGCGGCTCGGACGGCCGCGGCGTCGGTCTTGCCACTGAGCACCAGCAGGGCCCGAAGTCCGGCTCGATGCGCCCCGCCGATGTCACTCTCCAGGTCATCGCCGACCATCGCGACATCCCGGGCCGCCAAACGCGGTGTGCCCGCCTCGCTCGCGAGCGCACGGACCGCTTCACGAAAGACGACCCGTGACGGCTTGCCGGCCACGGTCGCCCGCTGGCCCAGGGATTCCTCCAGCCCGACGACGAAGGCGCCGGCATCGAGGGTCACACCACGCGGGGTCACCCACCAGAGATTTCGGTGCATCGCCACGAAAGCTGCCCCCGCCCGGATGGCGCGGAACGCGATATTGAGGTTCCGGAAGGACAGGTCATCACCGGCGTCGCCGATCACGACCGCGCCAACCTCGGCCCCGACCGCGTCGGCCTCGTCCGGCGTGAGGAGATGCTGGCCATCCCACTCCGCCCGCGCATCGGGAGCGGCCAGGACCAGCAGCGGCACCCCGGCGTGATGGCGGGCGGTGTGGGCGGCCGCCGCCGAGGCCGCGGTGATGATCCGTTCCGGGTCCACCGGCACGCCCACGGCCCGTGAGAAGTTCGCCGCGAGCGTGGTTCGATGGGACGACGAGAAGTTGGTGACGACCCGATACGGGACGCCCGCCGATTCCAGGAGACTCAGCGACTCAACCACGCCGGGCAGCGGGCGGCCGGCAAACAGGAGGACTCCGTCAGCGTCGAGGACCAGCGCTCGAACGCCGATCAAGGCGGCCCGAAGCGCCGCGGGCGACGATGGAACGGTCAGAGCAGTCGCCGGCATGGACCGATGGTAGTCTCCGGCGAAACGAACGGCCGGCCCGGTCCTGACCCGGGACGGGGGCCTCCAGAAACAGGGTGGGGAGACGGCATGGGCTTGCTCGACGGCAGGAAGGCGCTGATCTTTGGCGTCGCGAACGACCACTCGATCGCCTGGGGTATCGCACAGGCACTGCACGACGCCGGTGCGGAGGTCGGGTTCTCCAGCGTCGAGAGCCTCATCGAGCGGCGCGTCCGTCCACTCGCCGAGTCGATCGGGTCGACCTTCATCGAGCCCTGCGACGTTCAATCGGACGAGCAGATCCGCGACGTCATGGCCAAGTGGCAGGCAGCTCACGGGCAGATCGACATCCTCGTCCATGCCCTGGCATTCGCCCGCCGCGAGGACCTCGAGGGAACCTTTGTTGATACATCGCGCGAGGGTTTCGCCCTCGCCCTCGACGTCTCCGCCTACTCGCTGGTGGCCCTCGTTCGCGAGGCGCGTCCGATGCTCCGCGCCGGTTCGACCATCGTGACGCTGAGCTACTACGGAGCCGAGAAAGTCGTCGCGCACTACAACGTGATGGGCGTCGCGAAGGCCGCCCTCGAGGCCAGCGTCCGCTACCTGGCTGCCGATCTCGGCCCCGATGGGATCCGGATCAACGCCATCAGCGCCGGCCCGGTTCGCACACTCGCGGCGGCCGGAATCGCGGGCTTCAAGAAGCTCTATGGGTCGTTCGCGGAGGTTGCCCCGCTGCGGGCCAACATCACGCCCGAGGATGTCGGGAAGACGGCCGTGTGGCTGAGCTCGGACCTCTCGTCCGCGGTGACGGGCGAGGTCATTTACGTCGATGGCGGATTCAACGTGATGGGCGTGCCGCTCGGCGACGGCTGATCCGTGGCGAGCAGGCCCGGGCGAGCAGGCCCGGGCGAGCAGGCCCGGGGCGCTACCAGCCGGCTGAGCCGGCCTCGCCCTTCATTGGGCCAACGATCTTCGCAGTGACCCAGCCGCCGTAGAACCGGCCCGGTTGTGGCGTTGCCCGCTCGTCGCCAACCCAGGCTTCATCGACCAGCGCGGGATAGAAGGCGAGATGACCGGCGATGGATTCGTAGCCGGGGCTCGGATCCGGATAGGTCCAGGCGACGTTGTCGATCCTGCGCCCGCCGTGCTCATAGGCGACGTATGAGGCACTCCCCTTCCACTCGCAGAACGAGGTGTGCGGCGAGGGCGTGAGCCGCTCGACGCGGACGTCCGCCGCGGGGAAGTAGTAGACGGGTGCGCCGGCAGTCTCGAGAACCCGCAGCCCCTTCGTCGTGTCGGCGATGACCTCGCCGTCGATGATGACGCGCAGGCGCTCCGGAACCGGTTCCACGCGCGGCGGGCGCGGGTAATCCCAGACCGACTCCTGGCCGGGTCCTGGCGTGATCCGCTCAGGCTCAGGTCTGGGCAAGTTCCACTCCGATCTCCTGGGGGAGCCAGAACCAGCGCAGGTCCTCGAAATCGGGCCCCACAGCCGAGCGGTCGAGCGTCTCGGTGCTACCCGGGGGTGGATGAGCGACGATCGCACCAGCCGCTTCGATGTATTCGCGGAGGCTCGACTCCGGAACGCGATGGCGGTGCGACGTGAAGCGCATCGTCCCGTCGGGATAGGCCACGTCCCGAAGGCTCAGCGGAGCTTCGGCGGGCTCGATCTGGTGGCGCCACAGCCCGGTCGCCGGGTCGAACCGGTACTGCGGCAACAACCGCCAGCAATCCGTCGCGACCAGCTCGACCGCCGCCAGGATGTATTCGAAGACCGCTTCGCTGATGAAGTAGTTGAAGTTCACCCGGATCCAGCCTGGCTTGATCCCCTCGCACCCGCGGGAGATCTCGCGCTCGAACTCGTGTGACGTCTCGACGTCGATCCCGAGCAGCCGATGGCCGTAGGGTCCGGCGCAGGAACAGCCGCCGCGTGACTGGATCCCGAACAGGTCATTCAGCACTGCAACCACGAAGTTGTGGTGCAGGTATCGCCCGGCATGACGAACCACGAACGACACGATCGACAACCTCGGCAGCGAATGCGACCCGAGGATCTCGATGTTCGGGTTCCTTTCCCAGCGCTCGATCGCGCGGTGAATGAACGACTCCTCGAGCTCCCGAATGGCCGCCGTCCCGACAGCCTCCTTGAGCTGGAAGACCAGGCCGGCCCGGATCGACTCCACGATCGCCGGGGTCCCGCCCTCCTCCCGGTGCTCCGGTTCGGACAGGTAGACGTGATCGCTGGGATTGACGTAGGCCACGGTCCCGCCACCGGGGGCCGTGGGGACGCGGTTGGTGAACAGATCCCGCCGCGCCGCCAGCACACCCGGGGTCCCGGGCCCGCCGATGAACTTGTGAGGGCTGATGAAGACCGCGTCCTTGTAGTCCAGCTCGGCATCCGTGCCTGGGCGGTGTGGCGCCAGTTCGACATCCACGTACGGGGCGGCGGCCCCGAAATCCCAGAACGAGCGGGCTCCGTGGCGGTGCAGCAGGACCGAGATCGCTCGGGTGTCGCTGATGATCCCGGTCACGTTCGAGGCGGCCGAGAAGCTGCCGATCTTGAGCGGCCGGTCCGCATGGACGACGAGGGCGCGCTCGAGGGCGGCGAGATCGATCTGGCCGTCGGCGTCCTCCGGGATTGTCACGAGGTCGGCGATCGACTCGCGCCAGGGAAGTTCGTTCGAGTGATGCTCGTAGGGTCCGATGAAGACGACGGGGCGGGACTCGTCGGGGATCCGGCTGCGCAGCTGGAAGCGGTCGTCGAGGTCCGCCGGCAGCCGGATGTTCAGGACGTCGACCAGCTTGTTGATCGCGGCCGTCGATCCGGATCCGCAGAAGATGACGACGTGATCGTCCCGGTTGCCACCGAGCGCCTCGCGGATGATTGACCGGGCGTCCTCGCGAAAGCGGGTCGTCTGCAAACCCGTGCCGGATGACTCGGTGTGGGTGTTGGCGTAGAGCGGCAGGACCGAGTCGCGGATGTAGTCCTCGATGAAGGTCAGGGATCGACCGGAGGCCGTGTAGTCCGCGTAGGTGACACGCCGCAGGCCGAAGGGCCCCATGACAGCCTCGTCGTCCCCGATCACGGAATCCCGGATCGTGGCGATCAGCGGGGCCGCCTCAGGCGTCGGTCGTGCCAGGGTCGCCTCCTCCGGCGTCGGTCGTGCCAGGGTCGCCTCCTCCGGCGTCGGTCGTACCTGTGTCATCCGCTGCCCGCCGCGCCGTCCGCGCGATAGGCGATGACCTCGACGCGCTCGAGGGTGATCAGCCCGCCGGTGACCATGGCGTCGAGTTCCGGGAGGATGGCTCGTATGCGGTCCTCCGCGTCCACGACCTCGATCAGGACGGGCAGGTCCTCGGACAGGCGCAGGATCCGGGTCGTGTGGATGTGCTGTTTCGCACCGAACCCTTCGATCCCGCGGATCGCCGTGGCTCCGGCCAGTCCGCGTTCGCGCAGGAGCTCGACGATCGCCTGGTACAGCGGCCGCCCATGCCACGTGTCCGATTCCCCGACGTAGATCCGGGCGAGCAGGCCGGTTCCCTCGATCTTCACGCGAGTGCCCTCCCGATGGTGAGTCCGGCAAAGACGGCGATCAGGCCGAGCCCGACCGATCCAAATGCATTCAGGAACGCCAGCGCGAGTGCGCCATCCTCGAGCAGCCGCCAGCTCTCGAGCATCAGCGTCGAGAACGTGGTGTAGGCGCCGAGGAATCCGATCATGAGGGGCGCCCGGATGCTGGCCGGCAGGGTCCCGCGCTCGATCGCCAGCGCAAAAAGGATGCCAAGGGCCAGGGAGCCCGAGAGGTTGATCACAAAGGTGCCCCAGGGGAAGGCGCCGGCCGCGCGCGTGGCGATCCAGCCGTCGACCACGTAGCGGCTCACGGCGCCGGCGGCACCACCGATGGCAACGTAGATGAGGGGCACAGTGCGATGGTCGAGTCTCGGGACTGCGGCGTCAAGCGGGAGTGGCATGCGGGTGAGCGCGATGCGGGCGATGTCGCCGGGCTGCGGGCCGAGCGGCTTGGGTTCCGCGCGGGGCGCTGGCGCTGCTCGCTCAGCGTGCGTATCGTCGTCTCGCGGTGGAACCCGCCACGCGGCTGAACGGCGTCCGTGCGAACCCGTCCAGTTCGACGCTCTCGCGCCGCTGTTTGGCTCGCTGTCCGTTCAGGCTGCGTCTTCCGTTGGGAGATACGCTCTCCCAGCGTTCAGCCCTGATCCCGTGCCCGCCCTCCGACAGCGGAAACGCTCCGTGCTAGGCTCTTGCCGCCGTCGCCCCCGCGACGCTGCCCGGGCGGGAGTAGCTCAGTTGGCAGAGCGTCAGCCTTCCAAGCTGAATGTCGCGAGTTCGAACCTCGTCTCCCGCTCCACTCCTCCCCTCCCCGACTTCAGAGGAATGTCGCCGCGAGTTTGGCGCAGGGCGACGATCGCGCCATGGCTCCCGATGCCGGCCGTGGCTGCTCAGCCGAGCCGGCGGTAGGTGCTCTCGGAGCGGCGCGCGACCCGGAGGACGACCACGATCTTGTCCGGGTCGTCGATCAGGTAGACGACACGGAGGTCACCGAGCCGAAGTCGCTGATACGACGTGCCGACAAGGGGCGTCGAATCGCGCGGTCGCGGATCGATCGCCAGAGCCAGGATCGGTGCCCGCAGGCGCGCAGCGTCACCCGGGGGCAGCC
>JBBQMH010000085.1:0-8445 GCA_038328755.1 Candidatus Limnocylindrales bacterium
GGACAGATCGAGGCGAGGCGGCGAGCCGTTCATCTCGAGGACCGTGCCCGTCCGCGCGGCCTCCGCGTAGATGACGTCCCAATCGAGATCCAGGTCGTCCCGCTCGCCGATCTTGCGACCGGATGGGTGCGCAATCACGTCCACGTGCGGGTTCAGGATGGCGGTCAGGACGCGCGCGGACAGTTCGGCCTGGGACTGGCGTCGCCCCACGTGGAGCGCCGCAACGACGAGGTCGAAGCGCGCCAGCAGCTCGTCGTCGTAATCGAGCCGGCCGTCCGCCCGGATCTCCAGCTCGCAGCCGTGGAGGAGTCGGAAGCCCTCCGGCGACGTCTCGGGCGGCGCCGTCCCCGCCTGCTCCTCATCCTCGAACCGCCGATTGAGTGCCGCGATCACGCCCGCCTGCTCCGCGACGCGAGCCGGCGACAGGCCACCCGCGATCGTGAGAGAGATCGAGTGGTCCGTCAGGACCTGGTAGGCATGACCGCGCCGTCGGGCCGCTTCCGCCATGACGGGGATCGGCTGCGTCCCATCCGACCAGTCGGAATGCGAATGAAGGTCGCCCCGCAGGTCGTCGAGTGAGATCAGCGCGGGGAGCCGGCCCTCGAGCGCCGCCTCGATCTCGCCCGTGTCCTCGCGAAGTTCCGGCTCGATGAATGGCAGGGCCAGGAAGGCATAGGCCTCGGCCTCGGTCCCGAAGGTCCGGACCTCGGACGCTGAGCCAGTCAGCGGCTCACCATCGTCGCCGAGCCGCAAGAAACCCTTCTCTGACAGGCTCCAGCCCCGGTCACGCGCTCGTTCCCGGAGTCTGACGTTGTGGGCCTTGGATCCGGTGAAGTGGATGAGGTACGTGCCGGCGGCACCCGGCGCCATCCGCATCAGGTCCACCTGCGTGCCGCTGGCCAGGTGGATCGCGGCCTTCTCCGAGCCCCGGTTGATGACACTCGCCGTCGCCGGCATGGAGGTGAATCGCTCGATCACGGGTCGCGCGTCGGCCGTCTCCACGAGGAGGTCGAGGTCGCCGACAGTCTCCCGTCGTCGCCGGTAGGAACCCGCGGCCACGATCCGGGTCACGCCTTCGCCTCCCTCGATCCCGCGGCTGACGAGATCGACCGCCTCGCGCGCCTCGTCAAGACGCAGCCGGCCATCACGGATGCCAACGACCGTGATCCCTTCGAGAATCGCCTGCTCGGTTCGCGCGGACAGGCCCCGGAGGCCGCGTAATTGGCCGGCCTCGGCTGCGGCTCGAAGCGCCGGAAGATCCGCGATCCCCAGCGAGGTCCACAGCTGACGAACCGTCTTGGGGCCCAGGCCCGGAACGGTCAGCAGCGTCCGGAGCGACGCCGGGTACTCGGCGACGAGCTGTTCGCGGTAGCCGAGACGTCCCGTCCTGGCCAGTTCGGCGATCTTGTCCGCGATGGCCCGGCCGACCCCGGGAATGTCGGGTGGATTTCCCTCCGCGTAGGCCCGCGCAACCGCGACTGGGGCACGCCCGATCGCATCGGCGGCCTTGTGATAGGCGACCGTCTTGAAGACGAGCTCGCCCTTGATCTCCAGCAGATCGCCGATCTCGTGGAAGACGTGGGCCAGTTCGGCGTTGGACAGCGACTCGGACGCGGTCATCGCCCGATGGTAGCCGGGAGGCGACGGGTCGGGAGGCCCGCCACCGGCCGCAATGGCGCCGTAGCGCGCGCGCCGTCCGGCCGCGACGAAACCGTCGGGCCCGTCGTCTCAGGCGGCGATCACGCGGTCGCGCCCGCTTCGCTTGGCTCGTAGGAGGGCCCGGTCGGCCCGTTCGATGATCGAGGGGATCGGCTCGTCGAATCCATCGGCGTTGGCGACGCCGACCGAGACGCTCACACCGGGAATGCCGAATTCGCTGAGATCGAGGGCGCGGACCGCAGCGCAGACGCGCTCCCCGACCTCGACCGCAACATCCGGCCCAGGGTTGCGGAGGAGCACGGCGAATTCCTCGCCGCCGACCCGGGCCGGCACGTCCTCCTCGCGGACGGCCGACACGATGGCGCGTGAGACGGCTCGCAGGACCTCGTCCCCGACCGGATGCCCGTACTTGTCGTTGAGACCCTTGAACTTGTCGATATCCACCATCAGGACCGCGACCGCGTCCCCGGCTCGGCGACGACGGGCCAGCAGGCCGCAGAACTCGTCGAAGTAGCGTCGGTTCGGCAATCCCGTCAGCGGGTCCGTGGCTGCGTTCGCCGTTGCTTCCCGAAAACTGTAGGCCCGCGCCAGAGCGGCCGAGGCCTCCACGGCCGCGCCCTCGAGCAGGCGCCGCGCGGCGACATCCCACGGCTCCCGATCTCGTCGCGACACGACGATCGCGCCGAAGACTTCGCCGTTGGAACGCATCGGGGCCGCCAGGGTGTGGCTCAGCCCGTAGACGGCGCGGACACGCTCGGCGATCCGGGCGGCAGATTGGGAAGCGGGGCCGGTTCCGAGCACCTCGGCCTGAGGCAGACGTGTGTATCGCCGGTTCCGATCGCGAGCCCGGAGCCCGAAATCCTCCATCAGCTCGCCGAGCCAGTTCGCAGCGCGCCCGCGGGCCTCCGTCGCAACAGATCCGGCAGCGCGAGCGAATGACGACTCACGACGATCAGGCTCGCGGCCCGGCCTCGACGGCATGGCGGCTGCCGTTCTCCGTTCCTGGATCGGATCCGCCGTCGCAGGACGTCGTGCGGCGCTCGCGGTCCCGACGAGTGGGCGATCCTGCTCCGTCACGATCGGGATCCCCACGGGCACGACCGGCATCGCGTCCGCACCTAGGTCCAGATCGCCGATCGGGAGGACGGTGCTGGAATTCGGCACGCCGGCCCGCCGGGTGACGAGCGTCGCCTCGAGGCCGCCCCCGTCGGCCCTGCGCCGAGCAACGACGACGTGATCCGCGTTCATGCCGTCAGCAAGATCGTCCACGATCGCCCGGACGATCGCATCGACGCTGACCGAGCGGGACAGGCCACTCAGGATTCGGGCGAAGTTCTCGGCCTCGGCCCGGCCCCGAGCTTCCAGCTCCACGACGGCGTTTCGATGCGCGATCGCCGCGATCACCGACAGGGCGATGGCGACGACCGGCAGCCAGCGCCATGAATCGGCCGACGTGAGCGCCCGGATGCCGATGACGGCAGCGAGGACCAGGAAGGTCGCGGAGAAGAGCCACCACGTCCGACGTACCGATCGGTCCTCTGGATCACGGCGGCGGCGGGGCTCCCGGGTCGTCACGGAAATCAAGGATGGGGGCCACAGCCGGCCCCGTCCAGCCCATCAGCCTGGTACTTCCGTACTAGGACCCGACCGCGACCCCATCGCGGGCGTCGGCTTCAACGGTCGAGACCTGGGCCGCGAGCTTGGCCGCGTACATCCGGGCGTCGGCGGCCTCCACGAGTTCGGCCGGCGTCCGGACGTCCGGACCGACCGATGCGGCGCCGATCGAGACGCTGATCGGTACGGGACGACGGCCCTCGACCACGACGGGGTTCGCTGCCAGGTGCTCGGTGATCCGATGCGCAACCAGGCGGACGGCATCCTCGTCGGCATCCGGCAGGATGACGGCGAACTCGTCACCCCCGTAGCGCGCCGGAATATCGGAGGCGCGCAGCGTGGATCGGATGACTTCCGCGATATGGATGAGGCATCGGTCGCCGAACTGGTGGCCGAACGTGTCGTTGACGAGCTTGAAGTCATCGACGTCGAGGAGGACCAGGCCAAGCGGAGACCGCGCGCGGCGGGCACGGAGCATTTCCTCGCCCATGCGCTCGTAGAGGAACCGGTGGTTGAAGAACCCGGTGAGGGGGTCGCGATCCGCCAGGGCTCGGGCCGCGCCATACAGGCGGGCGTTCTCAAGGGCCATGGCGGCCTCATTGGCCATCGTCCTGGCCACGGCCAGGCGCGCCTCGTCGAACGGATTGCAGGTCCGGGACAGGACCTCCACCAGGCCGATCGACGCGCCCTTGGCAATGAGCGGGATCATGAGCATGAACCTGAATCCCTCGTCGCGGAGGACGGACACTTCGCCCTGGTCCGCCTTGGGGTCGTCGGCATCGATGATGCATGACGTGCCTGTCTCGAGCACCCGCCGAGTCTCCGGGTAGTCGCCGAGCGCATAGGTCGGGTGGCGCTGCACCACGCCCCCGTCCGGGTACTCGCCGACGGTGACGACGAGGTCTGCGTCGACATCCCAGGAGCTGATCACGGCAGAGTCGACCTCGAGCACCGTCGCCATGTGGCGGGCGATGACGGAACCTACTTCCAGGGGATCGAGCGTCTGCGCCAGCTCCTGGCCCATCTCGAGCAGGCGCCGAAGCTCTGTGGCCATCGAGTTGGTCGTCGTCAGGAGGCGCGCCGATTCGAGCGCCGTCGCAGCCTGGTCGGCGAGGACCATCAGCATCTGGAGATCGTCGTCGTCGAACTGATGCAGGCCGAGCTTGGAGAGCGTCACCACGCCCAGGACACTGCCATCGTGGCGGAGCGGAACGACCAGCATGGATTCGTCGACCAGCTCGGTGCCATCGATCTGGACTCCCCGCGGGTCGGCGTTCGAATCGCCCACGTTGAGCGGCGTACCGTGCTGGGCGACCCAGCCGGTGAAACCCTCCCCGACCCGCGTGTTGAGGACGCTCCAGTCCACGATCTCGTAGGCGCCGACCTTGCCCTCGAAGGCGATCGGAATGACCGATCCGTCAGGCTCAACCACATACACGCGGGCGTTGTGATAATCGACGATGGCGCCGACCTCCTCGACGATCGCGCGGCCGACCGCCTCCACTGTCGTCGCGCGATTCATGCGCGCCGACGCCGCCTGCACGACCGCCATCCGAGCGGCCCGCACCTCGAGCCGATCGAACAGTTCGGCATTCTTCAGAGCCAGCGCGGCATGGCTTCCGAGCGCCGTCAGGATCTCGACGTCGTAGACCGACCACCGACGAGGGCGCCGCGTCGCGACCGCGAGCGTCCCGAGGATCCGACCGCGGTGCAGCAGCGGGATGAGGAGATCGCCGCGGATCGGGAGGAGGCCGGAGAAACGATCGGGCCACTCTTCGGCGGGAAGCTTCCGAACGTCATCGCAGACGAAGGGCTCGCCGCTCGCGAGGACCGACTTCACGGACCGGTCCCGGGTCGTGATCGGCGGGAGCATCGTCGCGGTCGCAGCCTCGACGCCGGCAGTCTCGACGATCCGCAGTGCACCCTGTTCCTCAGCACGGAGCAGGACGAAATCGGCTCCGGACAGGTCGGCGGCAGCCTTGACGATGAGTCGATACAGGTCCGCTCGATCGAACGAAGTGGCCAGGTGTTCGGCGACCGCGAGTAGCTCCCGGAACCGCTCGGTCACGGACGAGGGACGCTTCCGCTCGCCTGCGGGACCAGCGGCGCGGCCAGTCGCGGGGCCGGGCGCGTGCCCCGCCGAGGGGCCAGGCACGTGTCCAGCCGAGGCCGGCGGCCGGCGACGAGCCGGGGCGATCGAGGCGGTTCGCACGGAACTCTGCACGCTCACGTCTGGACTGTGACACTCCCCCTCGACCAGGGGCACCGCACGAAAGTACGAGCAGCACCCGCCGAACGGGCCATGCAGCGAGCCGCGGTGCGCAGGCGCGGGTCCGGGTTCCGATCCCGGAGTCCAGTTTCAGGCGTCGGGTTCCGGACCAGTAGTCCGCTTTCTTGGCACGAGCTGTCGCAATCCGGTCAGCCAGTCCGTTTCGTGCCCGGATCGGCCCTCCCAGGAGCCGATTCCTGCTCGAATCTGGACTGTGGGACCGTTCCGTGACACGAGCCCGCCAGATTCCGGTCCAGTGGTCCGTTTCGGCCCCGGCCACGCGAACCGGCGACTCCCCGGCCACGCCACGCGCCCACGCTACGCCACGACCGGCGACTCCCCGCGCCCCTCACCCCTCACCACCCTCACCCCGATCGTTGACCGGCCCTGTGGCGGGCGACTACACTCGCGACGGTTCCCCGCGCCAACTGTGCCGGCCCAGGCCGGCGGCGCCCGAACCGCCCAACTCGTCCCGGAGGAAGCCTCCCATCGTGGAGAACGGACCCAGAACCGCGGGCGTCGAACGCTCGCTCGATTCAGCGGTCCGGATCGCCTCCCGCGCGTGACGCGGGCCCCCTCGGGGTCCGGTGCCACCCGGCGGCGGCCGGCCCGCCCCGCGAGGTGGCCACATGCTCTACCTGAGCCAGGCGATCGGCCTGCCCGTGCTCGACGTCGGCGGTGTCTCGATCGGCAAGATTGCTGATCTCCTAGTTGCGCTCGGCAATCGGTACCCGCCCGTGACCGGACTCGTGGTCGAGACCGATCGTCGCCGGATCTTCCTGCCGTGGACCTCCGTGACCCATGTCGACGAGACCGGGGCGCATCTCGGGACACAGACCATCGACATCGGCCAGTTCAGCCAGCGCCCGGACGAGATCCTGCTGCGGGCCGACCTCATGGACAAGCAGATCGTTGACATCGACGGTCGGAAGGTCGTCCGGGTCAACGACCTGCGCCTCGACGAGATCGAAGGGGTGCTGCACCTCGTGGCGGTCGACGTCGGCGCGGTGGGACTCCTTCGTCGCCTCGGCCTGGAGCGAGGTTACCGGACGCTTGCCCGCAACCTCCGGCTGCCCGTCCCCGAGCGGTACATCGACTGGGAGGACGTGGATCCGGTCGAGACGTCCATCGCCTCGATCAAGCTGCGCGTGCCACACGCCGGCCTGGCCGAGCTGCACCCCGCCGACCTCGCCGACATCATCGACCAGCTGGCCCCCAAGGACCGCGCCGGGATCCTCGCTTCCATGGACGACGAGGCCGCTGCGGACGTCTTCGAGGAGATGGAGCCCGAGACGCAGGTCGAGATCCTCGAGCGCCTGGATCCCGCCCGCGCCGCCGACATCCTCGAGGAGATGTCTCCGGACGATGCCGCCGACCTCGTGGCCGACCTATCCGATGAAAGTCGCGAGGAGATCCTCGCCCTCATGGAGCGTGACGAGGCCGAGGAGCTTGGCGAGCTGCTCGCGTACCCCGAGGACACCGCCGGCGGGATGATGACCACCGAGTTCGTCACCTTGCCAGCCTCCCTGACGGGAGCCCAGGCGATCGACCGACTGCGTGAGCTCGAACCCGACGCCGAGACGATCTACTACGTCTACGTCGTCGATGACGAGGACCGCCTGGTGGGCGTGCTCTCGCTGCGCGACCTCATCGTGGCAAAGCCAACCACGCCGATCGCCGAGGTCATGCTCGCGGAGCCCGTCACCGTCGGCGCGCTCGCCGATGAGGACGAGGTGGCCGAGATCGTGGCCCACTACAACCTCCTGGCCGTGCCGGTTATCGACGCCAGCGGGCATCTCGTCGGGATCGTTACTGTGGACGACGCCATGGATGCGATCCTCCCCGACGCGTGGCGCAAGCGACTCCCACGCCTCGCGGGCAGGTCATGAGTTTCGGGGTCACGCGCGTGACCCGGCGCCTGGCCGTGGACATGACCCGGCCTGGCCGCGTGCGCGCATCGCCGTCGCGGGGCCGCGTGACCCGGCGCGTGGCCACGTGTGCGCATCGCCGGCGCTGGGCCGCGTGACACGGCGCGAGGCCACGTGACCCAGCCGGTCAGTCCGGAGCGACGTCGCCGTGCCTTCATCCCACCACGGATCGGGCTCTTCGACCGCATCCGCGATCGGATCGAGGAGGGTGAGTGGCTGCGGCTGCGCGGTCGGTTCCGCGGCCGCCGCGGGATCGTGGCGTTCCTCGCGGTCATGGGTCCCGGCCTCATCGCCGGGATCGCCGGTAACGATGCCGGTGGCATCACCACGTACAGCGTGCTTGGCGCCGAGACCGGGCTTGGTTTGTTGTGGCTCTTCCCCATCACGATCGTCATCCTGGCCATCGTCCAGGAGATGGCGGCGCGGCTCGGTGTTGTCACAGGCCAGGGCCTGTCCGACCTCATCCGCGACCGCTTCGGGGTGCGCTGGACGGCCTTCGCGATGCTCGTGCTGCTGGTCGCGAACGTCGCCAACACGATCGCCGAGTTCTCCGGGGCCGCAGCCGCGCTCGAGATCTTTGGGGTGCCGCGCTGGCTGACCGTGCCGGTCGTGGCGGTTGCCATCTGGGCGCTGGTCCTGTTCGCGAGCTACAAGACCGTGGAGCGGGTGTTCCTCTCGGTCATCGTGGTGTTCCTCGCCTACATCGCGTCCGCGATCCTGGCCGAGCCGGACTGGGCGGCGGTAGGGTCGGCGATGCTGACCCCGACCCTGGACTTACGCCCCTCGGTCCTCCTGCTGATGGTGGCCCTCGTCGGCACCACGATCACCCCGTACATGCAGTTCTACCTCCAGAGCGCCGTCGCGGAGAAGGGCATCGACGAGGAGGAACTGCGCCTCGAGCAGGCCGATGCCATCGGCGGCGCCATCTGGACCAACGTCATCGCCGTGTTCATCGTGGTGGCGACCGCGACGACG
>JBBQMH010000086.1:0-8318 GCA_038328755.1 Candidatus Limnocylindrales bacterium
GGCATGTACAAGAACGATCGAACCCGCAAGGAGATCCTGGTCGACTTCGGGTTCCGGTTGCCTTCGGCGCTCGACAATCGCCCGTTGACCTTCGAGGAGTTTGAGGCGACCGTGCACCAGGCCGTTTATATGTCGGCCACGCCCGGGCCGTACGAGCTGGAACGCAGCGAGCAGATCGCGGAGCAGCTCATCCGGCCGACCGGGATTGTCGATCCGGTGATCCACGTCCGGCCGACCGAGGGCCAGATCGACGATCTCATGGAGGAGATCCGGAAGCGCGTTGAGCGCGGCGAGCGGTCCATCGTCACGACGCTGACCAAGCGGATGGCCGAGGATCTCGCGGACTACCTGCGCGAGCTCGGTGTCAAGGTCCAGTACCTCCACGCCGAGGTGGACACGCTCGAACGCGTGGCCATCCTGCGCGACCTCCGGCTGGGCGTGTACGACGTCCTCGTCGGAATCAACCTCCTGCGCGAGGGGATCGATCTGCCCGAGGTCACGCTCGTGGCGATCCTCGACGCCGACAAGGAGGGCTTCCTGCGGAGTGCCTGGTCGCTGATCCAGATGACCGGTCGGGCGGCCCGGAACATCGGCGGCGAGGTCGTGATGTACGCCGATCGGATCACCGAGTCGATGCGCGTGGCGATCGACGAGACCAATCGGCGTCGGGCCGTTCAGGAGCGATACAACACGGAGCACGGGATTGAGCCGCGCACGATCATCAAGGGCATTCGGGATCTCAACGACCAGCTCCGGACCGTCGCCGAGGGCACGGTCGTCTACACCTCGGAGCGCGAGGCCCGTGATGCGCGGCTCGTCCAGATGGACAACCGCAAGGTCGAAGAGCTGGTCAAGCGGATGGAGACCGAGATGCGCGCCGCGGCCAAGGAGCTCGAGTTCGAGCGCGCCGCCGCCCTTCGGGACGAGATCCAGCAGATTCGGTTCCGGGTCCTCAACGAGGACCAATCAGCAGTCGTGGCGCGGGCCGCCGAGGTCGCGGGCAAGGCACGCCCGGCGTCCCACCGCCGACCCGGGGCACCGGAAGAACCGCTTGGCCCGGCATTCGAGGTCTCCTCGGTCACGGTGCTGCCGGCCGGGGTGGACCCGGGGGTCGCGGTGGACGACGCGGACGGCGGCGCCGGCGCGGACCGCGGGGCCGGCGCGGACCGCGGGGCCGACGCGGACGGCGTGGCCGGCGCGGACGGCGGGGCCGACGCGGACGGCGGGGCCGGCGGCTCGCTCGGTACCGCGGCGGACTGGCTGCCCGGGATTCGCGATGAGCACGAGGATCAGGCGGGCTCGGCGGCACGCCGGCTCGACCGGCCCACCTGGGACCGCACCGTGACGCCGAACATCCGCAAGCGCACCGGCGCACGGCCGACCAGGCGCCGCTGAGGGCCGAGGGCGCCGGCTGATGGCCGAGGGCGCCGGCTGATGGCCGAGTCCGCCGGCTTGGTCCGCCCGCCGGCCGAATGCCGGCCGAATGCCGGCCGAATGTGCTGTAGGAGCACCACTCGACTAAGGCCATGCCTGTGGCATCAATCTGGCGCCCGCCGGGGCCGTTTCTACCAACAGTTGGTGGCTGGACTGTGTCGGTAGCGAAACGAACGGCCGTGATGCAGCATCGAGGCCCGCCCGGCCAGCGGCGCGTACCCCGGCCAAACGGCCCTTGTAGTCGAGTTGTTCCCGAGCGGCACGGGAGGCCACCCAGACGGGGGGCCACCCAGACGGGGGGCCACCCAGACGGGGGCCACGAAGTTCCCGAGCGGCACGGGGCCACCCAGACTGGAGGCCCCGAAGTTGCCGCGCGGCTCTGGAAGGCGGGTGATCGCGAGGTAACCCGGAGGACCGATGATCGGCTCATGTCCTCCATAGAGCGCACTGTTGATCGGGCCACGCGCCGGGGGATCCGGGCATGCGCCACGCTGGGGGATGAGTATCGAGAGGCAAGGATCGGCGCGGGCTGGAGCCAGGACCGAGTGTCGTCGGCCGCCGGCATGTCACGCTCGAGGTACTCGAGGATCGAGGGCGCCCAGGTGACCACGCTGTCCATCGTGGACGCATCGAGGCTTGCCGGTGTCCTTGGCCTCGACCTGTCGGTGCGGCTCTATCCGGGACAGGGGCCTCTCCGCGACGACGCGCATACGACCAGGCTATCCCGTGTCCTCGGGAGCGTTCGTCCGCCGCTCAGGTACCAGACCGAGGTCCCGCTTCCGGCGTTGCTGCTCCGTTCCGAGCTCCGGGCCTGGGACGCGATGATCACTGACTCTGACACGCGAACGGCCGTTGAACTCGAGATGCGTCTCCGCGATGGTCAAGCGCTGGAGCGACGCCTTGCGCTCAAGCGCCGCGACGACCCGACGGATGGGTTCGTCCTGATCGTGGCCGATACGCATGGCAATCGACGGGTCCTTGCCTCGAGTCCGGGGCTGTTCCCGGACCTGCCGCGACTCGGACCGAGCCGGGTGACTGCAGCTCTGGAGGCAGGCGAGCACCCACCGACGAGTCTGATCGTGGTGTGATCGCAGCGTGCCAAGGGCACCCCGCCTCGGTGGCCTATGCTGATGCGAGCCACCGTACGTGCGCGCGTCCCGGCTCAATCGTTCGATGGGGTAATCGATGTTTGATCGCCTGAGATGGCTGACGGTCGTCCTGCCGGCTCTCGCCGTTGGCGCGATTGAGTGGCTGAGCGACACGGCCCTCGATGAGATCCTGCCGTTTCCGGGCGACACGATCGTCGTGGTCCTGATCGTCGGCGCTCTTGCATTCGCATTCTCCTCGCTGACATTCCGTCGCATCGATGCGCTGGCGGGTCAGCTGGAAGATCGAAACGCCGAGCTCCAGAGGCGCAACGCATCGATCCGCGCACTCCACGGCGTCAGCCTGGCGATCACTGCGATCTCCGAACTCGATCGGATCATGCAGGCAGTGGTGGATCAGGCCCGTGGCCTGGTCGGCGCGGACGGCGCGCTCCTGTTGCTCGACTCGGGCGCCGGCGACCCTGCGATCAGGGTGCTGAGTGGCGACCCCTCGGCTGTCGCTGTCGAAGGGACCGTGGCTGGTGGGTCCAGGCTCGAGGTGCCGCTCCAACGAGGAGGCGAGACCATCGGCAGTCTCGTGATCGGATCGCGTGAAAAACAGCACTATGGGGCGGAGGATGTGGAGACGGTCTCGTCACTCGCGAACCAGGCAGCGATCGCGGTCGAGAATGCCCGCCTTCAGGGGCGGCTCCGCGAACTGGCCGTGGCGGAGGAGCGGGAGCGGATCGCCCGCGAGATGCACGACGGGCTCGCCCAGGTCCTTGGGTACGTGAATACGAAATCGATGGCCGTGGACCACCTCCTCGACGACGAGCGAGTAACTGAGGCCAGATTGCAGCTCCAGCAGCTGGCTGCCGCGGCGAGGTCGATCTATGTCGACGTTCGCGAGGCCATCCTGGGGCTCCGAAGTGCCATCGACCCAGCGACGGGCCTGGTGCCGGCGATTCAGTCGTACACCGAGCGGTTCGCCGAAGCATCGAAGTTGGTCGTCGATGTCGAGGCCGCCGAGGGCGTCAGGGCCATCAGCCTGCCCGACGCCGCGCAGGGCCACATCTTCAGGATCGTCCAGGAATCACTCACCAACGTGAGGAAGCATGCGGCTGCCCACCGCGTCCGGGTTTCGATGGAAGTCGCAGACGGCACGTTGGTCGTTCGGATCGCTGATGACGGGTCCGGCATGGCGGGATCGGTCGATGCATCAACGGATTGGCCACACTATGGCCTGGCCGCGATGAGGGAGCGCGCCGCCGCAAGTCACGGAACGATCGAATGGATCGCGGGTCCGGCCGGCGGGACGATCGTGGAATTCAGGGTGCCGGTCCTTGCCGAGGAGGTCGATCCAGGGCCAGCGATGATTGGAGTGCCGGGATGACGCGGGGTCATCGCTGATGCGCATCCTGCTGGCCGACGACCATGCGCTGTTTCGCGACGGACTCGCCTCCCTGCTCGGGGCATGGGGGCATGAGATCGTCGGCCAGGCGTCCAACGGACAGGAGGCGATTGACGCCACGGAGCGCCTGCAGCCAGATCTCGTGCTGATGGACGTCCGGATGCCAGTCCTCTCCGGCCTCGACGCCACTCGCGAACTCGGGCGTCGAAACGTGGCTGCCGCGATCGTGATTCTGACCGTGAGCGAGGACGAGGCGGACCTCTTCGAGGCGATCAAGGCCGGTGCGCGTGGCTACCTGCTCAAGAGTGTGGACGCAGCCCAACTTCGAACCATGATCGAGGCCATCGAGCGCGGCGAGGTCGCCATCACGCCGGCGATTGCGGCCCGGATCCTGGATCTCTGGATCGCAACCGAGACGACACGAGGGGGCGCAGCGACGACCGGAAGACCCGAACCTTCGGATCCTGATCGACTGACACCGCGGGAACTCGAGGTCCTGCGCCTCGTGACCAAGGGTCTTCGCAACAAGGAAATCGCGTTCGAGCTGGGGATCTCCGAGAACACCGCGAAGTTCCACCTTCGCAACATTCTCGACAAGCTCCACGCTGAGAGCCGCACCGAGGTCGCGGCCCGAGCCGTACGCGATCAGCTCATCTAGCCGCCAGGGACGGGATCCGCAGCCGTCTCAGGTTCGGCTGCCAAAGCTCCTACCTACCCGAACGAGCAGGTCGCGTACCCATCCTCCTGGGTGTCGCGGCCTGGCCATCGCGCTGCGCATCCTTGGGACTGCAGTTCTGCAGTGGAGGCGCGCCATGGGCTACCGCATCAGCATCGACCAGGCCAATTGCTTCAACTGCGGCATCTGCATGGATGTCTGCCCGGTTGAGGCGCTCGACATGAGCCGCCCGGATCGGCCAGGGGTCGAGTCCGGACTGGGCTTCCAGAGCATCCTGCCGTGGATGATGGAACACCCGACGCAGGTCGGGGAATGCATCGGCTGCGGGATCTGTATTCGCGAGTGCCCGGTCGTGGTCATGAGCCTGCACGAGGAGAGCGGCACCGTTCCGCTTGCGGCTCGACAGGGACCCGTCCGCCGGCCCGTTGAGGTCGGGGGTTGGGCCCCCCTGTCTGAGGTCACGACCGAGTCCCTCAAGCCCGAGCACGTGTCGCCGTGGGGTGATCTCTTCCCGTGGCGGACGGCCGAGCGGCCCCAGCCGTGGCAGACCTGGAAGTCCATGGTCCCCACCTCCTCGGGACCCTCGGGGTTGTCCGAGTCGCCCAAGGCTCCCTGCCAGGTGGCGTGCCCTGCCGGGACCGATGCCGGTCGGTACGTCGGGCTGATCGCCGAGGGTCGCTACGACGACGCCTATGCGGTGGCGGCCGAGGTCAACCCGTTCCCGTCCGTCTGCGGCTGGATCTGCACCGCCCCGTGCGAGATCGCCTGCCGACGTGGCGTCCTGGACGAACCGATTGCGATCAGGACCCTCAAGCGGTTCGCCTCCGAGCGTGGGCATCTCCCGGCCGTGCCGCCACCCGCCACCCGCCGACCCGAGCGGGTCGCCATCGTCGGCGGTGGCCCCGCCGGCATGTCGGCCGCCTACTACCTCGCCCGGCTCGGCTATCCCGTGGCCGTGTTCGAGGCCATGCCCGTGCCTGGTGGGATGATGGCGATCGGGATCCCCGAATACCGCCTGCCGCGCGAAGTGATGGGCGAGGAGATCGAACGGATCCTGAGCCTGGGGGTCGAACTCCACCTCGACGCTGCGATGGGCCGCGACTTCTCCCTGGCCGACCTCGAGGGACAGGGCTTCCGAGCCGTCTTCCTGGCGACCGGCGCATCCAAGAGCCGACGCCTCGGGGTCGACGGTGAAGGGCTCGACGGAGTCGTCCCTGCGACGTTGTTCCTGAAGCGCGTCAATCTCGGCGAAGCACCGCGCCTGTCCGGCCACGTCGTGGTCGTCGGTGGCGGCAGCACGGCCATGGATGCCGCCCGCTCCGCGCTGCGCAGCGGAGCCAGCAGCGTCACGATCGCCTACCGGCGAGGCCGGGACGAGATGCCCGCCCAGGCGGAGGAGATCGAGGCCGCCGAGCGCGAGGGGGTCGTTCTCCGAACCGGCGTTGTGCCGGTCCAGGTCATCGGTCGGGACGGCGCGGCCGTCGCGCTTCGGTGCCAGGAACAGCGGCCCAAGGACGGGAATAGTGGCCGGTCTGCCGCGTGGGCGCCCGTGCCGGGATCCGAGTTCGAGATCCCTGCCTCGACGATCCTGGTGGCCATCGGCGAGGAGCCGGATCCGTCGATTCTTCCCGAGGGCGCAGGCATCCAGATCAGCGGGTGGGCGGGTATCGTCGCCGACCCACGGACCATGGAGACCGGCCGAGCCGGGATCTTCGCCGGCGGTGACGTGGTGTCGGGACCGAAGACGATCATCGACGCCGTCGCCTCCGGGCGTCGGGCAGCAGGCTCGATCCACGAGTACCTGTCCGGAGCGCGGGACGGCGAGGCCGAGATCTTCGCCACCGTGAGGTATCCGACACCTCCCGAGCCCCGGCTGTCACTGCGCCTTGCCAACCAGCCCCGGGCACACGCCCCGCTGCCCATGTTCGAGCCGGGCTCATTCCAGGCCACCCAGGTCGGCTTTGACGAGCTGACGGCGCAGGCCGAGGCGAGCCGCTGCTTCCGCTGTGACGCGGTGTACGGATGTCCCACGGTCAAGGTGCTGTCGGGTCGTGGGCCCGTGGACCGGCCGGATCTCATGCGCGTGGCGAACAACGAACTCGACCGATCAATCGACCAGGCGATGAGCACAGGTAGCGGAGGTGCAGGATGACTCCTGATCAGGTTTCTGGCTTCTTCGACGCAGGCGAGGGCTTCGTCGAGGGCACCATCGGGGCGGCGCTCGTCGTCCTGTGGACATTGGCCCTGGCGTTACATCTCGGTCGGCCCTACATGGTCCGAACCACGGGCAAGTTCACGCTTCGCCTTGGGGCAGACCTCTGGTGGATCATCTACATCGGCCTGCGCGACATCCTCGTCGTCCAGGTCTTCCTCGGAAGCTTCATCTTCTTCTACCCGGACGTTGTCACCGGCCAGAACCTGCCGATCACGGGTGGGCTCGCGGCCGTGTGTGCCTTCGCCGTCATGTTGATCAAGCTCATGACCCGGGGCGATGCCGACATCCGCTGGTTTCGTGCACAGGTCCTGCTCCTTGGGCTCGGTGCCGTCCTCTACGTGGGGCCGTACTTCCTGGGGACGCAGATGACCCAACTGACCGGCCAGCGAGTCGACTGGATCATGCCGCTGCTCGTCAGCTCGATGAACCCCGACCTAGCCCTGCCCTTGTGCTACCTCTCGGGCGCGATGGTCGGGATCCTCGGCCTCTTCGCGGTGGCCTACAACCTTCGCGGGACTGGGTCCCGCCGCCAGAACGAGTCCAAGCCGACCACGAGCCAGGAGGTCACTCGATGAACCCCGACGTGCCTCTCAACGCAGACGACCTGGCAGCCGCGCTGACCAATGGCGCCCAGGGCTGGATGGTCCTGTCCGTCGCCGCCGTCCTGCCGATCCTGTGGTCGTTCACCCTGGTCATGCATTTCGCGCGACCGTACGTCCTGCGGTTCCTGCAGACGCTGACCCTCCGGTTTGGTGGCGACGTGTGGTGGCTGTCCTACGTCCTGATCCGTGATGCGCTTCTCGTCATCACGCTCGGCCTGAGCATGATCTTCCTCATGCCGAACCTGTATCTCACGGCGGATGGGCTTCCGATCACCGCCCCGCTGGCGACCGTCGTCCTGTTCTGGGCCCTCGTGGTCAAGATCGTTCGCGATCCCGATGACGATCCGGGGGCATTCCGGATCCTGAGCTTCCTCCTCGTCGTCGCATCGGTGCTCTACATCGTCCCCCAGATCTACGGCATGGAAGCCGCGGACCAGGCGTACCTCGGATCGCTTCCCACGAGTCTCATCAGCGTCGAGAACCTCGACCTTGCCCGCCCGATCCTGTGGCTGAGCCTGGGCCTGTTCTCGCTGACCGGAGCCGGGATCTTCGCCCGGTTCATGCTTCGCCTCGGTGGACCAACGGAGGAAGCGCCTTCGAGCTGAGCCCTCCTTCCGCCAGGCGTCGCGCCCGGTTAGACCCGAACACGCGAACGTCGTCCGTATCCCTTCACGGACGGCGTTCAGCGTTATCACGAACACCTGTTCGGTTTGGTCTGGTTCCGCTACACTGCGCGGGTGCCCCTCGATCGGATCGTAGTTCGCGGCGCGCGCGAACATAACCTCAAGAACGTCACCCTCGAGTTTCCGCGCGACCGCCTGGTCGTGATCACCGGCCTGTCCGGGAGCGGCAAGTCGAGCCTCGCCTTCGACACGATCTACGCCGAGGGCCAGCG